>JBGSOE010000041.1:0-5830 GCA_041739295.1 Thiohalobacterales bacterium | reverse complement strand
CTCGGCAATGTAGTCGTCAAGCAGTTCTGGAAGAAGAGTGCCTTGGGTTCGGCTTTCGCCTTGAACAAAACGCTTCATCTGGATGCCCCAAAATGCGATAGGGAATTATCCGATTTCTGAGGGCGTTTTTACACAGTCTGGCTCCAGATCGGTCTGCACCGTCGGATCATGATTTTCCTGGATCAGCAGGCTTGCCGAAGTGTGTCGGATATAGAGGGTGAGCAGTCCATCCCTTATCCCGCCTGCTTTCACCCAGCCGTAAACCTCCGAAGTGAAGTCATACAGACCCTTGCCTCGGGTGGTAACGATGATTTCATGAAGGGCCTGGCGCATGCCTGCCATTCTAGCGAATCCGCTTGATACACTCACTGCATGCTGTTCCTCATCCCCCACCTGTTTCCACCTTCACGCCTGCTGGAAAGTGCAACTCATGGGTTGCGCCTCCCCGCGCTGGAAACGCTGCTGGCACGAGGAACGATCCGGTCTTGCCCCCAGGAGGGGGTGGAGGCCGCCTTGTGCGAGACCATGAGCATTCCGCGCCAGCAGGACTGGCCGCTCGCCCCGATCACCCTGGAGGCGGATGGCAGGCCTGCTGAGGAAACGCACTGGTTGCGCGCCGACCCGGTACATCTGGGTTTGATGCGCGATCGCATCGTGCTGACGGACAACAGGATGCTGAATCTGGCGCCACAGGAGGCTTCAGCCTTGGCCACCGCGATTGGCCAGCATTTTGGCGAAGCATTCAACCCGATTCCGCTGCACCCGCACCGCTGGTATGTGCCGTTTGCGAATCCGCCTCGGCTGACCACCCACCCTCCGTCCGTTGCAAGGGGTCAAGGCATAGAATCCCTTATGCCGCAAGGTGACGACGCCATGCGCTTTCGTACCCTGCTGAACGAGCTGCAGATGCTGTTGTTTACGCATCCGGTCAATCAGGCGCGCGAGACTCGCGGCGAGTTGCCGGTGAATTCAGTATGGCTGTGGGGTGGCGGCACCAAACCCGCCGAGCCCACAGTCCGCATGACAATTTATGCCCGCGATAGCGAGGCGCGCGCGTTGGGTACGTTCTGCAGGGTTCCCGTGCTATCCCCCCCCTCGCATCTTGAAAAAACCATGCTTGAAGCTGAAGGCGTAACCCTGCTGGATGAACTGGCACAGGCCGGGGAATACGGCGACGCCTACGGATGGCGCGATGCCCTCCGGGGTCTGGAAAAGGACTGGTTTGTTCCGCTGCGCGGATCCCTGCGCGCAGTCGGCGCAGCCGGCCTGTGCCTAATGGATCCGGTCAATGGCAAAGCGCTGCATCTTCAGCGAAGCGATGCATGGAAAATCTGGAAACGCCCGCGAAACCTAACTTCAACCTAGAAACCGAAGTTGGACGCGTCCGAGGGTGTGTCTGATCGGGTGTCTGCCACATACGATTCCACACGGGCTTTGGCCCGTAGTGGATCGGAGTCCTTTAGGGCGAAGCAGACGCTGCGGGCCGGGGCCCGCAAGGAGGCGCGACAATGGCAGGCGCACGATCAGGCGTGCCGTCGGGCGCGTAACGGTCACACCCACCGGGTGAACGGAATAAAAGGCACTCAACTCTGCATTCATGCGGCGTTTGCAAAGGCAATGAGCGGTCAACTGCGGTTTTCAGGTTCAATATTTGCCTGAGTAAGCGACGTGTACGCTCGGGTCATACTTGCGAATACTTTGCACGATGGCCGGCTCCGCCCTGCAGGGGCAGGCCTGAGAACGTTCGATGAGGAGCGCGGTATGCCACTCCTGCAAATCCAGAACAGCCAAATGATCCGCCCTTGCTTGGGCCGACCGGAACTCTCTCAGGAAGCCCCGACATTCCCCCGGAGTCATCAGCATCATCTTGTATCCCGCCTTACACTCCTCGAGATCGGTAGCGGCGTACACATTGCCACCGGCAAGAAAAACCGAACTTCCGATTAAAGCGGATGCAATCATTCTCAGGCTGATCTTCATGTGCGTCTCCCTATGGCCGGGCCCTGTCATGCCCACGCTACAACAAGAGCAACTTGCATACCTGCATGGGCGGGCAGTAATAGTCCATCAATTCAACGAACCAGGATCGACGGATCGGATTCGGGCGTCCATTTTCCCGCATCTGCTGTCGAGTTCCTGGCAGATACCTGCGATCTCTTGACTCCAGCCTAACAATCCGGCTCTAGCATCACGAGGTGCTGTGGGGCGGCGGCCTTGGATTTGGAATCCATGCAGGGACAGGTAGCAGCCCGCGCTTCCAGTTGCAACGCATGCTGCTGCTGCAAGGTCGCCAGCGCGCTGAGTTGGCCAGCTGACTTCAGCGCCATGACCTGCCGGGTATACGCGCGACACTCCTGCTCTGTCATCAGTAAAACCGGATAGCTGCCACGGCACAATACCTCGTCACCCCCGGCGGCCTGAGCTGCCGCCACAGGCAATGAACTCGACAGAATCATCAAGCCAGCTGCAAGGAATCCTAGTTTCATGGTTTCAACTCCCTTATTGAATTCAAGTCACTATGACGTGGGATTGTGAAGACTTCATGAAATCCATAGCATGGATCATGCCAACCAGATAATTCTCTGTAAGCCTTATGCAGCAAGGGTTTCAAACATCCACACTGCAGTCCAGATGCACTTTAAGCGTACATGGCGCCGGAAGCATGCACCAATATGCAACATGCTCAGACTGGGCTTGCCCACAGATCATGTTCGTCTGCTTCCTCGACGCGCACATTGAGACGAGTTCCAGGCGCCAGATCAAACACACCCTCCAGATAAACCACGCCGTCGATTTCCGGTGCATCTCCGTGGCTGCGCGCGAGCGTGCCCACCTCGTCTTCTTCATCGACAATGACCTCGATTTCACGGCCGATCTTGGCGTCGAGTTTGGCTGCCGAGATTTCAGCCTGTATTTCCATAAAGCGCTCCAGGCGCTCTTCCTTCAACTCTTCGGGTACGGCATCGGGCAAGTCATTGGCAGAGGCTCCCTCGACCGGTGAGTATTTGAAGCAGCCGACACGGTCGAGTTGGGCTTCCTTTAGAAAGGCCAGCAGTTCCTCAAACTCGGCATTGGTCTCACCCGGGAACCCGACAATGAACGTAGAGCGCAACGTGAGATCGGGAACGGAAGAACGCCAGGACTGGATGCGGTCCAGCGTTTTTTCGACTGCGCCAGGTCGTTTCATCAACTTCAAGATTCGCGGACTGGCATGCTGAAAAGGAATATCGAGGTACGGCAGGATCGTGCCATCGGCCATCAACGGGATCACGTCGTCCACGCTGGGATAGGGATAGACATAATGCAGACGCACCCATGCTCCCAGGCTCCCCAGCGCGCTGGCCAGTTCTGTCATGCGGGTTTTCAAGGGGCGGCCATTCCAGAAACCGGGACGGTATTTGACATCAACGCCATAGGCACTGGTGTCCTGCGACACCACCAGCAACTCCTGCACGCCGGCACCAACCAGTGCCTCCGCCTCGCGCATCACTTCGCCGATGGGCCGACTCACCAGGTCACCACGCATCGACGGAATGATGCAAAAGGTGCAGCGATGGTTGCAGCCTTCGGAAATCTTGAGATAGGCATAATGGCGCGGGGTTAGCTTGATGCCACCAGGAGGGATCAGGTCTTCGAATGGATCATGTGGTTTCGGCAATGCCGCGTGCACTGCCTGCATCACTTCATCGAGTGCGTGCGGGCCTGATACCGCCAGCACCTTGGGGTGTGCCTCACGGATTACTTCGGCCTTGGCGCCGAGGCAACCCGTGACAATCACCCTGCCGTTCTCTGCCAGTGCCTCGCCAATCACTTCGAGCGACTCCTGGACCGCCGCATCGATGAAACCGCAGGTGTTGACGACGACCACATCTGCATCGTCATAACTCCCGACGATACCGTAACCTTCTGCGCGCAGTTGCGTGAGGATGCGTTCGGAATCGACAGTGGCCTTGGGGCATCCAAGTGAAACAAAACCAACTGTAGGCGTGCGTGATGATTGTGCTTTGGTTACCATGGCGTTCACTAAGGAGCTTGTTTGATGTACATCGTAGCGATTGGCTGGGCCTATGTGATCCTGATGATGGCACTCACCGCCAGCAGCTTCGGCAAGGCCTTCGTCATCCTGATATTCCTGGGCGCATTGCCGCTGGCTCTGTTTGTGTTTGTTGCCGACGGGCCCCGCCGCCGAAGGAATTCAGTGTCCGTTCCCGAGGAAATGTCCAGCCAGTCCAACACTGCCGATTCCCAGTCCGATCAAAACTAGTTGCTGCAGAGTGGCGCCGATCTCCGCACGCTTGTGCAAACCTGGAATCAGATCCGACATCGCCACGTACAGCATGCTTGCCCCTCCCAGGCCCAAAAGGATAGGCGTCCATCCTTCCAACTTCGACAATGCGTAATACCCGACCAGCGCGCCAATCAAAGTAGCCACTCCCGTCAGGAAATTGAGCATCAGTGCCTGAGTCCGGGTATAGCCCGAATGCAGCAAAATCAGGAAATCGCCAATTTCCTGCGGAATCTCATGCGCGATAATCGCCAGGGCCGTCACCACACCAAGCCGGAAGTCAGCCAGAAATGCGCCTGCAATGATGATGCCATCGACAAAGTTGTGGAAGGTATCGCCCACTGTGATCATCAAACCGGAACGCCCATGATCATGCTTGCTATCGTCATGACTGCCGTGCGCTTCGCAGATTTCATCGTGACAGTGCCGCCAAAGCACGAGCTTTTCTAGCAGGAAGAACAACATGATGCCACCGAGCAGCGCCATGGAGACCGTCCTGATATCTCCACTCATCTCCACCGCTTCGGGCAACACCTCCAGCAAGGAGGCTCCAAGTAGCGCACCAATCGCGTAACTGACCAACACCGGCACCCAGTGGGGCCGGGCTGTCATGGCGACAATCGCAGCCAGCAACAGGCTCAGCAAACTGCCCGCAGCAGTTGCGATCAAAATGACGGCAAGGGTAGACATGAGAAACGAGGGGAAACCGCAAAGCTTGGGATTATACCGGGAGCCTATGCTTATAAGGCTTAATGAAACACGACGTTAATCAAACAAGCCTCCCGCTTATACCGGTGTAACCTGATGGATCATGTAGATCCCGCGGCAAGAATGCCGCGGGATCTCTCACGTGGGATAAATCAACTGAGAGCAAGCAGCTTTGGATACATCCGCATGCCTATCACTTGGCCTTTTCGGTTCCCACTGACAATTCATTCTTTAGTTTGTCTACACTGGCCTTACCAAATCCTTTCACGTTATCCAACTCGTCAACGGACTTGAACCCGCCATTCGCTTCGCGATATGAAATGATCGCTTTTGCTTTGGAGGGTCCCAGTCCTTTAACTGCCTCAAGTTCAGACTGGGTCGCCGTGTTGATGTTAACCGCCGCCAATACCGGAAAGGCGATCATTCCCGCCAATAGCAACATACCACCGATCAAGTTTTTCATGATTCCTCCCTATAACAGATAAATTAACCAAATGTGAACATGAGTTCACGAAGGCAACGTACCCGTAACCAGGAACGTGTTCCATACGACTTTAGTTGTATGGAACACATAACTACATGTTTTATAGATACAAATAGTTTTATCGTCGTTATGAAAGTTGGGGAAATGAACCCCCTTAGATCGAGCAAAGCGCTTCCTGCACCCTGCTGTCCGCCATAGAGTGATGATTTGCATGCAATAAAAAACCCCCTCTTTGTGGGAGGGGGTTTTGGACCTGAGGGCTTGTGGCCCTTGGGCGATATAAGGAGTCTGACGATGACCTACTTTCACAGGCGAAGTGCCTACTATCATTGGCGCGGGAGCGTTTCACCGTC
>JBGSOE010000012.1:0-2219 GCA_041739295.1 Thiohalobacterales bacterium | reverse complement strand
CTGTACACGCGCGATGTTCGCGGCCAAGGCCGCTCCTGCAGGGGGCATGCCATTAGTAAAGTTCAATTTAGAATTTCACATTGACCGCCGTATAGAGCGAACGCCCGATACCGGGGACCGGTGTACCCCACGCGACATCGGTTCCCGACATGGTCTTGCCCTGTCCAAGATAGGCGCCGCCCAGCGGGTGATTGTAAAACTTGTCGAAGAGGTTCTCGACACCTACATCGAGCCTGACCTGTTTCCACTCGTAGCTGCCGCGGAGATTGAAGAGATTGTAACTGTCGGTTTCCAACTCGTTGCGTACCCAGGACACCTCGTCTTTATTATCAACCCACTGCCACTCGGCAACACCGGTCCAACCACCAAGTCGCTGGGCAACTGCCACCGTGGTGTTGAGTGGCATCATATTGTAGAGATTGTCGTCGGTCGTCCGGTTCTCGCCACGGACGTAGTTCAGCAAACCATTCAGAGTGAACTCGCCGAATCTTTCGGTTTTTGCCAGCGGCATGAAGCCGGAGATGTCGATACCATAGAGCTGTGCGTCCTGGTTGACGAAGCGGAGATAGACAAACGCATCCTCTACCGTCAAGTTGGCAGGCGTACAAACGGCACCCGCACCGGAACCGCCAGAGCAACGTTCAGCATCGATGTAATCATCGACACGGGTGAAGTACGGTGTGACCTTAAGTCCCCATTTTTCCCCGGTGGCATCGTGCCAGTCAGCAGTAACGCTCAGGGTATGGGCGGTTTCGGGATCCAGATCGAGATTACCGACGTAACCGTTGCCGTCACCAGCCCAGTTGATCATGCGCATCGCCATGCCATTCGTGGACCATGCATAACGTTCATACAAATTGGGCGAACGGGTCTTCTGCGCAAAACCGAATTCATAGGTTTCCAGCGCCGAGGGCGTGAACTGCGCGAGCGCGGTCAGATCCAGGTTCTGGTCGGTTTTATCACGATCAGCGGCGTTGAAGGCGGCCTCGTCGACAGGGCTGAACGTCGGGCTATACCCTTGCACCTCGTCGGCACTCATGTCCACCGTTTCGTGACGCACCCCGAACTGGGTGAGCCATTGCGGATCCCACTGCGCCTCCCATTCGGCGAATACGGCAAGACGATCGCGTTCACCGTTGTTGATGTTCCAGAAAACATCCGGCCACATTACCTTACCCGAGGGCTCCCACCAGTCATCCAGATTGTAACGCTGAATTTCACCGCCTATCCTGAGCAGGTCGCGGGACGACAGTGCGATATCACCCTTGACGACCACGCCGGTATTTTTACCTTTGGTGTCCATGGGCATACCGGCGGCACACCCATTCGGGCCACCACTGAGCGTCACGCAAGGAACGCCATCGGAATTTGGCACGTTGTTGGGGCCGTACCAGTAGAGTTTGTCATCACCGAACTGCATCTTGTGGCGCGTCTTTTCCTCATAGGCACGCGCCTCCAGAGTACCCCATTCATAATCGCCCTTGTACAGCAGATTGATCTGATTGCTGTCGTTATCGGTCATGTCCATGCGCTGGTTCGGCCAACCCTGATAGGGAATGTCCTGTGTACCCAGCTTCAGTTCGACCAAGTGATTTTCATGGCGGAGGGCGAAACCAAGGGACTGATTCGTCGATTTGTAGCTGGATGACCCGACCTCATCAGCATCCAGCCAACCCCTGCCCGCTGCCGCCGGTCCAGCCGGATTGAAATCTCCACCGGCCGTGTAGTTGTCGGCTTCGACGGTAGCGCCGTTATACGTGACACTCAGTTTATCGCTCGCGATGGTTGCCGAAAGATTTCCGCCGACGACATTACCATTGCTGCGATAAAAGGCGCCGGCCTCCCCCGTGTTCAACGTATCCTGTCCGGGCGCCGCGAATTCCGGCGCGGGCGAATTCACCTGGATGGTGCCACCGATACTATCGCCGCCGACGCTCACCGGGACGATACCCGCGAATACCTGGGCGCTTTCCACATTGGACGGATCGATGTAGGAAAGTGGCGGGTTCATGTGGTTAGCACAGGCGGAAATCAAATCCATGCCATCGACCTTGATGCGCAGACGATCATCCGCCAAGCTATGGATCGCCGGGAGACTGGACACGCCGCCGGCGCCGTAAAGACTGACACCCGGAATATTGCGCAGCAGACTGGCGCTGTCGTTGCTGGTCGCGCGCAGCGTCTTTATGTTTTCCGCATCGACAGGCGCAGCGCCCAGC
>JBGSOE010000417.1:0-2444 GCA_041739295.1 Thiohalobacterales bacterium | reverse complement strand
TCGCATCGCCGGGGTGTTGCTCGCGGTAGGCGCGAATGCTGGCGGCGGCGACATCGATGTAGGCTGGATGATCGTGGTATTGCATGATGAAACGCAGTTCCGGTAACCAGCGCCAACGTTTGAGGACATCCGCTACGGCATCGAAGGTCGAGGCGCCGGTGCTGGCGGAATATTGCGGATACAACGGCAACACCAACAGCCGCCGGACATTCGCGCGGCGCAGTTCGTCGAGCGCCGTGGCGAGCGACGGATTGCCATAACGCATGCCGAGTACAACTTTGACCGGGCCGGGGAAACGCTCTTGCAGTGATTCCTGTAAGGCGGCTGCTTGGCGCTTTGAGATTGCCAGCAGCGGTGAACCGGCTTCGGTCCAGACCGTGGCGTAGGCACGCGCGGCGCGGCGCGGACGAATGCGCAAGATGACACCGTGCAGGATCAGCCACCACAGCGGTCGCGGCATTTCTACAATCCGTGGATCCCAGAGGAATTCGCCTAGATACCGGCGCAACGCCTCGGGCGTCGGCGCATCGGGCGTGCCGAGATTAGTGACAAGTACACCCAGGGTTTCCTGGCTGTCATGATGGAAGTCGGCGGGGCCTATATATTTGGGCATTTTGTATAGCTGCGTGGCGGCTAGGGATGCCGCGAGTATACCGGGATCGGGGGGAAGGATTCAGCTGTCGGTATTTATGGAGTAGGGCGCAATAGCGCAGCGTATTGCGCCGGATGGCTTGGCCGGTGGGTCAGAGACGGATTAAGTCCAATGTAGGTCGGGTTAGCGCAGTTTGCGTAACCCGACAGGCGATGCGAAGCATCACAACGCCATTATTAAGCTGTGCCTGACGGCACACTTGGCGGGTTACGGCGCAAACAACGCGCCTAACCCGCCCTACATTGGATATAAACCCGCTTAAGCTAAGTGTCATTCGTTTCTGACCCCGATTTTTTTATCGGGGCGCTGGCAGGAACAGGGGCTAGGTAACACCGTTACCCTAGTCCCGGCTCAAGCCGTATCCGAATGCAGCTGAGCGACTTCCTGCCCGGACGGATCGCGCAATAGATGCTGGATCTTGATGACCCGGTCCATCTGACCTTGAAAGACTTCCAGGCAGTGTGGATCGAAATGCCGCCCGCTCATACGATCCATGAATTGAATGGAGTCCTTGGAGGACCAGGGGCGCTTGTAGGGACGCGCGGAGGTCAGGGCGTCATAGACATCGGCTACCGCAACGATACGCGCCGCCAGCGGGATGTCTTCGCCCTTCAGGCCGTGTGGGTAGCCGGTGCCGTTAAAGCATTCATGATGCGCCAGCGCGATCACCGCACCCATCTGCAGATACTGTGAGGGGCTGTCTTTGAGGATTTCATAGCCGATCAAGGTATGCTGCTTCATCACGGAGAATTCGTTTTCCGGTAACCGGCCCGGTTTGAGCAGGATGTGATCGGGGATGCCGATCTTGCCGATGTCGTGCATCGGCGCCGCCAGTTCGATCACATCGCACTCGTCTTTGGTAAGCCCCATGCCTTCGGCGATCAGTCGCGAGTACTTGGCCATGCGGATGACGTGATTGCCGGTGATCTCGTCTCGGTATTCGCCGCATTTGGCAAGTCGCAGCAGGGTTTCCTGTTCGCGGACGCGGATGGCGCCGACGGCTTCAGTGACCTGTTTCTCCAGCCAGCGTGCACGGTCTTGGATGATGCGGTGTTGTTCGTATTGGGTGAGCAGGTTGCGGCAGCGCACCCGACATTCAAAGTGATCAACGGGGCGGGTCAGCGAATCGGTTGCGCCGGCTTCCAGTGCGGCATAGCGTGCATCGCGTTCATCCTGGGCGGTGACGATGACCACCGGCAGGTGACTACAGCTGGGCAGTGCACGGACGCGACGAATGAAATCTATGCCATTAAGGTCCGGCATGTCGTAGTCGACTAGAATCAAGTCGGCGAGATGCCAGCCTAGCCAGCGCAGGGCGTCGTGTGGTGATGAAAAGGCTTCAACTTGGATCTGGCTGTCGAAGGTGTGTGCGAGTTCCGCGAGCATTTGTCGGCTCGAGAATTGGTCATCAATGACTAATATGGTTCCCATTCAGGCCCCCAGTGCCTAGATAACACTCCTGGTCCGACAAGTCCTTCGACGGACAAAAATGCTGGCGACGTCCATATCGTAGCGGCCATCCTTGGATAAAAATCGCACAGTATTATGTAACTTCATGTTATTCTTGGAGTAAGCCTTAATTGTTCTGTACGCAAGATTCTATATCGACCTTTCAATGTCCAACTTAAATCGCTGATTACGCTTGGGACTATGCGGCGAATGTGCCTAAACTATGCGAGGAGGAATGCCAATGTCAAATCAGAATGAAAAAAAGGTTCCGGAGACCCCGGCGAGAGAGCCGTCGCTGTGGCAGGTGGTGGGCAGTGTGATGGCCAGCATGTTTGGGGTACAA
>JBGSOE010000400.1:0-3842 GCA_041739295.1 Thiohalobacterales bacterium | reverse complement strand
GGGTATTCTGAATGTCACGCCGGATTCGTTTTCGGACGGCGGGCGTTTTGTCAGTCGCGAATCGGCTATTGCGCATGCGCGAGCGATGGTAATGGAAGGCGCGGCGATCATTGATATCGGCGGTGAGTCGACACGCCCTGGTGCGGCAGCCGTGTCTGTGCAGGAGGAACTGGATCGCGTTATCCCAGTCATTGAGGCGTTACACTCAGAACTGCCGGTGGTGATTTCCGTGGATACCAGCAAGTCGGAAGTGATGCGTGCGGCAGTAGCAGCGGGTGCAGGTTTGATCAACGATGTGCGTGCGCTACGTGAACCGGGCGCACTGGAAGCCGCAGTCGCCTGTCGTGTGCCAGTCTGTCTGATGCACATGCAGGGCGCGCCACGCACGATGCAGCATCATCCCGAGTATGTGGATGTCGTCACCGAGGTGCGGGATTTTCTGGTAGAGCGCGCAGATGTCTGTCGGTCTGCGGGAATTCCGGCCACCAATATTCTGCTCGATCCGGGCTTCGGCTTTGGTAAGACGTTGGAACATAATCTACAGCTGTTGAGATATCTGCCGGTGCTCGCTAATGCTGGGTATCCGCTGCTCGTAGGGTTGTCACGTAAATCTATGATCGGTCAATTGCTGGATTTGCCCATTGAGCAACGGCTGCAACCGAGCGTGGCCTTGGCGGTGTTGGCAACTTGGCTGGGTGCGCGGATACTCCGCGTCCATGATGTTGCGGCCACGGTGCAGGCAGTGCGTATGTGCGCGGCAGTGCGGGCGATTGATTAATCGCTGTGGATTCGCAAGGGGCGGGATATTGATACTATTGGTCTAAACTCTACTAAACGAGTAAGCCATGGTGCCGTCGTCAGGTGAGAGCTGATCAATTTGTTGGCGATTCTTTAATGGTCAGAGATGATAATTACAATGTTGAAAGGGGATGGCAGTGTCTAGGAAATATTTCGGAACAGATGGTATTCGCGGTCGGGTCGGCGAAGCGCCGATTACCGCCGAGTTTATGCTTAAGCTGGGCTGGGCCGTGGGCAAGGTGCTCGGCTCAAGCACCTGCGACAAAGTCCTGATCGGCAAAGACACGCGCATCTCCGGCTATATGTTCGAGTCGGCGCTGGAAGCGGGATTGTCAGCGGCCGGTATGGATATTCAGCTGCTGGGTCCAATGCCCACCCCGGCGATCGCCTATCTGACCCGTACTCTGCATGCCTGTGCCGGTATTGTTATTAGCGCCTCGCATAATCCCTATGCCGACAATGGCATCAAATTTTTCTCCGCTCAGGGCACCAAGCTTCCAGATGAGGTCGAACTGGAGATTGAGCGCATGCTCGATGAACCCATGGTGACCGTCGATTCGAGTCGATTGGGAAAAGCGGTGCGGGTGCGCGATGCCGAAGGCCGTTACATTGAATTCTGCAAGAGCACCACGCCCATGATGATGAGTCTGCACGGGCTCAAAATCGTCGTTGATTGCGCCAACGGAGCCACCTACAAGGTTGCGCCAGCGGTATTCGACGAGATGGATGCCGAAGTGATTTCTATTGGTGTCTATCCGGATGGACTGAACATCAATGAAGATTGTGGTTCCACCAATCCAAAGCGCCTACAGGCCGCCGTCTTGGAACATGGCGCCGATGTTGGTATTGCCTTCGATGGCGATGGTGACCGGGTGGCGATGGTTGATCACAAAGGGCAGCTGCTTGATGGTGATGAACTCTTGTACATCATCGCTCGTTCACGTCACCAGGCCGGCATGTTGCACGGCGGGGTGGTCGGTACCGTGATGAGCAACCTGGGTCTGGAGCATGCGTTGCAACGTGATGGTATTGAGCTGAAACGCGCTGCCGTCGGTGACCGCTATGTCCTGGAAATGCTCGTCCAGGAAGGCTGGCTTCTTGGCGGTGAATCATCCGGTCACATCATCTGTATGGACCGTACCGCCACGGGTGATGGCATCGTATCAGCATTGCAGGTCGTCACGGAAATGGTCAAGAGCAACAAACGACTGGCTGATCTCCGTGCAGGCATGAGCAAATACCCTCAACGCATGATCAATGTACCCGTCAGTGGCCGGGTCAATATCAAGGATCATTCGCCCATACAGGCGGCGGTACAGGCCAGCGAGAAACGCCTGGCCGGCCGTGGTCGGGTGCTACTGCGACCGTCGGGAACCGAGCCTGTGGTTCGGGTCATGGTCGAGGGCGAGGACGAGGCTCAGGTACACCAGGAGGCGGCCGAATTGGCGGAAGCGGTCCAGCGCCTGCTTAATACCACAGCAGCGTGAATAAAATCAGGGACGAGGTTCTTGGGCCAAGGTTAAAAGTGCCTGACTGATGGTGTTGCCCGTCCATGTGCCACGTTCCGTACTGAAAACCTGTCTTTAACCAGGGACGTAGGGGTCAAGGAATTGCCTAGAGCCTAGCCTCTAGAACCTCGGCCCTGGCCTTGATCTAAATTGCTTTTTAGGCCTCCCGCGGCTAAGCTAGCGCGCTTTGATTTGGACGGAGTGAGGGCGCGGCATGCGACAACCGTTGGTGGCAGGAAACTGGAAGATGAATGGCTCGGCCGCGAGTATCGATACACTCATGGCGGGTCTCAAACAGGGTCTCGCCGACGTGAAGCAGGCTGCGGTCGCGGTATGTCCTCCCTATGTGTATATCGCCAAGGTCGCGGAACTGGCCAAGGGCACCAAGCTTGCAGTCGGCGCGCAGGACATCAGTGATCAGGAATCCGGCGCACACACGGGTGAAGTGTCCGGTCCGATGTTGAAAGACGTCGGTTGCAGTTACGCGATCGTCGGTCACTCCGAGCGCCGCGCCATTTATGGCGAGCGCGATGAGGACACCGCCCGCAAGTTTGCCGCCGCGCGTAAATTCGGCCTGACGCCGATCCTGTGCGTCGGTGAACTGCTTGAAGAACGCGAGCAGGGCATCACCGAAGAAGTCGTCGGTCGTCAGCTGGATGCCGTGATCAAGCTGGAAGGTATCGCTGCGATTGGTGAATCGGTTATTGCCTACGAACCGGTCTGGGCGATCGGTACCGGCAAGACTGCCAGCCCGCAGCAGGCGCAGGATGTGCACGCATTCATCCGCGCCAAGCTGGCCAAGCTGGACAAAGGCGTTGCCGACAAAGTTCAGATTCTGTATGGCGGCAGTGTGAAAGGTTCGAATGCCGTTGAATTGTTCCAGATGCCGGATATCGACGGTGGCCTGATCGGTGGCGCCTCGCTGACGGCGGATGAGTTCCTGGCGATTTGCCGGGCACCTGATCAGAAATAATTGTGCGGAGTCATCCGCAAACTACGCAGGGGGCGATTGCCCTCAGTGAGGCTGTAATTCTATGTACGCATTGTTGTTGGTAGTCCAGGTCGTTCTGGCCATTGGATTGATTGTGCTGATCCTGTTGCAGCACGGCAAAGGCGCCGATGCCGGCGCGGCCTTTGGTAGTGGTGCCTCGGCGACGGTGTTCGGTTCACGCGGCGCGGGTTCCTTTTTGTCCCGCACAACCGGAATTCTGGCGACGCTGTTTTTCGCCAACAGCCTGCTGCTGTCGACGCCGCTGATCCTGGGTGATCGCAAGGCCCCGACCAGTGTGACCGAGAAAGTACAGGCCCCGGCCCCGGCCGCGCTGACCGATTCACCAGCGCCTTCCGATCTGCCGGATGCACCAGAGGTGCCTATGCAGTCGGCACCCTCCGATCTACCAGATGTGCCCGCGCCCACGCGCGAGGCAGATGCAGGAACCAAGGAACAACCCAAGCAGTAAACTCAATTTAAGCCGACGTGGTGGAATTGGTAGACACGCTATCTTGAGGGGGTAGTGGCGTAAGCTGTGCGAGTTC
>JBGSOE010000365.1:0-8407 GCA_041739295.1 Thiohalobacterales bacterium | reverse complement strand
AGAGCATTCTCAGACGGTGATGCCTAAACCAATTGATGACCGGAGCTGTAACAGACACGGATGAACATAAAAGCAGGCGATCTCACACGCAGTCTTGATCTGACCCACGAAAAGCGCACTGGGCTTCAGCGTCCGCAACGTCCTGTCTATGTGGATCTGTTGCCGCCGTGCAATCAGGCATGTCCTGCCGGCGAGAATATTCAGGCTTGGCTGGCAGAAGCGCAGGCAGGGCGTTTCAAACAAGCCTGGCAGATCCTGGTTCAGGATAATCCATTGCCGGCCGTACACGGTCGCGTCTGTTATCACCCCTGCGAGAGCAGTTGTAACCGTGACAACATCGATTCGGCCGTGAGCATTCACGCGGTCGAACGCTTTCTCGGTGATCGCGCCAACCGACGTGGTTGGCAGATTACCTCTACGGCACCCTCTACAGGTAAACACGTGCTGGTTATCGGCGCCGGTCCCAGTGGGCTTTCGGCGGCCTATCATCTTCGTCTGCTCGGACATAGTGTCGAGATCCGCGATGCCGGTCCTGTCGCGGGTGGCATGATGCGCTTCGGTATACCTGCCTATCGTCTGCCACGCAAAGATCTGGACGCCGATATCCAGCGCATCGAAGCGATGGGCATCAAGATCGTTCTCAATCACACTGTAGAAGACCTGCAAACTGAGCGCGAACAGGGTGGATTTGATGCGGTGTTCGTAGCAGTCGGTGCGCATCTCAGCAAACGTATCGATATCCCTGCACGCGATGCCGGCAAGATCTACGATGCGGTCAATCTGCTCCATGATGTGGAAACCGGCCAGGCACCGAAACTCGGTCGTCGCGTTGCGATCTACGGTGGTGGTAACACGGCCATGGATGCCGCGCGTGTTGCCAAGCGATTGGGTGCCGATGAAGCAATGATCATCTACCGACGCGACAGAGCGCATATGCCGGCGCATGCCTTCGAGGCCGATGAGGCCATCGAAGAGGGCGTGCAGATGCATTGGCTGCGTACCATCCGCGAAATGGAGGTTGGAGCAGTCAAAGTGGAGGTGATGGAGATCGATGCCGATGGCCGACCACAACCGACTGGGGAATACGAAAATCTGGAAGTAGACTCGATTATTCTGGCCTTGGGGCAGAATGCCGATACGGGTTTTCTCCGACGACTACCGGGCATCGTCTTCAAGGACGATGGCACGATTGATGTCGATCAACACATGATGACCGGTACACCGGGCGTATTTGCGGGTGGTGACATGGTGCCGTCGGAACGTACAGTGACGATTGCCGTAGGCCACGGCAAAAAGGCGGCTCGGCATATTGATGCTTGGCTCAAGGGTGTCGAATATGCTGCTAAACCGAAGCACGATCTGGCAAGCTTCGACAAACTGCATCCTTGGTTTATCACAGAGATTGCCCAGCGTAGCCAGCGCCAAGTCGATCCGCGGAATCGCACGGGTTTCGATGAGGTTGTCCAGGGACTGAACAGCAAGTCCGCGAGGTTTGAAGCACAACGCTGTCTGTCCTGTGGCAACTGCTTCGAATGCGATGGCTGTCTGGGTGCCTGCCCGGAACATGCGGTCATCAAACTAGGCACAGGCAAACGTTACCGCTTTGACGATGATCGCTGCACCGGTTGTGCCATCTGTTACGATCAATGCCCCTGTCACGCCATCGAGATGGTTCCTAACAGCGAATGAACCTAAATAAATCATTTCAGCCACGGAAACACACGGAAGACACTGAAGCACAGTGCATTCCTGGAGCGACTATTCACCACCTTGCGGGTGATGGCGGTGCCGGCGTGAAACTAATGATCTTGTCCGTATTTTTCCGTGTGATTCCCTGGCAAATGCGGTTTATAGGATGAATAGAAATCCGAAATACGCGACCCTGGATGGCAACGAGGCAGCGGCACTGATTGCCTATAAGGCCAGTGAAGTCTGTGCCATTTATCCCATCACACCGTCGTCGACCATGGGTGAACTGGCGGACCAATGGGCGAATGAAGGTAAAACCAACCTCTGGGGCACGGTGCCGCTGGTGGTTGAGATGCAGAGCGAAGGCGGTGTCGCCGGTGCGGTGCACGGTGCGTTACAGACCGGCGCATTGACGACGACCTTCACGGCCTCGCAAGGCCTCATGCTGATGATTCCGAACATGTTCAAGATTGCGGGTGAGTTGACCGCGACGGTGTTTCATGTCGCGGCGCGCTCATTGGCGGCACAGGGCCTGTCGATCTTCGGCGATCATTCCGACGTCATGGCGGTGCGCTCCACCGGCTTTGCGATGCTCGCGTCCAACTCCGTGCAACAGGCGCATGACATGGCCTTGATTGCGCATGCGGCCACGCTGGAGACGCGGTTACCTTTCCTGCATTTCTTTGATGGCTTCCGTACCTCGCACGAAGTCAACAAACTCGCATTGCTTGACGAAGAACAGATCCGCGGCATGATCCGAGAAGACCTGGTATATGCCCACCGCGCCCGTGGATTGAATCCGAATGCCCCGATGATTCGCGGAACGGCGCAGAACCCGGATGTCTATTTCCAAGGCCGCGAAACCGTCAATCCTTTTTATAGCGCCACACCTGCGATCGTCCAGTCCATCATGGATCGCTTTGGTGAATTGACTGGACGCCAGTATCGGTTGTTCGATTATTTTGGTGATGATCAGGCGGAGCGGATCATCGTGATCATGGGTTCGGGTGGCGACACGGTCTCCGAGACAGTCGATTATCTTCGTCAACAGGGTGAATCGGTCGGCGTGTTGCAGGTCCATCTGTTCCGACCCTTCTCACTCGAACATTTTCTGCAAGTGCTGCCGAAATCTGTACAGGCCATTGCTGTGCTGGATCGCTGCAAGGAACCGGGTGGCAGCGGCGAACCCTTGTATCAGGATGTGGTGACGGTGCTGGCCGAGGCGCTTGCCAACGGTGATATTGCCCCAAGCAGCTATCCGCGGGTGATCGGTGGTCGCTACGGACTATCTTCCAAAGAATTCACACCGTCCATGGTCAAGGCGGTATTCGATGAACTTACCAAGTCCAAACCCAAAAACCATTTCACTATCGGTATTCAGGACGATGTCAGTCACACCAGCTTGGACTACGACCCGGACTTTAATATTGAGTCGGATTCAGTCGTACGCGCCATGTTTTTCGGCCTGGGCGCGGACGGTACCGTGGGTGCCAACAAGAACAGTATCAAGATCATCGGTGAAGACCCTGACTTCCACGCGCAAGGCTATTTTGTCTACGATTCCAAAAAATCCGGATCGCAGACCATCTCGCATCTGCGCTTCGGGCCGGACCCGATCCGTTCTCCCTATTTGATCCAATCGGCGAACTTCATCGCTTGCCACCAATACAACTTTCTTGATCGCACCGATATGCTCCGCCAGGCGGCGCCAGGCGCCATCTTCCTGTTGAACGCACCGCATGGAAAGGATGCCGTATGGGATCAGCTGCCGCGGTCCGTACAACAGCAGATAGTCGACAAGCAGCTGCAGCTCTATGTCATCGATGCCTACGCGGTGGCGCGCGACGCTGGTATGGGTGTACGCATCAACACCATCATGCAGACCTGTTTCTTTGCGATTTCCGGCGTATTACCGCGTGATAAGGCCATCGACAAGATCAAGCAGGCGATTCGCAAGACCTATGGAAAGAAGGGCGAGGAGGTCGTGCGCAAGAATTTCGAGGCCGTAGACCGCACGCTGGAAAATCTGCATCAGGTCGATGTGCCAACCACTGTATCGAGCACACGGGAATTGCCGCTGACGGTACCGGCTGAGGCGCCGGTATTTGTCCGCGAAGTCACGGCGATGATGATGGCGGGGAAGGGGGATGACTTACCGGTCAGTAGAATGCCAGTCGATGGTACCTACCCGAGTGGCACGACGCGTTGGGAGAAACGCAATATTGCCTTGAATATTCCCGTGTGGGAACCAGATCTCTGTATCCAATGCGGCAATTGCAGTTTCGTCTGCCCACACAGTGTGATCCGAGCGAAGATTTTCAATCAGTCGGAACTGTCTGCTGCGCCAAAAGCATTCCAGTCGGCACCCATCGATGCACGTGGTCTACCGGGTATCCGCTACAGTCTGCAGGTCTATGCCGAGGACTGTACCGGATGTGGGTTGTGTGTACAGGTCTGTCCGGCCACCAGCAAGCAAGAGGCGCGTACCAAGGCCATCAACATGCGGCCCAAGCCGGATAGCCTAGAATCGCAGCGCACCTCAATCGTCTGTTTTGAAAAACTGCCTTACACGGAACGCACACATGTCGATTTTTCCACCGTGCGTGGTGTGCAGTTCCTGCAACCGCTGTTTGAATTCCCGGGTTCCTGTGCCGGCTGCGGTGAAACGCCCTATGTGAAACTACTTTCGCAACTGTTTGGTGATCGACTGGTTGTCGCCAATGCGACGGGCTGTTCTTCGATCTATGGTGGAAATCTACCGACCACGCCCTGGACACAGAACAGTGCCGGACGCGGGCCAGCCTGGTCGAACTCCTTGTTCGAAGACAATGCCGAATTCGGTTTCGGTTTCCGCCTGGCGGCGGATCAACAGCGCCGATTGGCGGAACAACTGTTAAAAGAACTGCAGCCGCAACTGGGTGAGACACTGGTCGAGGAACTGGAGTGTGCAACTCAGATTCAGGAATCCGAAATCGATGCCCAGCGCAAGCGCGTCGAGGTATTGAAGCTGCGTTTGAAAGATATTGCGGATGAACGCGCCGCGCGATTGCACACTGTCGCTGATGAGCTGGTGCGGCGTAGCATCTGGCTGGTCGGTGGTGATGGCTGGGCCTATGACATCGGTTCGGCCGGGCTTGATCACGTACTGGCCAGCGGCCGCGATGTCAATATATTAGTTCTGGATACCGAGGTGTATTCGAATACCGGTGGACAGATGTCCAAGTCGACACCCTTGGCCGCCGTGGCGAAGTTCGCTGCCGGCGGCAAGCATGTCGCCAAAAAAGATCTGGCCATGCAGGCCATTTCCTACGGCAACGTTTATGTGGCCCGCGTCGCCATGGGTGCCAATCCGCAGCAGACATTGTTGGCGTTCCGCGAGGCTGAGGCCTACAAAGGTCCGTCCTTGATATTAGCCTACAGTCACTGCATCGCCCACGGCATCGACATGCAGCAAGGATTGCAGCAACAACGCCGCGCCGTTGAATGTGGACATTGGCCGCTGATCCGTTACAACCCGGAAGTGCGCCAATCGCACGAAAATCCCTTTGTCCTGGACTGTCAGCGTCCAACCATCACGTTCAAAGAATACGCCGACAACGAACTCCGCTATCGTCTCCTAAAGACAACCAATCCTCAGGAAGCCGATCACCTGCTGGATCTCGCGCAGCAGAATATCTGGCAGCGCTGGAAGGACTATGAAGAGATGGCTGCCCGCGGCGGAGAGGATTTCACCTTCGCGGGTCGGTTGCGGCATTGAGGCGAGGTGTTGTAGAACATTAGCATGTTCTGTTTTAGTTTCTCCTGCACGATCAACATCCATACACGCTAGTTCGAACAGCGACTAGGCTGGATGACAGTTTGGATGTGATTAGAGGCGTGGAGGGCACGATCATCCACCCAACGATCCATTCAACGGTCGCCGATGCTTCACGCAATGACGCTCTGGATGCTTTCGATCGACCTGGCCATATAATAAAGCTGACCGCGTCTGAGAAGCATGAAATACTCCGGCCGCTGAATGGCACTTCCACGCTCATCAAGTAACGGGCATGTTGAAGGAATAAGGATAAAAACCTGTCTGGATGGAGGAAACACCATGCGAGTGAACCGTACGTTGGGTTGCATTGATGTCTTGGTCGTTGGTGCCTTGAGCCTTTCCATGCCGGTGACGGCCGCGGAAATCAGCGGCACGCTTGGTTCGCCACACGCCACTACCACGATCAGTGGAAAACAGCTGCCGCCACCCGATCCGGCATTCGGTGGGGTGATCAAGGAGCGAGCCTCGGAGTCGAAGCCCTGGTGGCCGCCGACGGTTGTACCGCCCAAGGGCGCGCCCAACGTGTTGCTGATCATGACGGATGACCAGGGTTTCGGTGCGCCAAGCACCTTCGGTGGCGTCATACCCACTCCCGCCATGGATCGCATTGCAAGTGCTGGCCTGCGCTACACCAATTTCCACTCTACCGCGCTCTGCTCACCGACGCGGGCGGCGCTGATTACCGGCCGCAACCATCACTCGGTGGGTAACGGAGTGGTCGGTGAAATATCGACGGGATACCCGGGTTATGACTCGATCATCCCGATTGAAAAAGGCACCATAGGCACGACCCTTAGGGACAACGGTTACGTCACTTCGTGGTTCGGCAAGGACCACAACACACCTTCATTCCAATCGAGCCAGGCCGGACCGTTCAATCAATGGCCGAATGGCATGGGCTTCGAGTATTTCTACGGCTTCGTCGGCGGTGATGCCAACCAGTGGCAGCCAAACCTGTTCCGCAATATGACGGCCATCTACCCCTTCGAGGGCAATCCCGGCTGGAACCTGGAGACGGCGATGGCTGACGAGGCGATCAAGTATATTAAGCAGCTCAAGGAGATTGCGCCCGGTAAGCCCTGGTTCGTCTATTACGTGCCTGGCGCCACGCACGCGCCGCATCACCCGACGCCGGAGTGGATCAAGAAGATCAGCGACATGCATCTCTTCGACGCGGGCTGGAACAAGCTGCGGGAGACAATTTTCGCCAACCAGAAGCGATTGGGCATCATGCCCGAAAACGCCCAACTGACCCCTTGGCCGAAGGAACTGCCGGAATGGGATTCCCTCGGATTAGTTGAGAAAAAACTCTTCATCAAGCAAGCCGATGTCTACGGCGCTTACCTTGCCTACGCCGACCATGAGATCGGGCGGGTCATCCAGGCTGTCGAAGACCTCGGCGAACTCGACAACACCTTAGTCATTTATATAGGCGGCGATAACGGTGCGAGTGCCGAAGGCATGCTCAACGGCACGCCGAACGAGTACACCACGCTTAATGGTGTTCCCGTGCCGGTGAAGGCACAGTACCTCTGGTACCCGTTCTGGGGTTCCGATAAAACTTTCCCGCACTATGCGGCGGAATGGGCGTGGGCGATGGATACGCCATTCAAGTGGACGAAGCAGGTGCCATCGCATTTCGGCGGGACGACTCAGGGTGTGGCGATGTCCTGGCCCGGCCACATCAATGATATGGGCGGCATCCGCCACCAGTTCTCTCATGTCATCGACATCGTCCCGACTATCCTCGAAGCAACCGGCATCCCTGCGCCCGAGGCGATCAATGGCATCAAACAGGCGCCGATCGAAGGTACCAGCATGATGTACACCTGGGACAAGGCGAGCGCCACCGCACCGACCCGGCACACAACACAATATTTCGAGATGCTCGGTAACCGCGCCATCTTTCAAGACGGGTGGATAGCGGCCACGACACCAATCACGTTGCCGTGGGAGCTGAACAGTAACCCGCCGCCGGATGTCATTACCGGCTACAAATGGGAACTCTATAACCTCATGGATGACCCGACCCAGTCCAACGACTTGGCTGCCAAGATGCCCGAGAAGGTCAAGCAACTGCAGGCCGTCTTCGATGCCGAGGCGAAAAAGTACAACGTGCTGCCACTCGATAACACAACGCTCCTGCGCTGGAATACACCGCGCCCGAACCTCACGGCGGGACGAACGGAATTCACGTACACGGGGGAATTGATTGGCGTCCCCAATAGCGCTGCGCCGAATATCCTGAACAAGTCGTACACTATTACCGCCGAAGTGACGATTCCCAAGGGCGGCGCGGAAGGCATGATCGTCACCGACGGTGGACGCTTTGGCGGCTATGGTTTGTTCCTGAGCAAGGGTATGGCGGGTATTCGTAGCGGCAAACCCGTGTTCATCTACAACCTGCTCAACCTCAAGCGCACAGTGTGGTCAGGTCCCGAATTGGATGCCGGCAAACACACCATCGTTTTCGACTTCAAATCCGATGGCCCAGGCTTGGGTAAAGGCGGGACAGGCGTACTCTCTGTGGACGGCAAGGAAGTGGACAAAAAGTCCATCGAACACGGCACGCCGATCACCTTCCCGGAGGATGAATCCTTCGACGTCGGTGATGACACGCGCACTGGTGTTGCGATGCTGCAGTATCGCTACGACATTCCGTTCAAATTCACCGGCACGATCGACAAGCTGACCGTCAAGCTCGAACCGCAACCTAAGGCACCGGAGTCCAAGGCGGAACTGGCGCCGATGCAGGCGCCAGAGCCGGATCCTATTGAAGAACCGGCGAAGCACTAACCGCATTCAGCAATTGCGCACCGAAACTAGCGCGCGAGTGGACTGGGATTATTGATCATTACCCATCGGGATTACACAAAGTCCTGTGCCTAACCCTCTCCCCGC
>JBGSOE010000343.1:0-4169 GCA_041739295.1 Thiohalobacterales bacterium | reverse complement strand
CAGCGCAGATGACATGCGCGCCTCTCGCGGTACGCTCACCGAGCCGGGCAAGGACAGTCCCAACCGCATCCGCAGTGTCGAGGAGAACCTCGACCTCTTCCGCAAAATGCGCGCCGGCGAATTCCCCGACGGCGCCCACGTGCTGCGCGCCAAGATCGACATGGCCTCGCCCAACATCAACCTGCGCGACCCGGCCATCTATCGAATCAAGCGCGCGCACCACCACAACACCGGCGACACCTGGTGCATCTACCCGATGTACACCTACGCCCACCCGATCGAGGACGCGATCGAGCACATCACGCATTCGATCTGCACCCTGGAATTCGAGGACCAGCGGCCGTTCTATGACTGGCTGCTGGACAAGCTCGCCGACGGCGGCTTCTTCACCCGCCCGCTGCCGCAGCAGATCGAGTTCGCGCGACTCAATCTGACCTACGTCGTGCTCTCCAAGCGCAAGCTGATCCAGCTGGTCGAGGAAAAGTACGTCTCCGGCTGGGACGATCCGCGCATGCCGACGCTCGTCGGCGCTCGCCGCCGCGGCTACACGCCGGAGGGCTTCCGCCGCTTCACCGACCAGATTGGCATCACCAAGTCGGACTCACTGATCGACTACAGTTTGTTCGAGGAATGCCAGCGCGATGTGCTGAACGAAATCGCGCAGCGCCGGATAGCTGTGCTCGACCCACTCAAGCTCATTATCGACAACTACCCAGAGGGCCAGGAAGAAGAGTGCTTCGCCCCCAACCATCCGCAGAAGCCCGAACTAGGGAAGCGGCCTGTGCCCTTCTCAAGAGAGCTGTGGATTGAGCGCGAGGACTTCGAAGAAACGCCACCCAAGGGCTATTTCCGTCTCTTTCCCGGAAACAAGGTGAGATTGAGGTATGGATTTGTTATCGAGTGTATAGGCTGCGACAAGGATGAGAAAGGCAACGTCGTCGCGGTGCGTTGCAACTATTTCTCCGATTCAAAGTCTGGCACCCCTGGCGCCGACAACTACAAGGTCAAGGGCAATATCCACTGGCTTTCTGCCGAACATGGATATCTATGTGAGGTCCGGCTGTTCGACAGGCTATTCCGTACGCCACAACCTGGTTTGGGAGGCACAGAGTTCCTCCTCGACATAAACCCCCATTCCGTCCAAACCCTGTCTGCGTATGTTGAGCCGTCCCTCAAGGCTGCAAGTCCAGGTGATGTGTTCCAATTTGAGCGTTACGGCTATTTTGTTGCTGACAGAGTGGAGACTCAACCAGGAATGCCGGTCTTCAACCGAACGGTAACGCTTAAAGATTCCTGGACCTCAGATGCGGCCAACAAGGGAGACAGGCCTATGCCAAAAATCACCGAGGCCGATGATGAACTCTATCTTGAAAATGAGCAGGTTGAGGATGAAGTGGTTGTCGAATACGACATAGCCATCAGCAACTCGGACCTAAATCTGGAAGTCATCGAAAACATGTGGAAAAAGGGAGAAATAAAAATCCCGGAATTCCAAAGAGAGTTTGTATGGGACATCAGACAAGCCTCACTTCTCATTGAATCATTTCTCCTTGGTCTCCCAGTACCTCAAGTCTTTTTCTATACAGACGATCTGCAGCGTAATCTCGTCATCGACGGGCAACAAAGAATCAGAAGCGTTTTGTACTTCTTCGAGGGTTATTTTGGTTCAGAGACAACGCAAAGTAAGCGACAGGTATTCAGGTTACAAGGACTTAGCAGTAGAAGCCCATATGCAGGGAAACGCTTCGTGGATCTGGACGAAGTGACACAGCGCAAGCTTCGCGCTTCGACCTTGAGGGCAGTAATTGTTCGTCAACTCAAGCCGAGTAAAGACAGCACATCCATCTACCATATCTTTGAAAGGCTAAATACTGGTGGTACCGCGCTTAAGCCACAAGAAATAAGAAATTGTGTCTTCCGGGGAGAGTTCATGAACGTCCTTAGAAGGCTTAATCGCGATCCAAACTGGCGCAAGATTTTAGGCAAACAACTTTATGACAAGCATCAAAAAGATATAGAGCTACTACTGCGCGTTTTCGGCCTGTATGAACATTTCGATGCATATGAAAAACCAATGAAAGAGTTCCTAAATAAGACGATGAAAAAGGAGCAGACAGGGGACTCTGATCGCGTAACACGTTTTGCTGAAAAGTTTCCCAAGGCTGTTGCTCTCGTCGTGAGCACCCTTGGTGAAAAGCCCTTCCATATTCGGGGTCCATTAAATTCGTCCGCGCTCGATGCAGTACTCTGTACGATTATTGGGAACCTAGATCGCATACCCGACGATATCGGGGATAGATGGCAACGGCTGAAAGAGAATCAAACTTTCGAAGAGGCCACCTACTACGGCACGAGTGATGTTGCAGTTGTTCGAGCCCGATTTGGTAAAGCACAAGAATTTCTTATTAGGACTGATAAGAATCCATAAAATCCAAAGGGACCAGCATCAGTTCTTGTCTTGCGCGCCCGGCGCAGTGCCTCATGGATTGCGCCGGACAGTTCGGTTTCGCCGATGCCGGGTTGGCTTCCTTGGCCTATTTAGTGGTCAGTTCGAGGATGGGCGCGCGCACGGCGTCTTCGATGAAGCATCAAAAGATGTCAGCATCGATTGCCTTCAATCTCGCGTCATTTCAGTTCTTGAGCCACCCCCCGAACTTCCCCTCCGCCTTCGCCACCTTCGGCGCCACCACAAACTGGCAGTAGGGCTGATGCGGGTTCTGCTCGTAGTAGCGCTGGTGGTAATCCTCGGCGGGGTAGAAGGTCACAGCCTCACTGACTTCCGTCACGATGGGCGCGCCGAATTGTTTTGAAGCATTCAGCTCGGCGATCACCGCTTCCGCTTCGACTTTCTGCTCGGGTGTGTGCCAGAAGATCGCCGATCGATACTGGGTGCCGACGTCATTGCCCTGGCGGTTGAGCTGGGTCGGGTCGTGCAGGGTGAAGAAGACGTCGAGCAATTCCCGGAACGAAATCACCTCCGGATCGAAGGTCACCTGCACCACTTCGGCGTGGCCAGTGTCGCCGTTGCAGATGTCGTTGTAGGTCGGGTTGAGGGTGTGGCCGCCCATGTAGCCCGACATCGCGGACTCGACGCCGCGCAGCCGGTTGAACACGGTTTCGATACACCAGAAACAGCCGCCTGCGAGTGTCGCTACTGCGTGGGCCATGATGCTCGTCCTTGATATCGAGGGGGGATTGCTTCGACCGGGTCTCGCAAAGACGGTTCAGACGACGGGCACGGTGTCCTGGAACGAGGCACGCGCCATCAACTTGTCGAAGAGTTTCGCCAGGTTGGGGTGCGCAGTGCGCCAGTCGATTTCGGCAAAGCGCAGGTCCAGATAGCCGAGCGTGCAGCCGCAGGCGACATCGGCCAGGGTCATGCCGTTGCCGAGATACCAGGGTTTTTCGCCGAGCGCTTCCGACAGGGCTTCCAGGCCGCGGAACAGGGTTTTTTCCTGCAAGACCAGCCAGTCACTGCTTTGCTGTTCGGGCGGACGCTTCTTTTCCAGATAAACCGCCACGGTGGCCTCGGTGACACCATCGGCCAGCGCTTCGACGCCGCGCACGATCATGCGGCTTTTAGGTTCGGATGGAATCAGGTGCGCGACCGGGCTGACATGGTCGAGATATTCGACGATGACGCGCGAATCGAACACGCTGACCCCGTCTTCCAGCACCAGCACCGGCACCTTACCGAGCGGGTTGAGACTGGCAACGGGGCTGTCGGGCAGCCACGGGTTTTCGACCTGAAGGTGGAACGGGATTTTCTTTTCCGCCAGCACCACGCGGACTTTACGGCCGTAGGGGCTGGTGAGTGAGGTGACGAGTTTCATACGGGGTCCCTGAAGGTCTGTCTGGTTATGCGTGGCTATCGAGCGCCGCCATTATCGCCTGTCGCAAGCAGCGCTCCAACCCGTTCGCGCAAGGCCGGCACTACCTCGGTTTCGAACCAGGGGTTGCGCTTGAGCCACAAACGATTACGCGGACTGGGATGCGGCAGCGGAAAATACTCGGGAGCGAAGTCGCGCCAGGCACGCACCGTATCGGCGAGCGTGCGGCCACGGCGGCTGCCCAGGTAATACGCCTGCGCGTAGGCGCCGATCAACAGGGTGAGGCGGACGTTCGGCATGGCCGCGCGCAACGGCGGGTGCCACAGCGGCGCGCATTCC
>JBGSOE010000306.1:0-24390 GCA_041739295.1 Thiohalobacterales bacterium | reverse complement strand
AGGTGTAGGCGGTGCCGTTGGTCAGTCCGGTCACGGTGATGGGTGAACTGGTGCCCGTCGCGGTGAAGCTACCGCATTTGGCGGTGTAATTGACCAGCGTGCCACTGCCGAGATCACCCGGAGTAAAGGCGACGCTGGCACCCTTGTCACCGGGGGTGGCGGTGCCGATGGTGGGTGCGGCGGGTAGGGTGTTGGTACTTAGTGTGAACGTCGCGGTACAACTCTTGTCCGCAATCATGAGCACAGGACCGCTGGTGCACTCCGTGCCATCGGGGCCACTCCAACCGTCGAAGGTCGAGCCCGTATTGGCCGTCGCGGAAACGGTTGCTGTTTCGCCGTAGCCGTAGGAGCCTGCACCGCTGACGGTGCCACTGCCGTTACCTGCAGTGTTGAGGGTTAGGGTGTGGCTGTCGACAGAGATATGCATTGTCATGGAGGTGCCGATTGCACTGATCGCGGATATTTCAGTGCCCGTTGAGGCGACAGTGCCACCTTGATAGCGATCTGTACTGGGGACAGTTGCTGTTCCGATGGCATTGATGCCGGAGCCGTGATACACATCGCCACCATCACCGCGATTTACGCCATGTTCCAGACCATACGTACCATCTGCCTGCAGCAATGCGACCCGATAATGCTTGTTGTTAGTCGGCCAGCCTGACTGACCTGGATAACCCTCGCTTTTATTGTCCGATTTCAATTCATCAATATGCCAGACGGCTATACCGCCCTGCGGCATGTCGGATTCAATTCCAAGTGGCTGGCGATTTTCCACTAGCAGGTATTCACCCGTCGGGAATTTGCTGTCGATTCGAAGGATATCAGCAAAGTTTTCAGCATTTTTTAAGGTGTAATCGCCGGTAGAGCTAACAACCGTGGGTGTGACCCAACCCAATTGCACTTTACTCCAAGCGGAAAAATGCGGGGGATGTAATTGGCTGAAATCAAAGCCCCATGGATTTGACATCAATGCCCAACTGCCTATGCCTTCACTCGTGCCATCCGTATCGTAAAGATCCGGGAGTCCAAAATAATGGCCGGTTTCATGTGCGATTACGCCGATATGCCCGATAGCAGCTCCAGACGTATCCCAAAGGCCGGGGTTAATATCATAATTACCAACTTTTACGCCTTCCGCAGAGGTCCAGGCCGGTAGAATGGTCCATTTATGCGACCAGATTCTGTCCGTGTAGTACGTCCCGTATGCATCGAAACCACCCCACTCGGCCCCGTAGCCGGAATGGATAAAGGTAATCGCATCGATAAAGCCATCGTTATCAGAATCGTAATCGCTGAAATTTATTGTGGCATCCGCTGTATTAAGCGCCGAGATGAGGGCCTCCCAAAGTGTTTCGTCACCTGACTGACCGTTCGCATAGTAAGCTTCTGTATTCGGGACATCGATCCACCCGACGACAGTGGATTGAAGATCAAGTTGGCCGTAGGAATTTTCCAGATAGACATCCCTGACACTACCCGTCGGTGCCAGAGTCGGATCGCCGCCAACTGAATTGAACAGAACGGAAACCTCCGAACTTGTCGGTAATGTTCTCCCCGTGTGGTCCGAAAAACGCACCATGATTACCAGGTTCTTGACAGTACCCTGTGCCGGAACCGCCTGTGGCGAGGTATCGGGGCTGACGGGGAAACGTTGCGTTTGCATCTGACGAATAACTGAAGACGGTGGCAGGATACCCTTTTTAAGCCCCATGGTTGCAGGGTTTACCTTGCCCACCTCCCAATTGGTAGGCGCAAGCCGGTTTTGTTTGTCGAGTTGCGCATAGACATATCTTCGATTGGACTGAACCACCGAATAACCGTCCAGGTCTTGTGTCCAATTGAAATGCTCGTCACCACGAATACGCAGTGTGATTTGTGTGCCATCAGGCTGAGTAGCTACGAAAGGTGCTGGGTTCGCAGTCATTGCCCAAGATGTTTCTGACATCATGCCAAGCAACAATGCAGATAAGAGAATGAATAACCATCCATTCAGGCGTATTTTCTGTGATGATGTATTCATTTTTTTCGCTCCTTGCTTGTTGGTTTATTTTCCTTGGTGCTGGGTAGCGTCATCTAGTGACTAGATAAATGTCATCACATAAATACCCAATCAATGTCAGCCGATTTGTTTACTCGCCTGGAACCATCCAATCCAATCATATGTACGAATCGGCTTGTGTCCGCGTATCGAATTAGTCGAATTTTGGGAAAGCAGGGAAATAATCAATCGCACCGAGCGAATGATGGCTAATGACCCTACACTAAAAATAACAGCCTGTTTGTAGGGATTTATCTATTGGCTTGTAAGCGCCACCAACTCCGATCGGATCACCACCGGTTCGGCTTTTTAAATTGCACTAAACCCACTTATTCTTCCTGCGGATTCGATTAAATCAAATCTAGTGAATAACCGGTATGGGCAACCCAAGACCGTTTCCCCGAACCATCTCTATCTTACCGCCAATGTGTTGCATTGATCGGTTGAACCCGCATCCGGTTGCAGTCCCTTGCATCTTGTTGACGGCGAAGGCTTGTTACCTAGATATACGGATGAAAGCGGGCTTTGAAACGTTTGAATTAACTGGGCTGGTTCGTATACGTTAGCTATTTAGGCCACTGAAAAGTCTCGCGCCGAAGTTCTTTCTTCTTCTCATGGATTTCAATGGTGTCGTCTTTGTTCCACGTCCAGCGATAGGCCGGGTAGCTTCCGTGTTTATCGCATTTTCCGAATGTCAACTTATCGCCATTGGGTGCCGTGATGACATCGGACTCTTTGATCATGCTCTTCATTTCCTTGCCAGCGGGAAGGTACAACCTCCAGCCCCCGGCTTTGTGCTGGACGATGTAAACTATGTCGGCCTTGGTGTTGTTCTGGAACACGATGTGCGGGCGAGACCATGAGCAGGCTCCATTTTCCGACCTTCCAGTCTTCACCCCCCCAGCGCCGAAGTCCGTAGCCCAGACCTGGGTCGATAGGCATGTTGCGGCCAATGCCGAGACGAGAATGCGCATATTCGGTTTTCCTGGAAGTGGGTATAGGGAGCATAAACACCCTTTTTCGCCTTGTCGACGGGAGCTCAGAGGCCGTGGGTAGCGATTTAGCCCAGAAACAGGGTACGGGAGGGGATTAGTCCTCTTCACATGCCCCATATACCAGATAAAGCAAAGCCGCCTTTCACCGGCTGTGCGATCCCCAGGCATCCTTGCGTGTGGGCATCGTGCAGGGGATTAAGCGGCTTTCTTTCGTGCGAAAACTATCAGGCCAGCAAGACTGCTACCGATGGTTACAGGCGCAACCCGAGGGGGCTAGGCGAGTACTCTTGGGGGCAACTTTGGGGGCAACCAGCAATTAGAGAGCTGGTAAAAACAATTAATTACATTCAGTTAGTGTATTAATGTGTGGCTCGCCGTTGGCACCATCTTAGAATCCGGCACCGTCCGGATTAGTCCAGAAAGCCCGCAATGCTCACAGCTTGCGGGTTTTTTGTTGCCTATTATTTTGGTGTCCAGTCCGGACTTGCATCGTTTCAGTAAGCACTCTAGTGAAGCCACCCTAACCGGGAATCCGCCCGTGTATCTGCGCCAATATGCATCCCTGATTCTAGTCCGGTGTCAGTTTCCATACGCGATATGCGTACCCGTCTCGTAAGCAAAGCGTAAGCGTCTCGTGTTAAATGTTGCGATAGGCTGTGGTCGGTCCAGGTGTTGGTTGGCCAGCTCTACCGCATTCAACAGTGGGTAAGCTGATTTTTCGAATACACGGTATCGACCTATTGTTCCTGGGTGATTGATCATTATTTGGTGCGTGTATAGGCGTCGCCGCTTTGTCATGTAGTACCTCAGGAGGCGCCTTGCACGTGCCACGGGGCGATGTGTCGTTTTGCAGCTAGGGTTTTCTGAGGATTAACACGTCAGTGATACGAAATAGCAGCATAAATCTGAATCATGCGCTTGCTCTGCTGCTGGCAATGGGTGTGCTATTGGTCGGGGCCATGAGCATGACCCAAGCGGCTGCCGCTACACTCGACATTGCCGTGAATAGCAGCACTGATGATGCCGAGGAGAATGCCAGCACCGGTGCGATGACACTGTCATCGGCTGATCTGGAAATGCCCTGGGACGGGGGTAAGCGCCAGCAGATGGGCATGCGCTTCCAGAACATCGCCATTCCAGCCGGTGTGACCATCACCAAGGCCTACATTCAATTCACCGTAGACCGTGCAGATACCGGTGGGGTCGTGAACCTGACCGTCAAGGGGCAGAAGGCGACGGCACCGGTACGCTTCAGCACTGCAAGCTATGACATCTCCAATCGTCCGCGAACCACCGCGAATGTTAACTGGTTGCCGTCAAGCTGGTCTACGGCCGGTGCGAACGGTACGAATCAGCGCACGCCGGATCTGTCGGCGATTCTGCAAGAGGTGATCGGACAGGCGGGTTGGGCAAGCGGGAACCCGGTGGTCATGATCATCGAGGATAACGGGGGCGACAATCGTGCATTCCGGGCTGCCCGGACCTTTGACGGCGCGTCCGGTGCTCCAGTGCTGCATGTCGAGTACGGCAGCGCCGAGAGCGGTTTCCAGCAGAACGGAAGCGGACTGGTATCGATGGAGGCCGAGCATTTCAAGACGAATGTGGCGTCGGCGGATGGACATCAGTGGTCGTCGGCGGGTACGGAGTTTACCGGCTATTCGGGCACCGATGCGCTGAGGGCCATGCCGGCAGATAAGGTCGTACAGATGAGCGGTTATGCCAGTACAGGTGCGCGCCTGGATTATCAGGTGAATTTCACCTGGACAGGGACGCATTATGTATGGGTTCGGGCCCAAGGGCCGTCAACAAGCTCGAATTCTCTGCATGTGGGGCTTGATGGCCAGGAGTTGACAAGTGGTACGAATATCACTGTACCGGTGACGGGTGGCTATGTCTGGGTAGGTACGATTGCCGGCAGTGCGCGCACATCGTTGAATATTGGTACGGCGGGACCACACACGGTTAACGTATGGATGCGCGAATCAGGCACTGTGATCGACAAGGTGGTTTTTAACCACGGATGCCGCATTCGATCCATCGACAATCAATGGCGGTCTGGGGCCAAACGAGAGCCCGCAGAGTGGTACATCTAACAATCCGCCCATTGCAGGAGCCGATGCGCTGACCACATTGGCAGGTACCCAAGCAGTGGTGAATGTGCTCACCAATGATTCAGACGGTGGCGACGGTGGTGTGCTGAGCGTGATTGCATCCGATGCGGTGAGTGCAAATGGTGCGACGGTAAATTGCACGGGCGCCGGATCATGCACGTACATGCCGGCGATGGGGTTCAGTGGCGCGGACAGTTTCACTTATTGGGTGAGCGATGGCATTGACACTGCTGTAGGCCTGGTAAACGTGACTGTGACCGCCTCTCCCGGTGGGGGTGGGGGCGGGGGGGCGACTTCCAGCAGGATGGAAGCGGCCTGCTATCGATGGAGGCAGAGCATTTTCATGCGAGTGTTGTATCGGCGGATGGTCACGCGTGGTTGTCGGCGGGTGCAAGTTTTGGGGGTATTCGGGTACCGATGCAGTGCGGGCGTTGCCCGAAGACAATATCAGCAACGCGTCAAACTACGCGAGTCTGAGTCCGCGCATGGACTATCAGGTAAATTTTGTGCGGACGGGGACGCACTATGGATGGGTTCGAGCTCAGGGTCCATCGACAAGTTCGAATGCCGTGCATGTGGGTCTAGATGGCCAGGAGATATCGAGCAGTAAGAATATCGTCGTGTCGGCGGGTGGCTATTTATGGGTTGGTACGAAGGCTAACGGAGTACGCGCGACATTGAGTATCGGTACGGCGGGTATGCACACGGTTAACGTATGGATGAACGAATCGGGCATGGTGATCGACAAGCTGGTATTGTCCGCGGATGCCTCGGTCAATCCCTCGACGATAAGTGGTGGCCTGGGGCCGAATGAGAGTCAGCAAGGTACGCCGGTGCTGCCGTCCGGATTGGCGCATTATTGGAAGTTCGACGAAACTTCGGGTTCGACATTCCAGGATCAGATAGCTGCAGCGTCAGCTGGATGCACGAATTGCCCTGCGCAGGTAACGGGTCGCGTAAGTAATGCGAGAAGCTTTAATGGCTCCACAAACGAGGTCAATGTCACATCGGTCAGCGCGATTAATTGGGCCAGCAATTCGCGCTTCAGCATTGAATTTTGGATGAAGACCAGTAGCTGCGGTGGCAGTCAGGCAGTCTTGGGGCGGCACGATCCATCCACCCAACTGCATTGGTGGGTTGGCTGTCAGAACGGTAATGCGACATTCACTCTGGTGGACAAGAACGGTGGTGGGGCCGCACAAACGCTAGTGGCATCCAGTGATGTGGCGGATGGAAGCTGGCATCATATCGTCGCCATCCGGGATGCAATATCGGGACAAAACCGCCTGTACGTGGATGGTGCGCAACAAATTGCCGCAAGCGTTAGTTATGCGGCCGGTTTCGATGCAGCAGTTGCACTGAATATAGGCTGGCTGAATGAGAGCGGGGCGGATTATCACTACGACGGTAAAATCGACGAGGTTGCGATACACAACCGCGTACTGCCGGACAGCGAGGTCCGGAGGCACTATACCGATGGTGCAGTCGGGCTGCGTCGCGGCTATCAGGGATGTGGTGCACCGGTGCGTATCATGGCGCTGGGCGATTCAAACACCAGGCATTGGAACCCGGGATTCCGCCCGCTGTTGTATTTTAATCTGATGAGTGCAGGCGCGGATTTCGACATGGTGGGCGGCGTACAAGATAGCTGTGCGCCCAATTGCGCTCATGATCCGGACAACGAAGGCCACAGCGGTTACACACCAACGAATATTGCGACCAACGTGGCTGCCTGGCTGAATCAAAACCCGCCCGATGTCGTGATGCTGCACATTGGCACAAATGTGGATCCGAGCTTCCCGTACCCGAATGTCACTCAGGTGGGGCAGATTCTGGACACGATCAAGGGATACAATTCGAACATTCCTGTCGTGCTGGCGCGCATCATCAACAAGGCGCGTGGCAGCTACGATCCTCAGCTCACGGTGTACAACCAGAATCTGGATAATCTGGCACAGTCGCGCATCAGTGCCGGCGACAAGATCATCGTGGTGAATATGGAGCCCGCGCTTGGTTACAGCACATCGACGACAGATTTTGCTGTGGGTGATGATCTGCATCCTACAACCAGCGGGTATGCCAAGATGACACCAGTATGGTTCGAGGGGCTGAACCGATTCATGCCGACCTGTGTGAATGTCATACCGCAAGTGATCTCGCAGCCAGTGACGACGGCATCCAGGAATACGGCGTATGTCTATGTAGCCGAGGCAACGGGTATGCCGGCGCCGAGTTTCAGTTTGACGGTAGCACCTGCGGGAATGACAGTTCATTCGGATACGGGGCGCCTGGAATGGACGCCTGCGTCGGCCGGTAGCTATGGCGTGACCGTGAAGGTGTCTAATTCCCAGGGTAGCAGCAAGCAAACCTTCACGCTTGTCGTGAATTGAGAACGGCCGCTGAAGATAGAATGATTCCGTGTAGTAGATCGCTTGAATGTGGTCGGTGACATACCAATCTAAACTGAGTTCTCCGAATCAAAATAAAGCCCGCAATGCTTAGACGCTTGCGGGTTTTTTCGTTGACAGCTCAGAACATCACGCTAACACGTGTCCCGGTTCCATTCGTAGCTGAGTCGATATGAGTAGTGGCGCCATGCATGCGGGCGATTTCACGGACGATGGCAAGTCCCAGGCCACTACCGTTCGCAGTGTTGCCTAATACGCTGTAAAAGCGTTCGAAGACGCGTTCACGCTGTTCAGGTGGGATGCCCGGACCGTTGTCGGTAACGGTAAGTCGGGGTGGATTATCGCTACTGACGCTGACAGTAATATGGCCGTGGCGGGCTGTATAGCGCACCGCGTTGTCAATGAGGTTGTCGATCATATCCTTTATGCGTGCGGCATCGCCGTGAATGATGACCTGTGAATGCGGCGCCTCGAAGCCAAGATCAATATCTTTTTCCAGCGCGAAAGGGACCCATTCCATGGTGATGTCCGATGCCAGAACGCCCAGGTCCAGACGGCCCATCTGAATAGCGCTTTCGGCCTTGGGTTCATTTCGTGCCAGCGCCAATAGCTGATTGACCAGGCGCGTCATGCGATCTGCGCTGACGAGCAGATGCGGCATGGTCTGGGCCGCTATCACCGCATTATCCTGGCGCAAAGCGAGTTCGATTTGTGTCTTGAGGCCTGCCAAAGGTGTGCGCAATTGATGGGCCGCATCTGCAATGAAACGGTTTTGCGCATCCAAAACGTCGGAGAGCCGTGCCAGTAGATCATTGATGGCGTGAACCAAGGGTTGAACTTCCGCGGAGACCTCTGTTTCACGCAGTGGGCTCAGGTCGCGATGGGATCGTTCTGAAACCGCTTTCTGCAATCGCTTCAGGGGTGCGAGGCTTTTACCGATGCCGAACCAGACAATGAACGTTGTCAGGATGATAATTAGTATCTGTGGTAACAGCGCGCCGGTTTGGAATTCCCGCGACAGTAAGGAACGTTTGATGAGCGTCTCTGCAACCAGCAACAGATAGGGTTTGTGCCCTATGGTGAGTTCGAAATTGGAGACGCGAATATCGTGCCCGTCAATCCGGCCGTTAAAGAAAAGATTGCCCTGTTCGTCCTTGGAGTCCGGCATGGTAGGCATACGCCGGTCACCGTCAATGATGTTGCCCTGTTCATCGCGAATCGCGAAATAAAGGGAATCGATTTCATCAGACATCAGTAATTCTATTGCTGTCTGAGGCAGCTCTATATGCTGATTGCTGCTGTCGTAGATAATTTGTTGGGAGAGAGAGACGGTCAGGGTGAATAACATACGATCGTATACGCGAGTTGCCAGTTCATTGGCGTAGTAATATGTGTATCCGGCGCGTAAAAAAAATAGGATCAACAAAGGGAGTAGCAGCCAGGTCAGCAGTTTACGCCGCAGTGTATGGGTCTTAGTCGGCATTGGGTTTATCTAAAAGATAGCCAAGCCCCCGTATCGTACGGATCGTAACCCCGACGGGTTCAAGTTTCTTTCGCAGTCGGTGGATGCCAACTTCTATGGCATTGTCGCCGACTTCATCCCCCCAGCCGTAAAGACGATCGACGAGATGTTCCTTGCTGACGACGCGGCCGGCGCGCAAGAGCAGAATCTCCAGCACACCGATTTCACGCGCGGACAGATCAAGGGGTTGATTGCCCACTGTGACTCTTTTGCCGGCGGTATCATACAGTAGCGGGCCGAACTCAATTAAGGTATCGAGAATGCCGTGCTTACGGCGTACGAGTGCGCGTATGCGCGCCTCGAGTTCCGGCAGATCGAAGGGTTTGGTCAGATAGTCGTCGGCGCCGAGATCTAAGCCACTGACGCGTTCCGCGAGTGCATCGCGCGCGGTCAGGATCATGACGGGGAGGTGTGATTTGCGCGCGCGCAGGCGCTTGAGTACCTGCAAACCATCCAGGCCGGGCAGGCCGAGATCTAATAACAATAGATCGTAAACGTCGTGGCAGAGCGCGGTGTCTGCCGAATTGCCATCAGTAACCAGATCGACAACATGGCCGGAATGACGCAAGGCCACAGATAAGGCATTCGCAAGGATGCTGTCATCTTCAACCAGAAGAATACGCAAGACGTTTGACCTTGGTGCTGTGCTGGCCCGGCTGGGTGATTCGCAGCCTATGTCAGTTGTTGCGGTTTGACAATGCTGCTGGCCGCCCTGATGGTGGGCTCCGCCGTGATCATGCGTTGCAATATGTGTTTTGATTTCGATTATAGGTATCGCCTTATTTTACTAGCCAATCCGAGGTTCAGAAGACCGGAAACCCTCAGCTTGGCAGCCGCAAGGAATGGGGAGGTTGCGGAGGGCGTCATCGTTGCTACAAAGGTTGGCGGAGCGATGAGCGAAGGTTGTGCGCTTGAATCAACAATAGCAGTAAAGCTGCTTGCCAATAGGATTGCGGGATAGTCACTGATCAAGCTTTTAAGGTGTCTAATCAAGAGCTGACCTGCTTATTATGGAAGAGGGTGCGCTTTGCCCAGTCACGGCAGACAGTATGACGCTCGACTTACAGGGGTCTTTCATGCAGCTGGCCTAGTCGCCAGTCGACGATGAGGGAGATGGCGGGTTCTACTGTCCGGTGATTTTACTTATCCACCCCCAAATTCTATTTAGCGCTTAACTACATGATCAATATTCAATTTTCGGCTGTTGCTTAGCTTGACACTCGTTTCGCGTCTGGCCTAGACTGCTCGGACTGTGTGCGCTGCTTCCAGCGGCATCAAGAACTTATATAAATGCACACCCGGACCAGCCAAAGTCGGCGTCGGAAGCGGAGATATGCTGGAAAATTACCTCCCTATACTGATCTTTATCGGTGTCAGTGTCGTTTTTGGCGCGGTGTTCATTGCCGTCGGGTTCCTGGCTGGACCCCAACGCCCAGACAGCGAAAAGCTCTCGCCTTATGAGTGTGGCTTCGAGGCCTTCGAAGACACGCGCATGAAGTTCGATGTGCGTTACTACCTCGTGGCTATCCTGTTCATCATCTTCGATCTGGAAATCGCCTTTCTGTTCCCATGGGCCGTGGTGCTCAAGGAAATCGGCATGTTCGGGTTCATATCCATGGTCGTGTTCCTGGGCGTCCTGGTGATCGGCTTCATTTACGAATGGAAAAAGGGAGCCCTCGAGTGGGAGTAACACGCGCATGGGCATAGAAGGCATCCTCGAGCAGGGCATTGTCACCACGACCGCTGACAAGCTCATTAACTGGGCGCGCACCGGCTCAATGTGGCCGATGACCTTCGGTCTGGCTTGCTGCGCGGTGGAAATGATGCAAGCTGGTGCCTCGCGTTATGACCTGGACCGTTTCGGCATCGTGTTCCGCCCCAGTCCACGCCAATCCGACGTGATGATCGTAGCCGGTACCCTGGTAAACAAAATGGCGCCGGCGTTACGCAAGGTCTATGACCAGATGGCCGAACCGCGCTGGGTGATCTCCATGGGTTCCTGCGCCAATGGCGGTGGCTATTACCATTATTCCTATTCGGTGGTGCGCGGCTGCGACCGTATCGTTCCCGTTGATATTTATGTTCCCGGTTGTCCGCCCACAGCCGAGGCCCTCCTATACGGCATTCTGCAATTGCAGAACAAGATTCGCCGTACCAACACCATCGCGCGCTGAGCCCCCTGATGACCAAAGCCATTGAGCAGTTGCAGGCCCAGCTTCAGGACATCCTCGGCGATCGCATCGCCGCGATGTCGGTTGATCTGGATGAGATCACCCTCGAAATTGCGCCTGCACAGTTGCTGGATGTTTGCCGAACCTTGCGTAGTAAGGCCGAATTTGCGTTTACCACTCTGATTGATGTGTGCGGCGTGGATTATTCCGAATACGGTGTCGAGGAGTGGCAGACGGATGAGGCGAGCGGCCAGGGCTTCAGTCGCGGTGTGACCGAACAAACCGCGGGTCATCTTCACCAGCGCACCGAGGATCTTTCGGTTGAGCAACCCGCCAGTACGCGGCGCTTTGCCGCTGTTTATCATCTGTTGTCCGTCAGCACTAACCGGCGCCTGCGTTTACGCTGCTTTGCGCCGGATGACGCTCTGCCGGTCATTCCCTCAGTCATGAGCATCTGGGCCTCGGCCAACTGGTACGAGCGCGAGGCCTTCGATCTGTTCGGTCTTATTTTCGAGGGTCACCCGGATCTGCGTCGCATCCTCACTGACTACGGCTTCATTGGTCACCCGTTCCGCAAGGATTTCCCGCTCAGCGGCAATGTGGAAGTGCGTTATGACGCCGAAAAGCAACGCGTCGTCTACGAACCGGTCAGCATAGAACCGCGCGTGCTGGTGCCGAAGGTAATCCGCGGCGAAGTGCGGCGACGCAGTGAGCAGGGTTAAAGGCAATAAGTTTTCACTGCAAAGGGCGCAAAGAGCGCGAAGAAGATGATATGTTTTTGAATGAAATAGAAAAATGCTTTTCTTTGCGATCATCGCGCTCTTTGCGGTGAATGTGTTGTTTTTTTCGGGTTAAAGCAGACAGATGCCTGAGATTAGAAATTACACGTTGAACTTCGGTCCGCAGCATCCGGCGGCGCATGGCGTACTGCGCCTGGTGCTGGAGATGGACGGTGAGGTGATTCAGCGCGCCGATCCACATATCGGCCTGTTACACCGTGGCACTGAAAAGCTGGCCGAGAGTAAGCCATATAATCAGAGCATCGGCTACATGGATCGACTCGATTACGTGTCCATGATGTGCAACGAGCATGGCTATGTGCTGGCCATCGAAAAATTGCTCGGCATCGAAGCGCCGCTGCGCGCGCAATATATCCGCGTGATGTTTGACGAGATCACCCGCATCCTGAACCATCTATTGTGGATCGGTGCGCACGCACTCGACGTCGGCGCCATGACCATGTTTCTGTACGCCTTCCGCGAGCGCGAAGATCTGATGGACTGTTACGAAGCAGTCTCGGGCACGCGCATGCATGCAACTTACTATCGGCCGGGCGGTGTCTATCGCGATCTGCCGGGCAGCATGCCGCATTATAAAGAATCAAAATGGCACAATACCGATGACGTGCGGCACCTGAACAGTAATCGCCAGGGTTCGTTGCTGGATTTCATCCAGGACTTCACCGAGCGTTTCCCGGCCTGCGTCGACGAGTACGAAACCCTACTGACCGATAACCGCATCTGGAAACAGCGCACCGTCGGTATCGGCGTGGTGTCACCGGAACGCGCTCAGCAGTTGGGTTTCACTGGACCGATGTTGCGCGGTTCCGGTGTCGCTTGGGATTTGCGCAAGAAGCAGCCTTATGAAGTCTATGACCGGATGGATTTCGATATCCCCATAGGCACCAATGGCGATTGTTATGACCGCTATCTGGTACGCATGGAAGAGTTTCGTCAATCCAACCGCATCATCCGCCAGTGCGTCGATTGGCTACGTGCCAATCCGGGTCCGGTGATGATTGACGACAACAAGATCGCACCGCCGCGACGCGAAGAGATGAAGGCCGACATGGAGGCCTTGATCCATCACTTCAAACTGTTTACCGAAGGCTTCTGCGTGCCGAAGGGCGAGGCCTATGCGGCCATCGAGCATCCCAAAGGTGAATTCGGTGTGTATCTGATTTCGGATGGTGCCAACAAACCCTATCGCGTGAAAATCCGCGCGCCGGGTTTTGCGCATATGGCCGGCTTGGACGAAATGGCCCGTGGCCACATGCTGGCCGACGTGGTGGCCATCATCGGCACCCAGGACATCGTGTTCGGCGAGATTGACCGGTGAATTTATTATGTTGAACCGCCAAGACGCAAAGAAATCCAATCGAACCGCAAAGGCGCAGAGGCGCAAAGATTTTTTGATTAAAAATATTTTTCTTTGCGTCTCTGCGCCTTTGCGGTTCAACAAAATCATGTTTGGCGTGCTTGGCGCCTTGGCGGTTCAAAAAGGTTTGTACGCATGACGACGCAGCAACAGGCAGAGCCCTACGCACTTTCGGCCGAAGTATGTGCCGAGATCGATCATTGGCTGAAACAATATCCGCCGGAGCAGAAGGCCTCAGCGGTATTGGCCGCGCTGCATGCGGTGCAGCATGCAGATGGTTATGTGAGTGTTGCTGCGATGGATGCGGTAGCTGCCTATCTGGGCATGCCCAAGGTATCGGTCTATGAAGTTTCCAGTTTCTACTCAATGATCGAAACCAAGCCGGTAGGCCGGAATACCGTGGCCATCTGCACCAACATCTCCTGCATGCTGTGCGGTGCAGACAATATCGTCGAGCATGTTGAAAAGAAACTCGGTACCAAACTCGGCAAGAGCACGCCGGATGGACGCATATATTTAAAACTGGAAGAAGAATGTCTGGCCGCCTGTGTCGGCGGACCGATGATGGCAGTGAATGGGCATTATCACGAGAATCTGACGATTGAAAAGGTCGATCGGATTCTGGATGAACTGAAATGACGTTAGCAACGAAATCCACGAAACCCACGAAAAATGTTTATAGAAAAAGCACAGACGGCGAACCGCGCGGTTTGATCGGCGGGCTTTTTCATTGCTCTTGTTTCGTGGATTTCGTGGATTTCGTGGCGCTTGGGAATTTTGTCTTATGACCAACGAAGTCTGTTTCGCGACGCTGCAATACGACCAGCCCTGGACGCTTGAGAACTATCTCAAGACGGGCGGATATAAGGCCTGGAAGAAAATCCTCGCTGAAAAGACCCCACGCGAAACCATTATCGATGAGGTAAAAAAATCCTCGCTGCGTGGTCGCGGCGGCGCGGGTTTTCCGACGGGACTCAAGTGGAGCTTCATGCCGCGCACGGCGCCGGTGCAGAAATATATCGTCTGCAACTCGGACGAATCCGAGCCGGGCACCTGCAAGGATCGCGATATCCTGCGTTTCAATCCGCATGCGCTGATCGAGGGTATGGCAATCGGTGGCTATTCCATCGGCGCGACCATCGGTTACAACTACATGCGTGGTGAATTCCATCACGAACCCTTCGAGCGCTTTGAAGCGGCACTCAAAGAGGCCTATGACGCAGGTCTATTGGGTAAGAACCTGCTTGGTTCCGGCATCGACTTTGATCTCTACAGTCATCTTGGCGCCGGCGCTTACATCTGCGGTGAAGAAACCGCGTTGCTGAATTCTTTGGAGGGCAAGAAAGGCCAGCCACGTTTCAAGCCGCCGTTCCCGGCGAATTTCGGTCTGTATGGCAAACCGACCACTATCAACAACACCGAAAGCCTGGCGTCGGTGCCGGCCATTATGCGTAACGGCGCGGACTGGTTCCTGAATCTCGGTAAGCCGAACAACGGTGGCACCAAGATCTTCTGTGTGTCCGGCCATGTGAACCGTCCCGGTAATTATGAAGTACGCATGGGCACGCCGTTCCGCGAGTTGCTGGAAATGGCGGGCGGCGTGCGCGATGGACACAAACTCAAAGCGGTCATTCCCGGTGGTTCCTCGATGCCAGTAATGCCTGCCGAACTGATGATGGACCTGGATATGGATTACGATTCCCTGTCCAAGGCCGGCACGGCACTGGGTTCGGGCGGCATGATCGTGATGGACGATTCCACGTGCATGGTGCGTGCGTTGATGCGCATTGCGCGCTTCTACTATGCCGAATCCTGTGGCCAGTGCACACCATGCCGCGAAGGTACCGGCTGGATGTACCGCGTCATCAAGCGTATTGAAGAAGGGCAGGGACGGCCGGAGGATCTGGATTTGCTCGTGAGTGCAGCGGGTCAGATCGAAGGTCATACCATCTGTGCCTTCGGCGATGCGGCGGCCTGGCCGGTGCAGAGTTTCATGAAACACTTCCGCCATGAATTCGAATACCACGTCGAACACAAGTGCTGCATGGTGGGCGGCACCGAACATAAGGGAGCCGCGGCATGAGCGCCACGCCGAACATCCCAGCCGACGATCAGATCACGGTCGAGATCGATGGGCAGTCCTATAAGGCGCGCAAAGGGCAGATGATCATTGAGGTTACCGATGCCAACGGCATCAGCGTGCCGCGCTTCTGCTATCACAGCAAATTACCGATCGCCGCCAACTGCCGTATGTGTCTGGTGCAAGTTGAAAAGGCACCCAAGCCGTTACCGGCCTGTGCGACACCGATTGCCGATGGCATGAAAATTCAGACCCAGTCCGAGTACGCCCGCAAGGCGCAAAAGGCGGTCATGGAATTCCTGCTGATCAATCATCCGCTCGACTGTCCAATCTGCGATCAGGGCGGTGAGTGTGAATTGCAGGATCTGGCGTTGGGCTATGGCCGCGATGTTTCGCGTTTCGCCGAGAAGAAACGCGTGGTCAAGGACAAGAATATCGGCCCGTTGATCGCAACCGAAATGACCCGTTGCATCCACTGCACACGCTGCGTGCGCTTCCTGGAAGTGATCGCCGGACAGAAGGAGATGGGCGGGACCGGGCGCGGCGAGAATGTCGAGATCGGTACCTATATAGAACGTTCTATTGAATCCGAGATGTCGGGGAATGTCATCGACGTTTGTCCGGTCGGCGCGCTGACCTCCAAGCCGTTCCGTTTCCGCGCGCGCGCCTGGGAGCTGCAACAGCATGCGAGCGTTGCACCGCACGACTGCGTTGGTTCCAATCTGTATCTGCACACGCGCCGCGGCGAAGTCATGCGCGCCGTGCCACGAGACAATGAAGAGATCAACGAGGTCTGGTTGTCGGACCGTGATCGCTTCAGTTGCCATGCGTTGACGCACGCGGACCGTCTGACCTCGCCAATGCGTAAGCTCAAGGGACATTGGGAAGTGATCAGTTGGGATCTTGCGTTGCAGGTTGTGGGCGAAGGTCTGCGCAAAGCTACTGAACAAAACCCAGATCAACTCGGTGTGTTGGTGAGCCCGACCGCCACGCTGGAAGAGGCCTATCTACTGGCGCGATTAAGTGAAGGTCTGGGCTGCGCGAATATTGATCATCGTTTGCGGCAGACGGATTTCAGCGACCAGGCGCAGTTGCCATTGCATCCCTGGCTGGGTGGCCTGATTGCCGATGTGGAAACCTGCGATGCGGTGTTAATGGTGGGCGCCAATCCGCGCAAGGAACAACCGATCATCGCGCACCGTTTGCGGAAGGCGAGCCTTGCTGGGGCACGTAGCTTCGCCATCAACCCGATTGCGTACGATTTCAATTTCACGGTTGCCGATCAGATCGTAACCAAACCCTCCGCGATGGTAGCGGAACTGGCTGCGGTCGCCGCCGCCGTACTTAAGCAACGCAGCGTTAGTGCGCCAGCCGAGCTGCAAGCGTTGCTGAGCGCGGCTCAGGTCACAGCACGCCATGAAACAATTGCACAGGCACTGGTTCAGGCCAAACGTCCACACATCCTGCTCGGTCTGATTGCCGCTGCGCATCCCGCGGCCAGTGCATTGCGTGCGTTGGCCATGCTGATTGGTGAAGTGGCTACTGTTCGCGTTGGTGTGCTGTCGGATGGTCCGAATGCGGCCGGCGCCTGGCTGGCCGGTGCTGTGCCGATACGTGGCGCGGGTGGTTCCACGCGCGAAACGCCGGGGCTCGATGCGCAGGCCATGTTGAAAACCCCGCGCAAAGCCTATGTGTTGTTCGGCTGCGAGCCTGACTACGATTTCGCCAATCCGGCGCTTACGCAGAAGGCGCTTGCCGAGGCTGGCTTCGTGGTCGGTATAGCTGCGTTCGCGTCGGACGCGTTGCGTGAACATGCGGATATCCTGCTGCCGTTGGCGCCGTTCAGTGAAACCTCCGGTACCTTCGTCAATGTCGAAGGCCGGTGGCAGAGTTTCACGGGCGCGGCGCGTCCGACGGGCGGGGCACGCCCGGGCTGGAAGATTTTGCGTGTGCTCGGCAATCTGCTCGATCTCCCGGAATTTGATTATCAGAGCTCAGAAGCCGTGCGTGATGAACTGCGCGGCAGAGTCGGTGACAGCCGCGTCAGTCATGCACGCGTTGCCGGTGCAGTGCTGCAACCGGTAACCGGGTTCGGATTGGAACGGATCGGTGATGTGCCCTTGTATGCCGTAGATGCGTTGGTTCGGCGTTCTGCAGCATTACAGGCGATGACCGATGCTGCAGATGCGGTGGTGCGGATCAATGCCGGCGTCGCCGCACGATTGGGATTTAAAGATGGTTTGAATGATCGGGCGCAAGTTAGCCAGGAGGGTGCGACCGTTATACTGCCCCTGGCCATCGATGCACGGGTACCGGATGGTGCAGTTTGGATCGTCAGCGCGCGGCCAGGCAGTGCGCATCTGGGCGAGAATTTCGGAACTGTGGAACTGAAACCGGCATAACTATGTTGAACGCTATTTTGGAAATAGTTCTGATTCTGGCCAAGATCGTTGCGATCATGGTGCCGTTGATGCTGGCTGTCGCCTACCTGACCTTCGCCGAGCGCAAGATCATCGGCTATATGCAGGTGCGTATCGGGCCGAATCGGGTCGGGCCGCGCGGTTGGTTGCAGCCCATTGCCGACGCTGTGAAGCTGGTGATGAAGGAAGTCATCATCCCGACCAACTCCAACCGCTTCCTGTTCGTTATAGCGCCGATGTTGTCGATTGGTCCCGCACTGGCGGCCTGGGCGGTGATCCCGTTCAGCGATGGTGTGGTGCTGGCGGATGTGGATGCCGGCCTGCTGTATATCCTGGCGCTGACCTCGGTGGGTGTGTACGGCGTCATCATCGCTGGCTGGGCATCGAATTCAAAATACGCCTTTCTGGGTGCGATGCGTTCGGCCGCGCAGATCGTCGCCTATGAAATTGCCATGGGCTTCGCCCTGGTGGGTGTGCTGATGGCCGCCGGCAGTTTGAATTTGAGCGAGATCGTACGCGCCCAGGAAGGTAGTCTGGCGCATTGGTTCTGGTTGCCACTGTTCCCGTTGTTCATTATCTATTTCATTTCTGGCGTTGCCGAGACCAACCGTGCGCCGTTCGACGTGGCGGAAGGCGAATCGGAGATCGTCGCCGGCTTCCACGTTGAATATTCAGGTACCACCTTCGCGGTGTTCTTCCTGGCCGAATACGCCAATATGATTCTGATCGCGACGCTGACCGCGATCATGTTTGCGGGCGGCTGGCTATCGCCAGTTCAGGGTATCCCGTACTTAGAAGAGGCATTCGCCTGGGTGCCCGGTATTGTCTGGCTATTGGCAAAGATTTCCTTTTTCCTGTTTTTCTTTTTATGGTTCCGTGCCACCTTCCCGCGCTACCGCTATGACCAGATCATGCGTCTGGGCTGGAAGGTGTTTATTCCGTTGACCATTGTCTGGCTGGTGGTGGTGGGTGTTGCCATCATGGCCAAACTCGGCCCCTGGTTCGATTGAGTTGCATGTTATGGCAAAAGCATTAACCACTAAGGCGCAGAAGGCGCTGAAGGCAACACAAAGGAATCATCCAGGAATGGTTTTCCTTATGCGCCTTGTGCGCCTTTGTGGTTCAGACTTTTCAGGAGTTCAGCCATGAATGCACTGAAGAGCTATTTCAAAAGCCTGCTGCTCTGGGAACTTATCCAGGGTCTGCGGTTGACCGGGAAATATCTGTTCGCGCGCAAGATCACCGTGCAGTATCCGGATGAGAAGACCCCGCAGTCGCCGCGCTTCCGTGGTCTGCATGCCCTGCGTCGCTACCCGAACGGCGAGGAACGCTGCATTGCCTGCAAGCTTTGCGAGGCTGTGTGCCCGGCGCTGGCCATCACTATTGAAGCCGAGCCGCGTGAAGATGGCACGCGCCGTACCACGCGCTACGATATCGACCTGTTCAAGTGCATCTTCTGCGGTTTCTGCGAAGAGTCCTGTCCAGTGGACTCCATCGTCGAGACGCGCATTTTCGAATACCACTTCGAGAATCGCGGCGAGCAGATCATGACCAAGGAGAAACTACTGGCCATCGGTGACAAATACGAAGTCCAGCTGGCGGCGGATCGTACAGCGGATGCGGGGTATCGATGATGAATATGTTGAACCGCCAAGACGCCAAGGACGCCAAGAAAAGCTTTTTAAGACTTATTGTTAGAATCGTAGCTAGTGTGAAACACCGCATACATACGTTCGTTGTGCAGATACTGCAAACAGTAAGTAAAAATCTTGGCGTTCTTGGCGTCTTGGCGGTTCAAAAAATCTTGGCGCCCTTGGCGTCTTGGCGGTTCGAAAATATTACGGGCACTCTACCTCTATGAGCTTCGAGAAATTCGTTTTCTGGGTATTTGCGCTGATCCTGGTGTTCGCGGCATTTCGCGTGATTACGGTGCGCAACCCCGTGCATGCGGCGTTGCATTTGGTGCTGGCGTTTTTTACCAGCGCCGGGCTGTGGATGTTGATGGAAGCTGAATTCCTGGCCATCACGCTGGTGCTTGTCTATGTTGGTGCGGTGATGGTGCTGTTCCTGTTCGTGGTGATGATGCTGGACATCAATGTAGCCCCGCTCAAAGAGGGTTTCATCAGTTATCTGCCCGTCGGTGCGACGGTGGCTGGTCTGATTATTTTTGAGATGGCCATGTTGGTCGGAGATCGCTATTTCGGCCTGGATGAGGTGGCGGCACCGGTGGCGCATGCGGCCGGGTACAGTAACACTCGCGAACTGGGCAGCGTGCTCTATACCCAGTATGTCTATCCCTTCGAGATTGCAGCGGTCATTCTGCTGGTCGCGATCATTGCCGCCATCACCCTGACCATGCGCCGCCGCGATGGTACCAAGCATCAGGACCCGGCCAAGCAGGTACTGGTGAAACGCAACGATCGCCTGCGGATCATCAAGATGGACGCTGAAAGGGGCGAAGAATGATTGCCTTATCCGATTATCTGATTCTGGGTGCGGTGCTGTTTGGCCTGAGCGTGGCCGGCATCTTTCTGAACCGCAAGAACGTCATCATTCTGCTGATGGCGATTGAATTGATGCTGCTGGCGGTGAATATGAACTTCATCGCCTTCTCGCATTTCCTGGGCGACAGCGCCGGGCAGGTGTTCGTATTCTTTATTCTCACCGTGGCGGCCGCTGAGGCGGCCATTGGTCTGGCGATCCTGGTGGTGCTGTTCCGCAACAAGCGCACCATCAATGTCGACGATCTGGACAGCTTGAAGGGATAGGGCGCATGGAAAATATCTATCTCGCCATTCCACTCGCACCTTTGCTGGGCGCCATCCTGGCGGGTCTGTTCGGCAAACAGATTGGTCGGGCCGGTGCGCACTGGGTTGCCATTCTGGGCGTGGCGACATCGTTCCTGTTGTCGCTGTTAGTGTTCAACCATCATGTACTGGACAATGCGCCGGCCTACAACGCGACGGTCTATACCTGGGCTATCTCCGACGGAATCCATTTCGAAGTCGGTTTCCTGATCGATAAGCTGACCGTATTGATGATGATGGTGGTGACCTTTGTGTCGCTGATGGTGCATATCTACACCATCGGTTACATGCAGGATGACCCTGGTTATCAGCGCTTCTTCAGTTACATCGCACTGTTTACGTTTTCGATGCTGATGCTGGTGATGGCCAACAACTTCCTGCAGCTGTTCTTTGGCTGGGAAGCGGTGGGTCTGGTGTCCTACCTGTTGATCGGTTTCTGGTATACCAAGCCGACCGCCATCTTCGCCAACATGAAGGCGTTCCTGGTCAACCGCGTCGGTGATTTTGGCTTTCTGCTGGGTATTGCCGCGGTATTGATGTACTTCAACAGCCTGGATTACTGGGACGTGTTCGAGGCTGCGCCGGCGATGACGGATATCAGCATCCAGATCCTGCCGGGAACCGATTGGTCGCTGATGTCGGTGATCTGCATCCTGCTGTTCATCGGTGCGATGGGTAAATCGGCACAGGTACCTCTGCATGTTTGGCTGCCGGATTCGATGGAAGGCCCGACACCGATCTCGGCCCTGATTCATGCCGCAACCATGGTGACCGCGGGTATCTTCATGGTGGCGCGCATGTCGCCGCTGTTCGAACTGTCCGAGACGGCATTGAGTTTCGTGATGGTGATCGGCGCGATCACGGCACTGTTCATGGGCTTCCTCGGTCTGGTTCAGAACGACATCAAACGCGTGGTGGCCTATTCCACCTTATCGCAGCTCGGCTATATGACCGTGGCACTGGGCGCCTCGGCCTATGCCGCGGGCATCTTCCATCTGATGACCCATGCCTTCTTCAAGGCGCTGCTGTTCCTGGGCGCGGGTTCGGTGATTATCGCCATGCATCATGAGCAGGACATCCGCAAGATGGGTGGTCTGAAGAAATACATGCCCATCACCTATTGGACGGCACTGGTGGGTTCGTTGGCGCTGATCGGTTTCCCGGGTCTGGCGGGTTTCTTCTCCAAGGATGCGATCATTGAAGCGGTGCATCATTCAGAGATTGCCGGTTCGAGCTTCGCCTATTTCGCTGTGCTGAGTGGTGTGTTTATTACCGCGCTGTATAGCTTCCGGATGTTCTTCCTGGTGTTTCACGGCAAGGAGCGTTTCGAGATTCATGCCGCGCATGAACATGGCCATGAGGAGCATGACGATGCGCACGGCGATGATCACGGTCAAGGGCATGGCGGCCCGCCGCATGAAACCCCGGCGGTGGTGACAGTCCCATTGATTATGCTGGCGATACCCTCGGTATTGGCCGGCTATGTGGTTGGTCCGGTATTGTTCGGCGATTATTTTGGTGAAGCGATCAAGGTGCTGCCGCAGCATGATGTGCTGGGCCAGATCGGTGAGCACTATCATGGTGTACTCGGCTTTATACAGCACGGAGTGCTGGCGCCGCCGTTCTTCCTGGCGATGGGCGGACTGATCACCGCCTGGTATATCTATATCAGGAATCCGGCCCTGGCCGACATGGCGCGCAAACGTGCCGGTATTCTCTATCAGATACTGGTCAACAAATATTACGCCGACGATTTCAATCAGGCCGTATTCGCCGGGGGTACGCGCGGCATCGGTCAACTGCTGTGGCGCATTGGTGATGAGGTCATTATCGATGGCCTGATCGTCAACGGCAGTGCGCGGATTGTGGGCTGGTTCTCCGGTGTCGCGCGCCAAGTGCAGACCGGATATCTGTATCACTATGCCTTTGCGATGATCCTCGGTCTGCTGGGGATGCTGTCTTGGCTGCTGTTCCTGCGTTGAGAAAACAATAATGGCCACGAAATCCACGGAATCCGCGAAAAGCACCCGAGATGAAACAATTGACTCAATCAGCGTTCGTGGGGTTGGTGGATTTCGTGGCAAATATTTATTTAGCTTAGGAAGAATGTAATGCCGTTGGATCTACCGCTCCTCAGTCTGCTGATCTGGCTGCCGATCCTCGGTGGTTTTGCGACGCTGCTCGTGGGCGACAAGGAACCCTGGGGTGCCCGGACGGTGGCGCTATTGGTGTCGCTGGCGACCTTCCTGCTCAGCATCCCGTTGTACACCGGGTTCGATATCAGCACTGCCGACATGCAGTTCAGCGAGCAGACGCTGTGGATCGATACCTTCAGCATCTATTACCACCTGGGCATCGACGGCATCTCTATGCCGCTCATCCTGTTGACGACTTTCACGACAGTGTTGGTGATATTGGCCGGCTGGGAAGTTATCCAGAAAAAGACCGCGCAATACATGGCGGCGTTCCTGATTATGGAAGGCCTGATGATCGGCGTGTTCGCCGCGCTGGATGCGATGCTGTTCTATGTATTCTGGGAAGGCATGCTGATTCCGATGTTCCTGATCATCGGCGTGTGGGGTGGGCCGAAACGCGTCTACGCCACGCTCAAATTCTTCCTGTATACCTTCTTCTGCTCGGTGTTCATGTTGGTCGCCTTGATCTACATGTATTACCAGTCCGACAGCTTCGAGATTCTGGACTTCCATGCGCTCAAGCTGAGTCTGCATGAACAGATCCTGATCTTTATCGCCTTTCTGATGGCGTTTGCCGTGAAAGTGCCAATGTGGCCGGTACACACTTGGTTGCCGGATGCGCACGTCGAGGCGCCCACCGGCGGCTCGGTGATCCTGGCGGCGATCATGCTGAAGATCGGCGGCTACGGTTTCCTGCGCTTCAGTCTGCCGATCACACCGGATGCCAGTCATGAACTGGATTGGTTGATCATCGGCATGTCGCTGATCGCGATTGTGTATATCGGCTTCGTCGCGGTTGTCCAGGAAGACATGAAGAAGCTGATCGCCTATTCGTCGATTGCCCATATGGGTTTTGTCACACTGGGTTTCTTCATCACCTTCACCATTGTCGCGAACACCGGCAGTGTGCAGGGCAGTGCCTTGGGTCTGGAAGGCGGCATGGTGCAGATGATCTCGCACGGTTTCATCTCCGGCGCCTTATTCCTGTGCGTCGGTGTGCTCTATGACCGCATGCACAGTCGCCAGATCGCTGATTACGGCGGTGTGGTGAATACCATGCCGGTGTTCGGTGCCTTCATGGTGCTGTTCGCCATGGCCAATTCGGGACTGCCAGGTACTTCCGGTTTCATCGGTGAGTTCATGGTAATCCTGGCCAGCTTCAAGGCCAATTTCTGGTTTGCCTTCCTGGCAGCGACGACCCTGATTCTTGGTGCGGCCTACAGTCTGTGGCTGGTCAAGCGCGTGGTGTTCGGCCCCGTAGCCAATGACAACGTGGCCAAACTCGAAGATCTGAACAGACGTGAATTTATCATTATGGCGGTGCTGGCGGCGGCAGTATTGATATTGGGTTTGTATCCGGCACCGCTGTTTGAAGTGATGCATGCCAGTATTGACAATCTGTTGCAGCATGTGTCGGTGTCGAAGTTATGAAACGCCTAATAGCTTTCAACACGAAGGCGCAAAATGCGCACAAAGGAATTTTTTG
>JBGSOE010000314.1:0-8545 GCA_041739295.1 Thiohalobacterales bacterium | reverse complement strand
TCGGCCCTAGAACCTAGCACCTCGCCCCTTTAAATAAAGGACTCAAGGCGTGGAATTAACCACCACCCGCGAAGATCACCGCATCGCTTGGCTCACCGCGCTGGCCGTCGCTATCCATTTGATTGAAGCGGCGCTACCCAGTCCGTTGCCGGGCGTCAAACCCGGGCTGGCGAATGTCATCACCATTGTCGTGCTGATGCGGTTCGGCTGGCGGACAGCAACCTGGGTGAGTCTGCTGCGGGTTTTAGTCAGTGGATTGCTGCTCGGCACCTTTCTCTCGCCGACTTTCGCACTGAGCCTGGGTGGCGCGATCTGCAGCGTCAGCGTGCTCTGGCTGGCCCTGCATCTTGCGCGCGGCGGCTTCGGGCCAGTCGGCTACAGTGTTCTGGCGGCCCTGGCACATATGGCGGGACAGTTCGGCATCGCCTATACGCTGTTCATCCCACACCCAGGCTTACTGCATTTGCTGCCCGTGCTGCTGACACTAGCACTGCTGTTTGGTATTACCAGCGGTATACTCGCCCGCAGTATGTTGAACGGTTTTCAGGAGACTGCGTGACGCAACCGGCACACACAGTACACGCCTATATGGACCACGGCGACCGCATGGTCGTTGCCATGGTGCTCGCTGCCGCCCTGCATCTGCTCATCATCCTAGGAATCTCCGTCACCCCGGATACACCGGATCCGATAGACGACAAACTCCCGACGCTGGATATCACCCTGGTTCCCAGGAACAAGACGCCGCCACCCAAGGAGGCGGATTATCTGGCGCAGACCAGTCAGGATGGCGCTGGCAACACCAGTGAGAAGATCCGCCCCCAATATGAGCAGGAGGCTCACCAGGCCGGCGCCCCACCACCCATGCCGGCCCCGGCGCAGACCCAGGACCTAGCACGCCCGAATGCACAGCGTAAAATCCTGGCGACCGAGGACACCGCCAAGACGGAACAACCCCAACCACAGTCCGCGGTGGAGTTGATCAACCGCAGCCTGGAACTGGTGCAGCTTGACCAACAACTCAAGCAATCCATGCAGGCCTACTCAAAGTTGCCCCGTCAGGCCTTCGTGTCTGCCCGCACCCAGGAATTCAAATACGCCAGCTATATGAACGACTGGGTCTCCAAGGTTGAGCGCATCGGCAACCTGAATTATCCCGACGAGGCGCGCCGCAAGAGTCTGACCGGCAGTCTGATGCTACAGGTCTCCGTCAATCAGAATGGTTCAGTACGCAATATCCGGCTATTGCGCTCCTCCGGCTATAAAGTGCTGGATGACGCCGCTATCCGGATCGTCCAGCTGGCCTCACCCTTTGCACCCCTGCCGCCGGAAATCAGCAAGGATACCGACATCCTGCACATCACCCGCACCTGGGAATTTATCAACAATCAGGGCCTCTCTACCCGCCAGTGACAGGTTTGCCCTTGCGACCACACCGGCGCCTGCCGGATACTAGCGCGCATGGCCGACACTGAGTTCCTCATCAATCACTTCCTGATCGCCATGCCGGGATTAGCGGACCCCAATTTCTTCCATACCGTCACCTACATCTGCGAACACGATGCAGACGGCGCCATGGGCATTGTCATCAACCGTCCGCTGGACCTGAATCTAGGCGACATCCTGTCCCACATGGACATCAAAGCCACGCCGGACACGGCGCCGCTGCCAGTGTTCCAAGGTGGCCCGGTGCAGATGGAACGTGGTTTCGTGCTACACGCTCCATTAGGCGAATGGGAAGCCACGCTGCGGGTCAGCGAACAGATCGGCGTGACCGCCTCGCAAGATGTGCTCGCCTCCATCGCCGCAGGCAATGGGCCGCTGCGGTCGCTGATCGCGCTGGGTTATGCTGGCTGGGGTGCCGGCCAACTCGAGCAGGAAATGGCCGCCAACGTCTGGCTAAGCGGGCCGGCGACCGCCGAAGTGCTGTTTGACACTCCGGTGGAAAAACGCTGGGAGGCCGCGGCGGGGCTGCTCGGCGTGGACTTGGCGCTACTGTCCAGCGAAGCCGGTCATGCCTGAGGCACAATCGAATGTCCTCGTCGGCATGACAACAACACATCAGACGCTCCTGGGTTTCGATTTCGGCAACCGCCGCATCGGCGTCGCGGTAGGCCAACGCATCACTGGCACGGCCAGCGCCCTGACCACACTGACCGCGCGCGACGGCCAACCGGACTGGACCGAGATCGAAAAATTGATCGCCACCTGGAAGCCAGATGCTCTGGTGGTTGGCCTGCCACTGGCACTGGACGGTAGCCACAGCGAGACAACCCGCGCCGCCGAACGTTTCGCGCGGCGCCTGCACGGTCGCTTTCAGCTACCTGCTTATCTGCATGACGAACGCCTGAGTTCACACGCCGCCGAGCACTGGACAGATTTACACTCCGGCAAACCTGCAGCGCGCGACTCGCTTGATATGGTCGCGGCGCAGATCATTCTGCAAGACTGGCTGGACAGCCAGGGGGACTGAGCATGGGACAGAACCAAGAAGTCGACACACTGATCGACGCAATGGCCGCGCAATTGCGCACATTGATCGCCGAGCGCAAGCTCACGGAACCGGCCATGGTCGGCATTCACACCGGCGGCGTCTGGGTGGCGGAACGCCTGCATAAAAAACTCGGCTTGAAAGTGCCGCTGGGTAGCCTGGACATCTCCTTCTACCGCGACGACTTCACGCGCATCGGTATGAACCCGCAGGTACGGCCCTCGCAACTACCTTTCGATATCGACAATCGTCATATCATCCTGGTCGATGACGTATTGCACACCGGCCGCACCATTCGCGCCGCGCTCAACGAGCTGTTCGACTATGGCCGGCCCGCGTCAATCATGCTTGCAGTGCTGGTCGAGCGTTGTGGCCGCGAACTACCCATCGAAGCGAACATCGTCGGCCGCAAAATGGACCTGGGCAACGGCGAACATGTGAAACTCACCGGCCCCGAGCCCCTCACCCTGGAGCTGCAGAAACCCACATGAACCACGCCGAATTGCAGATGGATGCGCAGGGTCGCCTGCGCCACTTCCTGACTATCGAGGGCCTAAGCCGGCAACTGGTGACCGATATCCTCGACACCGCCGAATCCTTTTCCGGCGTCACCGAACAGACGGTCAAGAAGGTCCCGCTGCTGCGCGGCAAGACTATCGTCAACTTGTTCTTCGAGGCCAGCACACGCACTCGCACTACTTTCGAGCTGGCGGCGAAGCGACTCTCAGCCGATGTGCTCAACATGAACATCAGCGCCTCCAGCACCGCCAAGGGCGAGACGCTGCTCGACACGCTGCGCAATCTCGAAGCTATGCATGTCGACATGTTCGTGGTGCGCCACGCCGAATCCGGCGCCGCGCACTTCATCGCCCAGCATGTCGCGCCCCACGTCAGCGTTATCAACGGCGGTGATGGACGTCACGCCCACCCTACTCAGGCGATGCTGGACATGTTCACCATCCGCCGCGTTAAGGGACCGGACTTCGGACGACTTAGCATTGCGATTGTCGGTGACTTGCTGCACTCGCGCGTCGCGCGTTCACAGATCCATGCCCTGAACATCCTCAATGCTGGCGAGGTCCGCGTTGTCGCACCGCGCACGCTGATTCCCGCCGATGCCGCAAGCCTCGGTGTCCATGTGTACAACAATTTCGAAGAAGGCATCCGCGACGTGGATGTCATCATGATGTTGCGCCTGCAACGCGAACGCATGCAGGGCGCGCTGCTGCCGAGTGAACACGAATACTTCCGCCTGTTCGGATTAACTGAGAAGCGCCTGGCACTGGCCAAGCCAGATGTAACCGTGATGCACCCCGGCCCGATCAACCGCGGCGTGGAAATGGATTCGCAGGTCGCCGACGGCCCGCACTCGGTCATCCTTGCACAGGTCACCCACGGCATCGCCGTGCGCATGGCAGTAATGTCGATGGCCATGGGCCAGAAGGCCCAGTCCGGGGAGGGTAGCGCATGATCCCTTTGCGTAAACGCGCCGCCTATGTAATTCGTGGCGGTCGAGTGATCGACCCGGCGAACAATATCGACAGCACCACTGATCTGTATGTGCAGCGCGGCAAGATCGTTGGCATCGGCACCGCCCCGGATGATTATACCGCCGATCATGAGATCCATGCGCAGGGCATGGTCGTATGTCCTGGATTGGTCGATCTGAGCACGCGCTTGCGCGAACCCGGCAACGAACACAAGGCCACTATCGAGTCCGAGACACGGGCGGCCGCGGCCGGTGGTATCACCACGCTCTGTTGTCCACCGGATACCTATCCGATCATCGACACACCGGCAGTGGTAGAACTGATTCGGCATCGCACCGAACAAGCAGGCTTCGCGCGCGTCGTCACGCTCGGCGCGCTGACCAAAGAACTAAAGGGCGAGCGTCTTACCGAAGCCGCGGCACTCAAACAGGCTGGTTGTGTCGGATTGAGCAATGCATTGTTGCCACTCAGTAATACGCAGGTGCAACGTCGCGCCTACGAATATGCCGCAACCTTCGATATCACTGTGTTCATTCACGCCGAGGATTTCTGGCTGGCCAACGGTGGCTGCGCTCACGAAGGCGCCATTTCCACCCGCATGGGACTGCCGGCAATCCCTGCCGCCGCTGAGACTGCTGCCGTCGCGCGCGATCTTGCACTGATTGAACAGACCGGCGTGCGCGCACATTTCTGCCACCTGACCACCGCGCGTGCGGTGCAGATGGTGGCGCGCGCACAATATGATGGCCTGCCGGTCAGTGCTGACGTCGCCGCACCCTATCTGTATCTGACTGATGTTGATCTGGTCGGCTTCAATGCCCAGTGCCATGTGCAACCGCCTTTACGTGGTCAGCATGATCGCGAGGCGCTGCGGGCAGGACTGGCGCGTGGCACCTTGAGTGCCTTGTGTTCAGATCATCAGCCGCACGAAGCCGATGCCAAGCTGGCGCCATTCATCTCCACCGCGCCCGGTATTTCGGGTATCGACACGCTACTGTCACTCGGCCTGCGCTTGATCGATGAAAATCTGCTGACGCTGCCGGAGGTCATAGAGCGTATGACACTGGGACCAGCGCGCATCCTGGGCTTGGATCAGCAAGGCGTCGGCAGCCTGTCCATCGGCAAACCGGCGGATATTGTCGTGTTTGATCCCAACCAAACCTGGCGCGTCAACGCAACAACCCTGAACAGCGCCGGCCACAATACACCGTTCATGAACTGGGAATTGAAAGGCCAGGTCACGCATACTTTACTGGGCGGCAAGCTGGTGTTTCAGCGCAAAGGCTAGGGCATGTCGGACGCGCGGCTACGCCGCTGAATCCGACCTACGATGCTGCGCTCATTCAATATAGCTCGGGTTCAGGCCGAAGGCCGCGCCCGACACATCCATCCCCGCAGTAGCAGTACCGACCCAATCCGATCTGATTTCATCACGTTCTGCATAGAATGCAGCGTAGCGCAGTAGGTCGGATTCAGCGGCGTAGCCGCGCGTCCGACAAACAAACCCACCGCAGTAGAAGGTGGGAAAACCATTCACACAACGCCTATTCTTCTCCACAGCAGAACAGACTTTTGCGCCCCGGGATGTTTATCCAGGCCGACGCAACAGCCATTATGCTCCCTACTATTCATCCAATAGGTCCGAGTCACACTATGCTGAAAAACAGCTCAACCGACTATGGAGTCATCGCCATCGCCCTGCACTGGCTAGTGGCACTGACAGTAATCGGTCTGTTTATGTCGGGCCTGTGGATGACTGGGCTGGATTACTACGACGCTTGGTATCATCGCGGACCGGAATTACATAAGAGCATCGGCGTGATGTTGTTCATGCTACTGGTATTCAAGCTCGCATGGCGCTGGTTCGACCCATTACCCAAACCCGATACTGCGCATGCAGTATGGGAACAGCGGTCCGCCCGTGGCGCGCATCTACTGATGTATATGTTGATGTTTGCCGTAATGATCGCCGGCTATCTGATACCGACTGCCGACGGCCAACCGCTACAGGTCTTTGGGCTGTTTTCCATCCCAGCAACGCTCAGCGGCATTGAAAACCAGGAAGACATCGCCGGCGAGATTCATGAACTATTGGCTTTTGGCTTGGTCGGATTGGCCATAGCACATGCCTTCGCTGCGCTGAAACATCATTTCCTCGATCGCGACCGCACGCTCAAACGCATGCTCGGCCGCTGATCCCTCCCACACAGAAACAAGGAGCACTGTATGAAGAAATATGCCGCACATGCCCTGGCCCTTATAGCCACCCTGTCCATCCCGACCTATGCACCGGCGGCCGAATATGTGATCGACACCGCCAAGGCGCATGCCTTCATTCAATTCCGAATTCAGCATCTGGGCTATAGCTGGCTGTACGGACGCTTTAATGAATTCAACGGCACGTTCAGTTACGACGAAAAAAATCCAACCACCAACAAGGTTGCGGTCACCATCAACACCGCCAGCATCGACTCCAATTTTGCCGAACGCGACAAGCATTTGCGTAGCGACGACTTCCTGGATGTGAAGAAATTCCCGCAGGCGCGCTTCGTCAGCACCAAGTTCGAGGATCAGGGTGAGGGCAAGGCCGTGCTGAGCGGCGATTTCACCCTGCATGGCGTGACCAAGCCCATCGTCATCGCCGTCGAACGTGTCGGCCAGGGCGACGACCCCTGGGGTGGTTACCGCGCCGGCTTTTTCGGCACCACGGTGCTGAATCTCTCCGATTACGGCATCACCCGCGACCTCGGCCCAGCCTCGCAAGAAGTTGAATTGATGTTGTCCGTGGAAGGCGTCCGCCAATAGGTCGAATTCGGACGTATTAACGATGCGCGCTGGCCGGCCACGCCTGCCAACGCCCGCAGAATCTGGTACCTTTGCGCCTATACACCCGGGGCGTCCACCAAGGCAGGTGACGACCGCACCACTGGACGCAGAGACCTATGACCCAAGCTGCCTTATCCAAACCGCATCGCGGGACCATTTTCGTCGAAGACACGGAGATCCTGTCGCACCAGGCCCATCCCGGTGATCAGTACATCCTGCGCATCCAGGCGCCGCAATGCGCCGCGCGCGCCCAACCCGGCAGCTTTGCGCATATCACCTGCGGGCCTGAGCTGCCCATGCGCCGACCGCTGTCGATCATGCGTGTCGATCCCAAACAGGGCTGGGTGGATTTTCTCTACAAAGCAGTTGGCCAGGGCACGCGCCTGTTGGCTCAACGCAAGGTTGGCGAACGCATCAATGTGATGGGGCCGATCGGCAAACCCTTTCAGGTGCATCGCGAACGCCCGCGCACCTTATTGATGGGCGGCGGCGTAGGTATCCCACCCATGGTATTTCTGGCCGAACATCTGAAAGCGGACAAACACTGGCAACCGCTGGTGCTGATGGGTTCGGAAGTGCCCTTCCCGTTCCAGACCCAACCCTCACGCATTCTGATACCCGGCATGCCCGAGGGCGTGATCGCCAACATGCCACTGCTGGAAGATTGGGGCGTGCCATCGCGTCTCGCCACTCTGCAAGGTTATCCCGGCTGTTTCGATGGCTACATCACCGACCTCGCGCGCGCCTGGCTGAATACACTCAGCGAAGCGCGACGCAACGAAGTCGAAATCTTCGCCTGCGGCCCACACCCCATGCTCGCCGCCACTGCCAAACTCGCACGCGATTTCGACCTGCCCTGCCAGGTATCGCTGGAAGAATTCATGGCCTGCGCCGTCGGCGGCTGCGCCGGCTGTACCGTGCTCGTGCAAACCGAGCAAGGCCCGGCGATGAAACGGGTGTGTGTGGATGGTCCGGTGTTTGATGCAAGGCAGGTATTTAGCCGAGAGTGATCTTGGGTTTGATATTAATCCGGGTCAGAACATAAGTCCTCCTAATGTTCTCCACAATTTTGTTTGACCCTGATTACGGTGAAGCGTCCAATATCGTCGTTAAACCAAACGCCAATGAATTATTAACCACAAGAGGAAACTGCCATGGCAAAGGGTATGGACAAGAAAAAAGAAGCCAAAAAGAAACCGGCGAAGACAATGAAAGAAAAACGCGCTGAAAAAGCCGCCAAGAAATAGTAAGGCGAAACTAACCTCGTACGTACAGACAAAAACGCCGCAGTCACCTGCGGCGTTTTTGTCTGCCGGGTTAATCAGAAGCAGAGCGCAGTTTTCAAAAAAGTGGCCATTATTGCGCTTTACCCGCCATTAGAGCGACCAACCCTTAGCCTGGCGCAGTAGAACTCAAGGGTTTTCTGGGTCCGGAATCAAGCAAGAACTCCTCAAACGCCTCGGCCGTCAATGGTCGACTGAAATAGTAGCCCTGATACAAATCGCAGCCTTTGCTTTGCAGGAACTGGAACTGTTCGATTGTTTCCACACCCTCGGCGACCACCTTGAGTCCAAGGTGGCTGGCCATAGAAATAATGGTCTCAGCGATCACGGCATCGTTGATACTGACGGATACATCGCGCACAAACTTATCATTGATCTTGAGCTGATCCAGCGGCAATTGCTTCAGATAGGCCAGCGATGAATAGCCGGTTCCGAAGTCATCAATCGACATGCGC
>JBGSOE010000305.1:0-2886 GCA_041739295.1 Thiohalobacterales bacterium | reverse complement strand
AGGCAGCGCGGTTATCGAGGGCACGGTGGTGCTGGCTGATGGCGTCAGGGTGCTGGAGAATGCGGTTATTCGAGGCCCGGCATACATCGGCGCCAACGCCATTATCGGCCCCGGTTGTGTCGTCGGTCGCGACGTTGTTATCGGTGCGGCCACGCGCTTGGTTGCCAATGTCACTTTATGTCATGGTGTGCAGCTGGGTTCGCGCTGTCTTATCCATCCCGGCGCGGTCATCGGCAGTGATGGGTTCGGTCTGGCCAACGAAAACGGACGTTGGCTCAAAGTGCCGCAACTCGGCAGTGTCCACATCGGTGATGATGTCGAAATCGGTGCCAACACCAGTATCGATCGCGGTGCGTTGGAAGACACGCTGATTGCAGACGGTGTCAAACTCGACAACCAGATTCAGGTTGCGCACAACGTTCAAATCGGTGCGCATACCGCCGTGGCAGGTTGTGTCGGTATTTCCGGCAGCGCCAAGATCGGCGCGCACTGCATGCTCGCGGGTGGCGTTGGCGTTGTCGGTCATCTGGAAATTGCCGATGGAACGGTTGTCACAGGCATGTCGATGGTGACCAAATCGATCACCGCGCCAGGTGTGTATTCGTCGGGCCTGGCAGCACTGCCTAATGATCAGTGGAACAAGATTGCGGTTCGTTTGCGTCATCTGGATGATATGGCGCGCCGCCTACAGGCCCTGGAACGCAGACTCGACGAAAAGAAATGATTATCAGCCACGAAATCCACGAAACCCGCGAAAAAAATATTAAGGAATCTCTGATCAAAAATCCTTTCGTGGGTTTCGCGGATTTCGTGGCCATAAATATTTAGCTTGGGATATGAGATGCGGATATGACTGATACGACAATGAACATTAACGAAATACTGCGGCTGTTGCCGCATCGCTATCCCTTCCTGCTTATTGATCGCGTGCTTGATTACAAAGTGGGCGAGTATCTGCGTGGTTACAAGAACGTGACTTTCAACGAACCGTTCTTTAATGGGCACTTCCCGCAACGCCCCATCATGCCGGGCGTCCTTATTCTTGAGGCGATGGCCCAGGCGACCGGCCTGTTGGCCTTTCGGACAGTCGATCGTGCCGCCAATAACGATTCGTTGTTTTTCCTGGTCGGAATCGACAAGGCACGCTTCAAACGGCCGGTGGAGCCGGGCGATCAACTGATGCTTGACGTGCGTGTCGTGAACAGCAAACGTGGTATCTGGGTGTTCGAGTGCGAGGCGACCGTCGAGGGTAAAATCGCCGCCAGCGCACAAATCATGTGCACGGAACGGGGCGTAGACATTTGATTGATTCCCGCGCCGTCATCGACCCTAAAGCGGAGCTGGCCGAGGATGTCAGCGTAGGTCCTTACACTGTCATTGGTCCGGATGTTCAGATTGGCGCCGGCACCACGATCGGTCCACACGTCGTGATCATGGGGCCGACCCGCATCGGCCGCAATAATCGCATTTTCCAATTCGCCTCCTTAGGTGACGCGCCGCAGGACAAGAAATACGCCGGCGAGCCAACCCGTCTGGAAATCGGCGACGGCAACACCATCCGCGAATTCGTGACCATCAATCGGGGTACCGTGCAGGACGAAGGCGTTACTCGTATCGGTGACGATAACTGGATCATGGCCTATGTACATATCGCCCATGACTGCCAGATCGGAAATCACACGATATTTGCCAATAACGCCTCGCTGGCGGGCCATGTGCGCGTCGAGGATTATGTGATCCTGGGCGGATTCACCCTGGTGCATCAGTTCTGTGCGCTGGGCGTGCACAGCTTCACGGCCTTCAGCACCGGCATAGCTAAAGACGTGCCGCCCTATGTCATGGTGAGTGGACATTCCGCGCAGCCGCATGGTTTGAATTCCGAAGGTCTGAAACGTCGCGGCTTCAGTGCTGAGACGCTTGCGCAGCTCAAACAGGCGTACAAGACGTTGTACCGTTCCAAACTATCACTGCAGGAAGCTATCGAGGCGCTGCGTGCGCAGGCGGGCGAGTGTCCGGAGGTGGAGGTGATGGTGGCGTTTTTGGAGAAGCAGACACGGGGGATTGTGCGGTAGGCAGTGCGCCTTATTGAGATGATCCCCTCTCCCCTCGCGGGAGCGGGCTAGGGAGAGGGGCAACGGCGGTAGCCGTTATCTGTTTCGTTCAGGCATTTCCAATTCACACCAGTTATCGTAGGTCGGATGGACCAACCTCGCTATTAAACGCGAGGTTGGTATGGTGAGGAAAATTGTTGTTTTAAAGCCTGTCACCCGCAATTGCTGGTGACAGGCAGCCGTTCAGGCGCGGAGCGCCGCGTCCGACGGGGCTGTAACTCTGCCGCATCGACACTCCCCCCCAAATACGTTTTCTCATTATTGCCAGTGATACACCTTCGCCTTCCTTTCGCCCTTGCTGGGCGAGGTACTTTTCTTTGCTTCGCCAAAGAAAAAGTACCCAAAAGAAAGGCGATCCGAAGGCTTGCCCCGCTACGCGGGGTTCCCTGCGCTTCTCGCGCACATCGGCCGCTCGCAAAACTCGCCCCACAAGACGGGGCTCAAACACTTGCTCGCTTTCCCCGATGTCCGCTGCGATGCTCGGCTGCGCCTACGGGAGCCTGCACTATTGAGTCGATTCCCTCTCCCCTCGCGGGAGAGGGCCAGGGAGAGGGGCAACGGCGGTAGCCGTTATCTGTTTCGTTCAGGCATTTCCAATTCACACCAGTTATCGTAGGTCGGATTCAGGCGCGGAGCGCCGCGTCCGACGGGGCTGTACCTCTGCCGCATCGAGACTCCCCCCAAATACGTTTTCTCATTATTGCCAGTGATACACCTTCGCCTTCCTTTCGCCCTTGCTGGGCGAGGTACTTTTCTTTGCTTCGCCAAAGAAAAA
>JBGSOE010000278.1:0-24545 GCA_041739295.1 Thiohalobacterales bacterium | reverse complement strand
CGGCAGCGTCAATCCAGTAGAGGTCCAGACTAATGCGACCGATCCCGCTGCGAAGGTTCTGATTCATTCTCCCGTCCATTGGGCAACAATGTTGCCCACAGATAAAACGGTGATGGCTTCGCGCACCGGTAGTATCAGTTTGAGCAGTGTCGTTGTTGCGCATGGCGGTGGTAGCGGTGGTGGTCCGCTGACGCCAGGCAACGTGACGTTCAATGCCAATGTGAATTTCGATACGGGCGCAATCACGTCCGGTAGCATGGGCATAAACAACGGACCGGAAAACTGGAATGTGAATTTCTCCGGTCAGGTACGCGGCAACATCTTCTCTACGACTGTAAACGCGGCTACCAGTACCGTAATGGTCAGTCCCAGCCCGACACAGACAGTCGAGGGCGATATGGGTATGGTATTTACCGGTAACACCGGGCAGGCTGTTGGTGGTGTCTTCAACTTCCAGGCAGTTGGAAATCCGGCCACCCATGTCGAGGGTGCGTTGCTCGTCCAGTAACAAATTGTAGGGTGTAGTGAGCACGGCGAACCGCGCCATAGTTGATTCGTCAGACGCGGCCTTCGCCAGAATGGCAGTACCGTAGGTCGGGTTCAGCGGCGTCAGCCGCGCGCCCGACATCTCTCGATAACAACAGCGCCTATTTATTTCTCGCGCCGTTCATACACGCCATCCCAATTATCTGGTAGCGCACGATCGCGCAGCATACTGATGCGTTCCAAGTAAAGTTGATAAAGATGCGCTTCCGGGTGCGCATTCTGTAGCGTCGAAAACGCTGTTTCCGCCTGAGTCCAGGCGCGCGCCCAGAAATAATCAAGCGCCTGTGTATGCAGTTGCAGCTCTGCGTGCAATGCATCGGTCGCTTCATTTGTCCTGCACAAAGGGGTGAATACATCCACGGCAGTGTGTTTGCCCTTGACCCGCACGCGATCCAGTTGCTGATAAATTAAATCGGGTGCAAGTTCGCGCGTGCGCGGTCCGACGACCAGGTGAACGCCGTAATATTTGGTAAGACCTTCGAGGCGAGATGCCAGATTCACGGCATCGCCGATGACAGTATAGGCACGGCGATATTCCGAACCCATGTCGCCGACATTCATAATCCCGCTGTTGATACCAATGCCGATGTTGATGTCCGGCAGCCCTTCCTGGGAAAATTCTATCTGTAGAGCTTGTACAGCGCGTTGCATGTCCAAGGCAGCGGCGATAGCGTGGTCGGCGTGATCTGCGTCCTGCACGGGTGCGCCCCAGAAGGCCATGATCATATCGCCGACATATTTATCGATGGTGCCACGCTGATTAAAGATGATGCGTGTCATCGGCGTGAAGAATCGATTCAGCAGCGTCTTGAGATCGCTGGCTGACAGATTTTCAGACAATGTCGTGAAGTTGCGGATGTCAGCAAATAAAACTGACAACTCGCGACTCTCGCCGTTGAAGTCATAGTGTTCGCCGCGACGACTCATCTCGTCAACCAATGCCGGTGGTACGTACTCACCAAACATATCTTTAAGCTGTCGGCGGCTACGCGCCTCGAATAAAAAGCCATAGCCCAGATTAAGCACGGCAAGACTGAGTATCAGTAACACGGGAGTAGCCAGTACCAGCATCAGGTCAGCCTGCGACCACAGCCAGGCATTCCCCATGATCACGCTGGACAACGCCAGTGTCGTGACCAGTAGCATCCAGGCCTCTGATAGCAACGGTAACAGCACGGCGAGCACCACACCCAACGTCAGCATTAACATAAAACTCGCGCCCGGTGCCCAGGTGGGTTCGTGTGGAAAACGTCCGGCGAGAATGCCTGCGAGCAAATTGGCATGTACCTCAACGCCTGGGTAAACACTTTGAACCGGCGTGGCTTTGAGATCGGCGAGCGCGAGTGCCGATGTGCCAATAAGCACAATGCGATTAGCTGCGTCACTGGGCTCGAATTCACCCCGCAGTACCGCTGCGGCGGAAAGGTGCGCGAAGCTTCCACTTGGCCCGATATAGGGTATGAGCACGCGTCCGGCAGCGTCGGTGGGGATCAGTTGGCCACCGAGATCAATGCCTTCAATGGCGGTGAATTCACCGAGTGAGGTTGTCTGCAACCGCGGTTTATCGCTCAGTAAAAACAATCGCGCTGCTTCCAATGCCAAAGTCGGATAGAGTTCATTCCCATGGCGCAGTAATAACGGTGCGCGGCGGATCACGCCATCGCTGTCGGGTAGTGCGGTGAGAAAACCCGCAAAGCCTGCGGCACGCTGCAACTGGTCGCGATTCGCCGTGTAGGTTGGCAGTGCGGTGACCAGTAACGGCGCTGTATTTACATCGACATGGAACAGTGGCGATGGCAATGTTCCGCTGGCGGGACTGTCTTGATTATGCAGCACCACACCTAATACTGAGTCGCCGGCCGCGAGGCGTTCCGCCAAGCGTGCATCGCCATCGGTCGATTCCGCTTCATGCCTTAGATAAGTCGTGAGCGCATCATTCGACAGTTCCGGGGGCAAGCGTGCGAGCAGGTCACTGGCGGCATTGGTTTCTAATTCGGACAGCACCATGTCGAAGGCGATCACTGCAGCGCCGGCCTTCTGCAAACGCGCCACCAACTCGGCCAATCTCGATCGTGGCCAAGGCCAGCGGCCTTCCTGCTGCAAACTACGCTCGTCGATATCGACGATCAGAATGTCTTTCTGCGGTTGCGGATGTACCGGCAGACTGGCATTGAGGCGTAAATCGTAAGCAAGGTATTCGAGACGATCGCGCACCGCCGCGATGCTGTGATTATCGGTATGTTGAATCCACAAGAAGAGGCCAACGAGCAGTACGCCAAGGCCAATGGGGACAAGTTTCCTGTTAATGCCTGAAATCATGCCGGGCGATGGTCCTGTCGATAAAACCGTGCGGTCGACGAGGATTGTGCCTGACCCATTGGCATCTTACAAAAACGGCAACGATGTTGTAGGCGTTATTTGCAAATCAGTAGGACTGTCGGACGCGCGGCTACGTCGCTGAATCCGACCTACGTTTGGTTGTGCGAAATAACGTAAGTCGGATACTGGCCGAAGGCCGCGTCCGACAGGTGCGAAGAAATCAGTTGGAGATGTTGCAAAAGATCAGCGGAGATTCGGGTCAACCGCTATAACGAATTTGGTCGGGGTGAGAGGGTAAGGAGGATATAGCTGTACGCAGTTAACCTGCGTACAGCCCGCCGCACGCCTGACGCGGTGTTTGCGTTGGGCCGGTAATCCGAGCAACCCGACAGATGCGAAGAGAGGACGTTGGAGAGGGTGCTGAAGGGAAGCGGTGATTCGGGTCAACCGCTATAACGAATTTGGTCGGGGTGAGAGGATTCGAACCTCCGGCCCCTGCCTCCCGAAGGCAGTGCTCTACCAGGCTGAGCTACACCCCGAAATGATTTTCAATAAGTCCTGCTGACTGAGAACTCCGCGAGCGCGTACAGGGCATCCTTGTAGGGAGATGCGGGTAAAATCTGCAGCGCCTGCATGGCTTGATCGGCGGCCGATCGCGCGGATTGCGCAGTGTACGCGATGGCCCCTACCGATTCAATGGCCGTTTGGACGGCTTCGATGTCGTCACGGCCGCCGTGTTCAATGGCGTTTCGGATCACAGCAACCTGCTCTGTGGTGCCTTTGCGCAACACATAAATGAGTGGCAGCGTGGGTTTGCCTTCGGCCAGATCGTCACCGATATTTTTGCCGGTTTCTGACGCGTCGGCGCTGTAGTCGAGTACGTCATCGATAAGCTGAAACGCCGTTCCCAGGTGCATGCCGTACGTGGCAATGGCTTCTTCTATAGCAGCCGACTGTCCACCCAACACGGCACCGATGCGCGCTGCCGCTTCAAACAGCTTAGCGGTCTTGCAACGGATGACTTCCATGTAGTGGGCTTCACTGGTATCCGGGTCATGGCAGTTGAGCAGTTGCATCACCTCGCCTTCGGCGATGGTGTTGGTGGTCTGCGCCATGATTTCCATAATGCGCATGCTGCCGACTTCCACCATCATTTCGAAGGCGCGCGAATACAGGAAATCACCGACCAGCACGCTGGCCTCGTTGCCCCAGATGGCGTTGGCGGTTTCGCGACCGCGGCGCAGCTCCGAGGCATCCACGACATCATCGTGGAGCAGGGTGGCGGTGTGAATGAATTCCACGATGGCCGCGAGGTTGAGATGATGGCGTCCGCTGTAGCCGCAGGCGTGTGCAGCCAGCAGGACTAATAATGGGCGCAGGCGCTTGCCGCCGCTGTTAACAATGTATTGTCCGAGCTGATTGATCAGCAGAACATCGGAACTCAACCGTTCCTGAATAAGGTGGTCGACAGCCTGCATGTCCCCGATGGTCAGGTTGCGTACCTGATCCAAGGTCATGAAGTGATTGTCTTTTCGAAGTGGTTCGCGCATCAGCTGGGGAAATCCTGACCGTCTGGGATCGGGCAACCGCCAGGTCACCCCGGGCGGGTCCCGGCCTCATGGGTGACGGGGGGCCTAGTGTAACCTCAGGCCCGCACGCAAACCAAGCAAATCGAGTTTGACCTGTAGAGGCCCGGACTATAGAATTGGCGCCCTTTCAGTGCTGTGGCGCAGTGGCGCTTGGCAACAAGACGTGTTTTTCGGAGAACTTCGCGATGTATGCAGTGATCGTCACTGGTGGTAAGCAGTACCGGGTCACCCCGGGTGAAACCCTTAAGATTGAAAAGCTGGAAGTGGCCGAGGGTGAAACCGTGGAGTTCGACCGCGTGCTGATGGTTGCCGATGGCGACGCCGTCAAATTGGGCACCCCGTACTTGGCCGGTGGTAAGGTTAGCGCCACGGTGAAGGCGCATGGTCGTCACAAGAAGGTGTACATCGTCAAATTCCGTCGGCGTAAGCATCACCTGAAGCGTCAGGGTCATCGTCAGCATTTCACGGAAGTGCAGATCAACGCCGTTTCCGCGTAAGTATTCAGCCGCGTAAGCAATTTCAGATTAAAGGCAGGGTTCAGCAATGGCACATAAAAAGGCAGGCGGCAGTACACGCAACGGCCGCGACTCAGAATCAAAACGACTGGGCGTCAAGCGCTACGGTGGTGAGCAGGTACTTTCCGGCAACATCATTGTCCGTCAGCGCGGCACCCATTTTCACCCCGGCCTGAATGTTGGCTGCGGCAAGGACCACACCCTGTTTGCCACAGCGGGCGGCAAGGTTGTGTTTGTGACCCGCGGCCCCAAAAACCGCAAGTTTGTGGACGTGGTGGCGGCCGAGTAAAACCGGCAACGCAAGCGCTCCTTGCAAGGCCCCGTCCGGTACGGGGCCTTTTTTATTACAAATTAGGTACTAGGTTCTAGGTGCTAGGGCCGAGTAATGTTTTATCCTAAAAAATCATTTCAGCCACGGAAACACACGGAAGACACTGAAACACAGTACATGCCTGGAGCGACTATTCACCACCTTGCGGGTGATGGATGTGCCGGCGTGAAGCTTATGATCTGGTCCGCGTTTTTTTCCGTGTGATTCCATGGCAAATTCGGTATATAGGTTTATTTCTTCACCTAGAACCTAGTACCTAGAATATATAACCTGAATTTATGAAATTCGTAGATGAAGCGACAATCCAGGTAACCGCCGGCGACGGCGGTAACGGCTGCGTGGGTTTTCGTCGGGAAAAATACATCCCCTTCGGTGGTCCCGATGGCGGTGACGGTGGTGACGGCGGCAGTGTGTACATGATCGCCGATGAGAACATCAATACGCTGGTCGATTTCCGCTTTGTGCGACGTTATCCGGCGCAGCGTGGTGAGAACGGCCGCGGCGCCAACTGCACCGGTGCCAAGGGTGATGATCTGATCGTGCGCGTGCCGGTCGGCACCATGATTTATGACAGCGATACGGATGAGCTGATTGCGGACCTGACCAGTCCAGGCCAACAGGTGCTGGTGGCGCAAGGTGGTTGGCACGGCATCGGCAATGCCCGCTTCAAGAGTTCCACCAATCGTGCGCCGCGCCAAGCCACGCCGGGTACCACGGGTGAACAGCGCGAGCTGCGCATGGAGCTAAAACTTTTAGCCGATGTCGGTCTGCTCGGTATGCCGAATGCCGGCAAGTCCACGCTGATCCGCACGATATCGGCGGCGCGCCCTAAAGTCGCCGATTATCCCTTCACCACGCTCTATCCCAATCTTGGCGTGGTGCGCGCTGCTGCGCACCGTTCCTTTGTGATGGCCGATATCCCCGGTCTGATCGAGGGAGCAGCCGAAGGCGCAGGTCTGGGTATTCAGTTCCTCAAACATCTGATGCGTACACGGTTGTTGCTGCACCTGGTCGATGTGTCGCCCTATGGCGGTAGCGGCGACCCGATCGACGATGCGCAGAAGATCATTGCCGAGTTGGGCAAATACAGCACGGAGCTGGTCGAGAAAGAGCGCTGGCTGGTGCTGAATAAGATTGACCAGCTGCCCGAAGAAGAGCGTGATGCGCGCTGTCAGGGCATCATTGATGGCCTGGGTTGGACGGGGCCGGTGTTTCGCATCAGCGCACTGAGTGCGTTGGGCACGCAGGATCTGGTCTATCGCATTATGGAACACATCGAGGCGCAGGCCGCGCAGCGGACTGCGGATGCGGCCGAGGCTGCTGCGGAAACTGCTACTGATACTGTGGCAGACAGTCCCGACATAGATTAACGTAGCGCTCCATGAGCACACGGGAAAAACTCGGACACAGCCGACGTTGGGTCATCAAGATCGGCAGCGCCCTGTTGACCAACGATGGTCGTGGGTTGGATTTCGCAGCCATCAGCGCCTGGGTCGAGCAGATGGTCGGCCTCAAAGCAGACGGCCGCGAGATAGTGTTGGTGTCGTCCGGTGCGGTCGCGGAAGGCATGAGTCGGCTGGGCTGGAAAAAGCGACCTCACGCCCTGCACGAACTTCAGGCCGCCGCTGCCGTCGGCCAGATGGGACTGGTTCAAGCCTACGAATCGCGTTTCATGCAGCATGGTCTGCACACCGCCCAGGTCTTGCTGACTCACGATGATCTCGCCGATCGGCGTCGCTATCTCAATGCCCGCAGCACCCTGCGCAGTCTGCTCAAACTGAACGTTATCCCGGTGGTCAACGAGAACGACACCGTGGCCACCGAAGAGATCAAGTTCGGTGACAACGACACCCTGGCGGCACTGGTCGCCAATCTGGTCGAGGCGGATCTGCTGGTGATTCTGACCGATCAGAAAGGCGTGTACGATTGCGATCCGCGCCAGAACCCCAATGCGAATCTGCTCACCGAGGTCGAGGCCGATGACCCGGCGCTGGAACGTATGGCGACCGGTGCGGGTGCTTTGGGCCGCGGTGGCATGATTACTAAAATACGCGCGGCGCGGCGCGCCGCGCGTTCCGGTGCCAGCACCATCATTGTCTCCGGTCGTGAGCCGGATATTCTGCGTCGCGTCAGCGCGGGTGAGGTGGCGGGGACCCTGCTGAAACCGCGTCAGGGACCGATCGCTGCGCGCAAACAGTGGTTAGATAGTCAGATGACCGTGCGTGGCAAGGTACGGCTGGATGCCGGTGCGGTCACTGTGCTGCGCCAATCTGGCCGCAGTCTCTTGCCGGTCGGTGTCACGGCCGTCGAAGGTAGCTTCAAACGCGGCGAGTTGGTGGTCTGTCAGGCACCGGACGGTAGCGAGGTCGCGCGTGGGTTGGTCAATTACAGCGCCGATGAAGCGGCGCGCATCATTGGTCAGCCCAGCGATCGTATCGAGTCCATCTTGGGTTATGTCGACGATCCGGAATTAATTCATCGCGATAATCTGGTAGTCGTTTAACGGCTGTCTGCGACGCGGCAGTTAATCCGAAACTCACTTCAACACAAAGACGTCGATAGCGCGCGAAGTAATATCCAAACGAATGTGTATCAGGGAATTCCCTCCCCCTTGACGGGGGAGGGTCAGGGTGAGGGTGACTCTCTATCAGGCAGCCCCCTCACCCTGGCCCTCTCCCGCGAGGGGAGAGGGAACTCACTATTTTGCATTTGCCCACGATGTCAGGATTTGGGTGGTCAGAACATTCGGCGCATTGAAACCTTAAGACGTCGATGGCGCGCAAAGTAATATCCAAACGGATGTGTATCAGGGAGTTCCCTCACCCTGGCCCTCTCCCGCGAGGGGAGAGGGGACTCACTATTTTGCATTTGCCCGCGATGTCAGGATTTGGGTGGTCAGAACATTCGGCGCATTAAGACCTTCGGTCTAATGGGCACTGCAAAATCCATAAGACATAAAAAAAGCCGGTCGCTGACCGGCTTTTTTTATGCTTGCGATGAACGTTCAGATCAACCGGCGGCCATGGCCTTCAGGCGGGTGTTCAGGCGGCTCTTGTGACGCGCGGCCTTATTCTTGTGGATATGACCCTTGCGCGCCATGCTGTCGATGACCGGGACGGCGGCGACGTAGGCGGCGCGGGCGACTTCGGCAGTGCCGGTGGCCAAGGCCTTAACCGTCTTCTTGATCTCGGTGCGCAGCTCGGAGCGCTGGCTCGCGTTCTGGGCGCGATGCTTTTCCGCCTGACGGGCGCGCTTCTTTGCTTGTGCAGTGTTGGCCAAGGTACGACTCCTTAATGCGTGGTACTGAAAGGAGGCGTACTATCCGGATTTTTGTGCCCGTTGTCAACGCCCAAACGTTTAGATGAAGGCATATCCTAGCCTGCGCAGGCGCAGGGTATTTCGGTTAAAATCCACCAAATTTCAGGCGGCTATCGAATCACGCGGCATTACTTTCCATGATCTGGTGCATGTGGTCCATTGGCTTAAACCTATAAACCGCATTTGCCACGGAAGCACACGGAAAAACACGGACAAGATCATCAGCTTCACGCCGGCACCGCCATTACCCGCAAGGTGGTGAATAGTCGCTCCAGGAATGCACTGTGTTTCAGTGTCTTCCGTGTGTTTCCGTGGCTGAAATGATTTTTTAGGTAAATAGATTAGATCCGCGCGAGCGGTGACGAGGGCAGTCCATGGCAGGGCAGGGTTTGATCAGAAATACGCTGGTGGTCAGTGCTATGACCCTGCTGTCGAGAATACTGGGTTTCACCCGCGATCTGATCTTGGCCCGGGTGTTCGGCGCAGGTGGCGAGATGGATGCTTTCTTTGTCGCCTTCAAAATTCCCAATTTTCTGCGCCGATTGTTTGCCGAGGGGGCATTCTCTTTGGCCTTCGTGCCGGTGCTCGGTGAATACCGCGCCCAACGCGAACAGGACGAGGTCCGCGAACTGGTTCGCCGAGTGGCAGGTACCCTCGCCGGGATCCTGTCCTTGGTCAGCCTGGTGGGGGTGTTCGCAAGTCCGTTGATTGTGATGCTCTTCGCGCCGGGCTTTATTGACGAGCCGGCGAAATTCGACCTGACCGCGCAAATGTTGCGGATCACCTTCTCCTACATCCTATTCATCTCCCTGGTGGCCTTTGCCAGTGGCATCCTCAACACCTATGGAAAGTTTGCCCTGCCAGCCTTTGCGCCGGTACTGCTCAACGTTGTGATGATTTCGGCTGCCTGGTGGGCAACACCGTATTTCGACCTGCCGGTTATGGCACTGGCCTGGGCGGTGGCCGTAGCGGGTGTGGTGCAATTGCTGGTCATGTTCCCGGCCTTGCGGCGAATGAATTTGCTGGATTGGCCGCGCTGGGGCTGGCGCCATGAGGGTGTGCAACGGATTCTCAAACTCATGGGGCCGGCGATCCTGGGTTCTTCAGTCGCCCAGATTAATCTGTTATTGGACACCATCATCGCCTCATTCCTGGTCACCGGCAGTGTGAGCTGGCTGTATTACTCGGATCGCATGGTGGAGTTTCCGCTGGGGGTATTTGGTATTGCCCTGTCGACGGTGATCCTGCCCAGCCTGTCGCGCTCTCATGCCACAGCCGATCCGGTGAGATTTCAGAGTCTCCTGGACCAGTCACTGCGCTGGGTAATGCTGTTGGGCGTGCCGGCGGCGTTGGGCCTGTTTCTGCTGTCGGGTCCGATCATGGTGGCGCTGTTCCAGTACGACGAGTTCGCGGCTCATGACGCGCGCATGGCCGCGCTTAGTCTTATGGCCATGACGCTGGGTCTGCCCGCATTCATTCTGATCAAGGTGCTGGCGCCGGCCTTTTATGCGCGCCAGGACACTCGCACGCCGGTGCGCATCGCGATCATCGCCATGATTTCCAACATGGGGCTGAACCTGTTGTTTGTGCTACCCATGCTGTATTTCCAGATCGAGGGCCCGCACGCTGGCCTGGCCCTGGCCACTACGGTTTCGGCCTGGCTGAATGCCTGGCTGCTGTACCGGCATTTGCGCGCTACTGGGGTCTATGCACCACAGCCTGGGTGGGGCCGCGTGCTATTGCGGGTACTGTTTGGCAGCTTGGTGATGACGGCGCTGCTGTGGTTTGGCGTCAAGGATTTCGATGTCTGGGTGGAGCGCGGCAGTACGGAACGACTGCTGCGACTGGCCCTGTGGATCGGTATCGCCGGCGTGACCTATCTCGGTACCCTACAGCTGCTGGGGCAGAATCTGCACGCGTTATGGCAGCGCCCGGATAAGGCCGGTCCTGAACAATGACAAGCCCGGTCAGTGCTTTATAATCACGCCTTTGGCGAACCCGTCCCCAGTGATTTTACCGGCATGCAATTGATCCGCGGTTTGCACAATCTGACACCGGCAATGCGCGGCTGTGCAGCGACCATCGGCAACTTTGACGGGGTACATCTCGGTCATCAGGCCGTTTTGGGACAACTCGCGGAGCGTGCCGCTGACCTTGGCTTGCCGACAACGGCGATTATTTTCGAGCCGCAGCCGCAGGAATATTTTGCGCCGGATCAGGCGCCGCCGCGATTGACGCGGTTCCGCGAAAAATGGATGGCGTTGCGGCGTTATTCGATCGACCGGGTATTGTGTCTGCGGTTTGATCGGGCCTTCGCAGAACTCACTGCCGATGAATTTGTGCAGCGCGTGCTTATCGATGGACTGGGTGTGCGCTATCTGGTGGTCGGCGACGACTTTCGATTCGGCAATGGCCGTGGCGGCGATTTTGACTATCTGGTGCAGGTCGGTCGGCGTGAAGGTTTTCAAGTGGTGCATATGCACAGTTTCGAGCAAGCCGGTGCGCGCGTGAGCAGCACGCGCATTCGCGAAGCGCTGCGCGCGGGCAACATCAACGCCGCTGAACAGATGCTTGGGCGCGGTTATCGCATGCTGGGTCGAATCGCTCACGGCGACAAGCGCGGCCGTACCATCGGTTTTCCGACCGCGAACCTGTTCCTGCATCGGCACAGTACGCCGGTGCAGGGTGTATTCGCCGTGGAGATGTACGGCTTGGACAAGGAGCCGTTGCCGGGTGTGGCCAATGTCGGTACGCGTCCAACGGTCGATGGCACTCGCAGTCTGCTGGAGGTGCACCTGTTCGATTTTTCTGGCGACATTTACGGGCGTCATGTTGCCGTGGATTTCGTGTACAAGATTCGCGACGAAAAGCGCTTTGACTCGTTTCCGGAACTCAAGGCGCAGATTGAACAGGATGCGCAGCAGGCGCGGGATTTTTTTGCACGACGCGCCACTTGAAATATTTTAGTTGAGATACTTTTTCACCATGAAGGCGCAGAAGGCGCACGAAGGAAAACCAAAGATATAATGGCCACGGAATCCACGAAACAACTCGAAAGGATTTTAAGGAACCTCTGAGTTATTACTAAACCGTCATTCCGGCCTGCGCCGGAATGACGAATTATTCAGAGTTTCCTTAAATTGGATCATTTTTCGTGTTCTTTCGTGGATTTCGTGGCTAAAGATTTTTCCTTAGCGCGCCTTCTGCGCCTTCGTGGTGAGGCTTTTGAATTCATAGACCAGGACCCCAACGTGGCCGATTACAAAGATACTCTGAACCTGCCGAACACAGATTTCCCCATGAAGGGCAATCTCGCGAATCGCGAACCCGACATGCTCAAGCACTGGGATGAGATCGGGCTATACAGTCTCATGCGCGAGATCGGCGCCGGGCGCCCGCGATTCGTGCTGCACGATGGTCCGCCCTATGCCAATGGCGAGATCCACATCGGCCACGCGGTCAACAAGATTCTCAAAGACATCATCGTCAAGAGCAAAACCCTGTCGGGTTTCGATGCACCCTATGTGCCGGGTTGGGACTGTCATGGTCTGCCCATTGAGCTGAATGTCGAAAAGAAGGTCGGCAAGGCCGGTCGCAAGATCGATCATGCCGGTTTCCGCATGGCATGCCGTGAGTATGCGGCGTCGCAGGTGGCGAAGCAGAAGGAAGACTTCATTCGTCTCGGTGTTACGGGTGATTGGGATCATCCCTATCTCACCATGGACTTCAAATTCGAGGCGGACATTATTCGTTCGCTCGGCAAGATCGCCGCCAATGGACATCTGACGAAGGGTTTTAAACCGGTACACTGGTGTACCGATTGTGGTTCGGCGTTGGCCGAGGCCGAGGTCGAGTACGAAGACAAGACATCGCCGGCGATAGATGTACGTTTTGCGGTACTCGATGAAGAGGCCTTGTTTGCACGCAGCACTCTGCAAGGCAATGGCGAAGGCAAAGGCCCGTTGTCGATTGTGATCTGGACGACGACACCTTGGACGCTGCCGGCCAACCGTGCGGTGGCATTGCATCCAGAGCTGGATTACGTCGTTATGCAGTGCGAAAGCGCGCACGGCATTGAGCGCCTGATCCTGGCCGAGGCGCTGCATGGCGCCGCCTTACTGCGCTATGGTATCGAGAAATACAGCGTCATTGCGAACTGCAAAGGTGCTGATCTGGAAGGTCTGAAGCTCCAGCATCCCTTCTACAGACGCGAAGTACCGATCATCCTCGGCGATCACGTCACCACTGAAGCCGGTACCGGTGCCGTGCACACTGCGCCCGGTCACGGTCAGGACGATTATGTGGTCGGCCAGCGCTATGGCATTGAGGTCGATAATCCGGTTGGCGGTGATGGCGTGTTTCTGCCGGATACCGAACTGTTCGCCGGCAAGCATGTGTTCTCGGCCAACGACGATGTGATTGAGACGCTGAAGACACGTGGCGCGTTGGTGCATGAAGAAAAGATCCGCCACAGCTATCCACATTGCTGGCGTCACAAAACACCGATCATCTTCCGTGCCACACCGCAATGGTTTATCGGCATGGATCACAACGGTCTGCGCGCACAGGCACTCAAAGAGATTCAATCCGTACAGTGGCTGCCCAGCTGGGGCAAGGCGCGCATCGAAGGCATGGTCGAGAAACGTCCCGACTGGTGCGTCTCGCGGCAACGCACCTGGGGCGTGCCGATTGCGCTGTTCGTACACAAACACAGCAGCAAGCTACATCCGGATACGGCGCGATTGGTTGAAGAGGTTGCGCTCTCGGTTGAACGCAAAGGGATCGATGCGTGGTTTGAATTGGATGCGGCCGATATCTTAGGGGACGAAGCGGCTGAGTACATCAAGGTGACGGATACGCTGGATGTCTGGTTCGATTCCGGTGTCACGCATCACGCTGTGTTGGATCAACGCAGTAACCTGGGTCGACCGGCCGATTTGTATCTGGAAGGTTCCGATCAGCATCGTGGTTGGTTTCAGTCGTCGCTGTTGAGTTCGGTGGCGATGCACGGCACGGCGCCCTATCGCAGTGTGCTGACACACGGTTTCACCGTCGACGCCAAAGGCCAGAAGATGTCCAAGTCCAAAGGCAACGTGGTGGCGCCACAGAAAGTCGTAAACAACCTGGGCGCGGACATTCTGCGGTTGTGGGTGGCGGCGACCGACTACCGGACCGAGATGACGGTGTCGGATGAGATTCTGAAGCGTACTGCCGATGCCTATCGACGCCTGCGCAACACGGCACGCTTTCTGCTCGCCAACCTGAACGGTTTCGATCCCATGGAGCATGCGCTCGCGCCCGAGCAGATGCTGATGCTGGACCGCTGGGCGGTGGAACGCGCGCGTTTATTGCAGGGCGATATCCAGCGCGCTTACGACAGCTATGAATTTCATCTGATCTATCAGCGCGTGCATAATTTCTGTGCCGTGGATTTGGGTAGCTTCTATCTGGATATCATCAAAGATCGTCAATACACCTGCAAGGCGGATAGCGTCGCGCGACGTTCCGCGCAGACGGCAATGTATCTGATCGTCGAGGCACTGGTGCGTTGGCTGGCGCCAATCTTGAGTTTTACTGCCGATGAGATCTGGAAAAGCATCCCCGGTGAGCGTGAGCAGTCGGTGTTTCTGGAAACCTGGTTCGAGTTGCCAGAGATGTTCCTGACGGACGAGGCTGAATCGAATCGCTATGGCATGGATTTCTGGAAACAGGTAATGGCAGTGCGCGAACTCGTGTCCAAAGAGTTGGAGAAGCTGCGCGTGGCCGGTAGTATCGGTTCTTCGCTGGATGCTGAAGTAGATCTGTATTGCAGTACCGAACTCCATGACCTGCTCAAACGTTTGGAAGATGAGTTGCGGTTCGCGTTCATCACCTCCTATGCGCGAGTGCATCCGCTGACGACCCCGCCAGACAATGCGCTAAAGCTTGAACTCGCGAGTGGCGGTGAGTTGTGGGTAACCGCTGCGCCGTCTGCGCATGCCAAGTGCGTGCGCTGTTGGCATCATCGCGAAGATGTCGGTCAACACAGCGAGCACCCGGAGCTATGCGGGCGTTGCGTGGAAAATGTCGCAGGAGCCGGAGAGCAGCGTCGTTATGCCTGAGTCCACACAGCACTCAGCGTTACGTTGGTTGTGGCTGTCCGCACTGGTTGTAGTGCTGGATCAGGCGGCCAAAATCTGGGCCGAGAACGTGTTGAGCGCTGAAGGGTCGATTGAAGTTCTGTCCTGGTTTAACTTCACCCTGGCCTACAATCGCGGCGCTGCCTTTAGTTTTCTGGCGGCGGCCGGCGGTTGGCAGCGCTATTTTTTCCTTGGTATTGGTCTGATTGCTGTAGTGATTATCGTTACTTGGCTGCGGCGTCTGCGTGCGGACGAACAGATGACGGCGCTCGGCTTGGTGATGATCCTCGGGGGCGCGGTTGGCAATCTCATCGACCGTGGTCTGTATGGTCACGTAATTGATTTTATCGACTGGCATTATGCGGATTGGCATTGGCCTGCCTTCAATATTGCCGACTCCGCGATCATGGTCGGAGCCGTGTTGGTCGTGTTGAGCGGGCTGCGTGCGCGTAAGCAGGAACCGACGGCATGATCCATCCTTCGCAGATCCAGCCCGGCAGCCGCGTGCGCCTGCATCTTGCTATCAAACTGGCCAACGGCATGGTCGCCGAATCGACCTTTGATGATGATCCACTGGAAGTTATCATCGGTGATGGCGCGTTAGTATACGGCCTGGAGGTTGCACTCTATGGCATGCGACCCGGTCAAAAACAGTCGATTACCCTCACGCCCGAGCAGGCTTATGGCACACATGATCCCGTGGCCGTGGGTTGGTTGCCACGCGACCAGTTTCCTGCTGACATGCAGCTTGAGCCTGGCGCGCTGGTCGGCTTCGTTGGGGCGGAGGGCGAAGAGGTCGCCGCCCTGGTGATCGCTGTTGATGCTGAGCGGGTGCAGATAGACTTCAATCACCCGCTGGCCGGAAAGCCCATTATTTTCGAATCGGAAATAATTTCCGTAGAGCCACCCGCTGAATCACCAGAAGGTCTGATGTAGGGTGCGGTGAACAACGTGAACCGCACCGAACGGCTGCTCGTACAGACATGGTGCGGTTCGCTGCGCTCACCACACCCTACGGGTTGCGGCCACCGCCTAGCTTGCCAAATGAATACGAACCGCAAAGGTGCTAAGTCGCAAAGAAAAATTAGTGGGAAAGCGTTTTATAATTACCCAACAGGTCGTCATTCCGGCGAAGGCCGGAATCCATGCGATTCAAGGCACTAGATTCCGGCCTTCGCCGGAATGACGAATTATTAAGACCTTACTTAGTCTTTTTACGAGGGCATTCTTTGCGCCTTTGCGCCTCTGCGGTTCAATCAGGTCTTTGGCCACCTTGGTGGTGATCAGTCAAGTTAATGCCCCAGAAATTCGTGTGATTCACGATTCCCGGTAGATTGCGCTTATAATCGCCCCACATTAATTTCCACCCGGAACATCATCTATGCAGCTTTTGCTCGCCAATCCCCGTGGTTTCTGCGCTGGTGTAGATCGCGCTATCGAAATCGTCGAGCGCGCGTTGGAACTGTTCGGTGCGCCCATCTATGTGCGTCACGAGGTCGTGCACAACCGCTATGTTGTGGAGAATCTCAACAGCCGCGGTGCGATTTTTATTGAAGATTTAAACGATGTACCGGACGGCGCCACGCTGATCTTCAGTGCGCACGGTGTTCCGCGCGCCGTACAAGACGCGGCGGCGGCGCGTGCGCTACGCGTATTCGATGCTACCTGTCCACTGGTGACCAAGGTGCATATGGAAGTCAGCCGCCATGCGCGCACAGGTCGTGAATGTATCCTCATCGGCCATGCAGGCCATCCCGAGGTCGAAGGTACCATGGGTCAGTACGATGGCGCCCATGGCGGAGCGATGTATCTGGTCGAGAATGTCGCCGGTGTGGCTGAACTAAACGTGCATTCCCCCGATGATCTTGCCTACGTCACGCAGACGACATTATCAGTTGACGACACCACGCGCGTTGTCGAGGCCCTGCGCGCGCGCTTCCCTGCAATCCAAGGTCCGCGTAAGGACGATATCTGTTACGCGACGCAGAACCGCCAAGATGCCGTGAAGACGCTGGCGGAAAAGTGCGACCTGATTCTGGTGGTGGGTTCGAAGAATAGTTCCAATTCCAATCGACTGCGCGAGCTGGCGGAGAACCAGGGCGTGGTTGCTTATTTGATTGATGGTGCGGACCAGATTCGTGCGGAATGGCTGGATGGAAAAAAAGCGGTTGGCGTCACCGCCGGCGCCTCGGCTCCCGAGCTGCTGGTGCAGCAGGTGGTCGAGGCGCTGCAGTTGTTTGGAGCAAGCTTGGCAGAAGAACAGCGCGGACGCGAAGAGACGATCACTTTTGCGTTGCCGAATGCGTTGCGATCATAACAGCCTAATCAGCGAGCCCAGCAGTTTGCGTTCGTGTCATCCGAGCCCTTTGCGCCAACTTGATTGATGGTCAGGGTCCCGCAGGGATCACTGTCCTGGCCATTCTTGGGTGCGGCCGACAGGACGAAAGTCTGATCGTTGTTGGCAAAGTCGAGATCGTAGAATTTTGTTCCGGAATCCTGTGGCGATTCGGAAAAAGGCAATACATCTTGATACCCGTCATAGGTGCCATTTTGTGTGTAGAAGCGTTCTGCACTCTGTGCGAGATCCATCAGAGCGGCCTTGGCATCCGCCCGACGTGCCTTGCGCAGTTGATCAGTGTAGGCAGGATAAGCAATGGCGGCCAGGATGGCGACAATGGCTACAGTGATCATGATTTCGATCAGTGTAAAACCGGTTTGACGTGGTTGCTGCTGCATGGTCATTTCCTCAGATTGAATCCAGTCCGTGCGTTGGCTGCCTGTGTTCAATCTTCTTCCAGCGTTTTGAAATCGAAGTTATTCGGTAGGATCCAAATATCCGAGATATACCGGTTCGCGCGCGTACCGTAACTGTTGTAACCAATCTTGGTGCCGCGCTTCAGGTCGCTCGCCGATGCGGCAACATTACCCTGCGCAAGCACTTGGGTCTGGTCGCTCATGTGTAGCACGGTATCCGAGACCAAGACAGTGCCTTGGGCATCCGGGGCTTCATCGATAACACCATAATTCTCGAACGGCTGCCCAGGTAGTGTTTCCGCCGCTAGGCCGCTGCTGCCGGACAACACGAGAATTGATAGCGCCGCCGTAATGCTTGTGGTCCATTTAGTCTTCATGTTTGCTTACCTTTAGTTGTCAGGTTTCGACGCAGGCATTAGAACTCCAGAGGGCTCCAGGAGGTGCGTGCCGGTTCGCTGTGTTCAAAGGGCTCCACGGTCTCAGTTTGTATGCCGCCCGAAGAATCTGTCGTAACGCGCTTGTCGGATATGAAGCGCGATTCGGTCGGGATACCTTCGGACTCGACGCCTGAGACAATATTGCCAAGCGCAGTCAAATCCGCGTCATCGATGACGCCGTCACCGTTGACGTCAACCACACCGAACGCGGGCGTGCCACCATTTAGCTGATCGGCTAGCATCAGCCAGCCCGATCCACCATAGCCGCAGGTGCTGTTCGATGGGATCATACTGTTGAAGAAGATGACATCACCAATGGCAATCGGGTTTGTGACAGACCGTTCCTTGCTGGTCAGGAAATCAATGTACCAGCCTTTTTTAGTGCTGTAGTCCACAACGTTGCTGCTGAGTATGCGTACGGTTTGACCATTCGCAGTATCTGTACTCAGTGTTTGCACCTGCAGGTCACTGCGCGTGAGATTACCTGCACCGGAGTCCCAGACGCCGTAGAACGTCTCCTGCTGGCTGGTATTGTTGTCGTTAGTAGCCATGTATTGACCGGTACCGAAGAACACCATCAGGTTCGGATCAGTCGCCGACGAGCGCTGGGTCTTGTGTCGAGCCAGGGCGGGTCGTGAAGTGATCGGCTGACGGTTACCCGCTGTGCAGGCCCCTGAGGTGGTGCAGGCCTTGATCAGCGGATTACTGCCAAAGGCCTTTGCCCAACTGGTCGTAGTGCTGCTGCTGACATTGAAGGCCCACAGGTTGCCCTGCAGGTCGCCTGCATAGATGCGGTCGATAGTGCCGTCACCATTTAGATCCGCGACCGCAGGTGATGACAAACCGTTACAGTCGCTGCCGCTATCGCTGCAACTGCTGTTAGCCATGCTGCCAGCGCCGGTGTCTATGATGATGGGCGTCGTCAGGTTGGAGCCATCAAGGTAGACAATGAAGAGTTTGGCTTTGCCATCCCCCGACGGGTCGTTGTTGTAACCGTTACCGAAAATGGCAGCCCATTTGCCGTTGTTCATCTTGCCGATACGGATATCACTGTAGGTGTAACCGAGATCGGCATTGGTGAATTCCCAGAGCACCTTGCTGGCCGAGAAGCCGGTAGGGTCGGTCACGTCAAGCGCGAACAAGCCTTTGCCACCCCCGCGCAGGCCGCCGACCAGAACGGTCTTCCAACCACTCAGATAGACATCCGTGGCGGTTGCCGAGAGATCCACATACCATTTGTGCAGATAATTCGGATCACTCAAGTAATGCAGGCCACGCCCCGCCGTGGACGAGAACACCAGATTGGGCATATACGCGAACAGTTCCTGGCCGTTATTCTCGGTGTCGAAGGCGTGCAGCATGCCGTCATTGGCACCGACATAGACCACCTTGCGACGGTTTTTGGCCGACGAATTCACGAAGGTGGAATAAGCGGTGCTCTCTATGCTGTCCGGATAGGGCGTGTTGGGTGGTCCAACAAAGAACGGGCTCGAGTGCACGATATCTGAGAGTGCGCTGTCGCGGGTGCGGAATGCTTTGCTGGTATAGGTATTGGTCCCATCACTATAACTGCAGGTCCCAGTGTCATTCAGCTCGCAGGCACGGTCACCCTTGATGAATCCTAACCGGGCCATACCGGTCGCGTCATTGTCGAGACTGCCGCTGGAATTGGTTTTAAGGTCATTCTTCTGCGCCGTGGTCAGGTTGGCCCAGGTCATATCGACACCATCAGTTCCGTCGTAGGTGTAGAAGCTGCGCAGTGTATAAGCGCGTTCATCCAGACCCGCGGAATCGCTGGTACCACCTTTGGATGCTGTCCAGGAAGGGTTGTTGACATCAACGGTGCCGTCGAGACTGATGGGGATGGCCTTGATGTCACCCGACCAGGCGGCCGAATCGAACACGGCCTGGAAGATCAGGGTGTCGCTCTGCAGGCTGGTGGAGTTAAAGGCTACCGCGGCGGCCGAACCGTTGCGGGATTCAATATCCGCAATAGCAGTTCCGAGCGATTGAATTAATTGACCAGGATCACCGGCATTCAGGAACTGGCCGCGGCCATTCCAGGCTGCATGACGCATATCATCGACGCGTTCCTCGTCCTCGGTATCCAGCGGATTCGGCCAGGCAAAGGGCGCAGTGGTGCTGGTCGGGTTGGCGGTTAATGTGCCATTTACGCCGAATGCAACAGTGAAGGTAACCAGATGCTGGGCATCATTCTGATCATTAACCGTGCGGCGAACACTATTCGGCAGGCTAGTGTTGAGATCACGTTCATAGTAATGCATGGCGATGTCAGCCAGGGTGTTGCTGTAAGTGTCCGCATACGATCCCCCGTCCCAGACAGTATTGTCATCACCATCGGCATTGCCTGCCAGGAAGGTGGTGCTGCCATCACTGTTCCAATAACCGTCCGACATGACGATCGAGAAATTCTGTTGGCAGGCACCACCGTCGGCCTCGGGCAAGATGGGGCTGTTGGCCCAATCAGTGCCCCAGGAGGACTTACCGCTTTCAAAATAGGTGCCGACATCCTGCAGGGCACCGCGCAGCGGTGTGCCGTTGTTGGAGTTGATGCGGAACAGGTTACGCAGCAAGGCATTCTTGTTAGTGCGCGCCGTGGCGTTCAGCGGCACCTTGATGTCGTCGACATCCTTCACTGCTGTTCGAACTGTGTTGTTATCCCAGAGGGTGGTCAGACCCAGGCGCGCTGTCGATGACGATATGATCTGTGACAAGGCGCGCTTGGCGACATATTCGCGTTTGCGGTAGAAGCTGTACCAATTCGCAAAGTTTGTCTTCTCAGTAGCTGTCATGGCGGTGGTTGGCGTGAACTGCGTGGCATAGTTATAACCGGCGAGTCCCGGGTCGGGGCACTCACCTTGCTCGAAAACGCCATCGCCATCGTCGGTCCATACCATATAACCTGGGTAATCAGCACCGTCCCAATTCATAAGGTTGGTTGTGCCGCCTGCAGGGTCATACGGGTTGTTGCGAGCCGTGGTGATGCCCTGGTCTGCGTAGGCCACGCCATCGATATCGACACCAGACCAGGGTGTGTAGGTCTTTGTCGGATTATAATAAAGCGCGTTGTACCCGGCGCAGGATTCCAGCATCTCGTCCCGGTCGGTGCGCGTCGGTGTGATATCCACGTTGCCACTGTTCGGGTAGGAGTTTCCGGTATAGGCAACTTCGGCACCTGCAGATTTGAGGACCTCCCAATCCATACTGCCCGAATCGTCGACCATAAACAGAATGTTCGATTGCACCGAGGTGGCCAGAAACAACGGACTGTCCGCCAATGTGCCCGGAGCGGCCGAGACATCGCAGATCAGCGCACTGGTGATGGCGGAGGCCAACAGTGTGCGCAGCGCCGAGTGGCGGTTGTTCGCGGTATGACGATAGTGGCGTAGGGTCTTCATGGTTTTATCTCCCTGGGATTCGACGCGTAGTCTCTTCTCAGAAGTGTCTCGGTTAACTCAGTTCAGATACTCAATTCAGGCAACTCAGTTCAAGCGTCTGCGATAATGGCTCCAGGCCAGATAACGCGCAGTGCCATCAACACTCCAGCCAATGGCGGTGATACGAAAGGCATAACGTTGCGGATAGATATTGTCGTACGTTAGCGGTGCCTCTTCGGTGGTTCCTACGTACTCGATGATGTAACGCGGCACGGGTTGATTCGTCAGCAGGCTGTGGGAGGTTTGACCGTTACTCGACCAAGCCGTGTTATCGAATATATTGAATGCGGGCGGTGCCGGCGTGCCGCCGAAATGAACCGCGTATAATGCATAGAGGCCATTGGCGCCAGTAAACTGATCAAGATCCGCGAGTTTGGTCACGTTGTTGAACAGCCATGCCTCGGCGTCGCGCAGGGCGGTTTCGGCGCCCTGGAAGGCCTGCTGACGCTGCTGATTGTTCGCGGCCATTTTCTCTTCCATGGTTGTTGAACTCATGGCGGCAATGCCAAGGACCGTCATGATCAGCAGGATCATCAGGCTGATAATCAGCACAGCGCCACGCTGGCGTTTACTGATGCGTGATTGGATCGGTGAAGAGCGTTTCATGAAAATGTGCCCCAATATCAGGTGGTGTCGCCACGGTTGCGCAGGCGCACGGTGGTCGTGAATGTTTTGGCAATGGTAGCGCCGGCCTGCACCGGGTCCACGGTATTCAAACGCAGTGTGATGCGCGCGCTGACGACATCGTTCCAGGTCCTGCCACCGTTGGTGACATTGTTGGCAGTGACGTAGCGGTCTGCCCCTAGATCGGTGTCGTCGTTGACGCCATAGAGCACCTGGAAATCTTCCACGCCTTGAACGATTTCATTGGCGGCGGCGTTGCTGTTCACGTAGAGCGAGTTTCCATTCCCATTGGCACTTGCATCAATCAGATAGGTAGTGGAGGTAACCTTCATCACTGTCGGCGGCGACAGGGGGTCCGGACGGATTACGCGTGCATCCACGTCCGGCTTATTGGATTGACCTATGTTTGGCCCAGAAGTCGCAACAATACTTGGATCGCGCTTAATGAGTCCACCGCTGGTCTTAGGGTTATTTGTAATCATAGAGACCGCGACGCCAGCGCAGTCGCCGACCACCATGATGTCGTATATCGACAGATTTCCATAATTCGGATTAGTGCTGTCTACAGTCATATCACGGACTATTCTGTCGGTTCCACTGAGTAGAGGAATGCCACCGGATGACCCATGGCGTACGATCAGAATGTCAGTGGTGCCGACCCCCGTGTTGTCTTGGCCGAAAATCGCGGAACCAAAATTGTAGGAGGTGCCCTGATCGGTCAGGTTGTTGTCCACGATACCCTGCTCAGCCGAATTCACGCAGCCGAGATAACCAGATTGGCTGATGTCCTGGCTTATGCGATCGAGCGCATAGCGCGCATTTTCCTGCAGCCGCGCCATACCATCCTGAACGTTATAGGTCTGCTTTGATCCCAGCATGATTTGCAATACACCGGCTAGGAGCAACAGGCTGATAGTGATCGCCACCATCAATTCGATCAACGAAAGTCCACGTTGAAAGTGCCGTGTGGCGGCCTGATTCATACGAGCTGCAATGTTGTGATATGTGTCGTTGTTCATGGCTGGAAAATCACTCTGAGGCATTCCATATCAACGGCTGGGTCGCCTGAACAGCCGGTGCCCGTGGCACCCGAGCGGGTGTTGTCCCAGCGCACGGTGACGGTGACCAAGCCGGCGTTGGTTGCGACATCACCCTGCCCACTGGGCAGGAGGGCCAGGCTCTGGTTCCAGAAGGCGGTGTCGGTCTCGGCCATTTCCTGCGGGGTGCAACCAGTGTTGTTGGTGCATCCTGCGGTGGAGGCGGCGGTGTTGTCGTAATTGCCAGCATTGAAGCCTGCCATGTTTGAACGGATACGATCTGCCATATCATTTGCGAGGGTGGTTGCCAGGGTGCGCGAATAGGCGTCCTGGCTGTTGCGTAGACCGGTACTTTGCAGGCCAGCCAGTCCCAGCAGGCCGATCGAGAGTACGACGATGGCGATCAGGACCTCCAGCATGGTGAAGCCGGCTATCTTAGGGTGTTGGATCATAGCTGCGCAGTCTCTGTTCATGGGCAGTTGATGTTGCGTGCGATTTCGATACGTCCTGTCACATTGACAGTGATTTGCTTGCCGAATGCGCCGGCGCGCTCGTCACAAACCTTGAAGGTGCCTTGGGTGTTGGCCGCGCCGGTGGAGTCGTAACGGAATTCTGTGATGGTGCCTGTAAAGGTGGTCGTGGTGCCGTCCAATGCATCACCTACGCGGCGTTCCTCGCCTGCATCGAGTCCATTGGACGCGTTACTATCTACCCAAACGGTCCAGCCCTGCGCCCAGTCGGCGCCGCCCCCGCTGGTAACAAAGGCATTCCGGCCATTCTTGATCGCCTCGCTGCGCGCCAGATTGGCAGCGGCGACAAATTCGTTGGCAACTGAGGTGAGGCGATTGTTCAACAGGATATCGCGGAAGCTCGGTACCGCGATCGAGAGCAATATCGCCGCGATGACCAGCGTGATCATCAGTTCAACCAAGGTAAATCCGGTGTGTTTTTTCATGATTCCCTTTCTACTCCCCGGCAATAAGTCTGTCTGCCGGTTCCCGATGAGCTGCGCGGATCGGCCGATAAGCGGTGATCAGGCGTCAGCGATTGTGAAATTCTGCAGGGGCTTAGCGGCTGGCGGTGGGGGAACTGGAATTGATGTGATATCCACCAGCCATCCCGTCATTCCGGCGTATGCCGGAATCCATGGCATTCAGGGCACTGGATTACTCGCTGCGCTCACCCTACGTGCCGCCTAATCGGCGTGCAACGCGCGCTTCGCGCTATTGTCCGGCATGCGTCGGAATGAAGGGTGACTAATTGATCTTAGCCAATCTATGGTTGCAGCTGCTGACGGGCGAAGCGGCCGGGCTCGAGGCCGGGGATGAGGGTTTGGATCTCGATGGACTGTTCTGGGTTTGTGGCCGACCAGCTGACCTGGATAGCCACTTGTTTGTAGTCGGGATCGGGGCTGTGTTCGACGCGCCATTCTATATGGTAGTGGTGCAGCAACCCTTGGCGGTTGGTTGTTCCGGGCACCAGCTCGTCCTGATAGGCG
>JBGSOE010000297.1:0-4269 GCA_041739295.1 Thiohalobacterales bacterium | reverse complement strand
GTGTCGGCATACGCAGGAATGACGAATTATTCAGAGCTTGCTTAAGCATTCTTTGCGCCTCTGCGCCTTTGCGGTTCAAAACACATTTTTTGGCAGGCCCATAAAACTGAGTATTGGCATGAGCAGTATCAAACCCAAAATCGCCGTACACAAGTTCAGCTCCTGCGATGGCTGTCAGCTGGCTTTCCTGAATCTGGGCGAGGATCTGTTGCAGTTGATGGAACTGGTGGACGTGCGCCACTTCGCCGAGGCAGGCATTCTCGATGAAGATGCGCAAGTCGACATCGCCTTTGTTGAAGGCAGTCTGTCGACACCGTACGACCTGGAGCGTATCCAGCGGGTCCGTGCGCAGACGAAATACCTGATCACCATCGGCGCCTGCGCCACGTCAGGTGGATTGCAGGCGCTGCGTAATCTGGCCGATGCCAAGGCCTGGACCGCTGCGGTGTATGCATCTCCGGAATTCATTTCTTCGCTCGACAAGGTGCAGCCGATCCGTGATGCAGTCCATGTCGATTTCGAACTCTGGGGCTGTCCGGTCAACGGCAGACAAGTATTGGCGGCAACACGTGCGCTGCTGTTCGGTGTGGCGCCAATCGATATGAAGGATAAGGTTTGCCTGGAATGCAAACGCCAGCAGGCGGTGTGTGTCATGGTGGCGCGTGGCGAGCCCTGTCTGGGGCCGGTCACACGCACGGGTTGCGGTGCGCTCTGTCCGAGTTTCGGCCGCGCGTGTTATGGCTGTTACGGTGCGGCGGAAAATCCCAACGCCGGGTCGCTGGGTATGCGACTGCAAGGTTTGGGTTTGCCGGCGGAACAGATTGCAAAACGGTTCGAGACGACGACGAATCAAACGCCGCTGTTTGCCAGCGCGTCGGCTTACTGGCGAGGCCAACATGATTAAGATGCTGCTGAGAAACTCGTCATTCCGGCGCAGGCCGGAAGCCATTTCCACTGAACCCCTGGATTCCGGCCTGCGCCGGAATGACGACTTATGCTTAACTGTGCTTCGTCCTAAGGATGGTCATGTCTGAGGACCGACATTTAGAAGGTCGCAAAGTCCGCATCCGCGTACCGGTGCTCGCGCGCGTGGAAGGCGAGGGCGCGTTGGACCTGTCCATCGAGGATGGCGCGCTGCGCGAGTTGCGGTTGGAAATCTACGAACCGCCGCGCTTCTTCGAACAGTTCCTGATTGGCTGCAACGCGCAGGATGTCATCGATCGGGTGGCGCGTATCTGCGGCATCTGCCCTGTCGCCTATCAGATGAGTGCGGTGCAGGCACTGGAGGCGATCTATGGTGTTGAGCCGTCACCCTGGGCGCAGGCCATGCGCCGGGTGATGTATTGTGGCGAATGGTTGCAAAGCCACAGCCTGCATATTCATCTGCTGGCGGCGCCGGATTTCTTCGGTGTGGGTAATGCGGCTGAACTGGCGCGACTGGCGCCAGGAGAAGTGCGGCGCGGTCTACGCCTGCAAGGTTTGGGCAATGCGCTGATTGCCCTGTTCGGCGGGCGTTCGGTACACCCGGTCGGCGTGCGGGTTGGCGGTTTCCACAAGGCACCCGCAATGGCGGATGTCGCCGCGCTGGTTGAACGACTGACCGAGGCACGCGTCGAGGCCACTGACCTGGTACGTTGGGTCGCCAGCTGGCCAATCCCGAATGATGACCAGGAGTTCATCAGCGTCGCGCTACGCCATCCCGGCGAATATCCCTTCCTGCGCGGGCGATTGGTGTCGAGCGCCGGACATGATCTGTCCATCGATCAGTTCGATGCGCACATGCAAGAGTTCCAAGTGCCGCACTCGACGGCGCTGCATGCTCTGCTCGATGATCAGCCCTATCTGGTCGGCCCCCTGGCGCGCCTGAATCTGAATGCCGACCGGCTGCCGAGTGAACTGCGCGCCTTGTTGTCCGAGGTTGGTATCAGCCTACCGAGCCGTAACATGTTCCACAGCGCTCTCGCGCGGGCCGCCGAAATATGGCTGGCCATCGATGAAGCGCTGCAGTTATTGCAAGCCTACTCTGTACCTGAACAGCCCTACGTTGAATACCAAGTGAGAGCAGGCGAGGGTGTAGGCTGCAGCGAGGCCCCACGCGGAGTGCTATGGCACCGTTACAGTACCGACGCCGCAGGTAATATAAAAATCGCGCGTATCGTCCCACCGACCAGCCAGAACCAGGCCCGAATCGAAGACGATCTGCGCCAGTCACTCACCCGGTTTGGATTGTCACAGCCCGATGATGCGATCCGCCTGCACGGCGAGAAGGTGATCCGCAACTACGATCCGTGCATATCCTGTGCGACACATTTTTTAAGGTTGCGGGTGAGACGGGGTGGGTGACGTGTAGGTCTGAGAGTTTTGGAAACCTCTGATTAATTCGCTGAAGCGCTATCAGCCGCGTTGCCGCCAGGCTCAGCATACGGGGCCGGGAAGCGGCAGACGCCTTGTAAACTCCGTTTGTTACTCGGTGCTACGCACTCGCCCTTCGGGCCGGCTAGCGCCGTTCTCTCCGCTTCGCTTCGAGTCGCCTGTCCGCGCCTTGCATCTGCTCGCTTGATTAAATTAAGGAACCTCTGATTTTTTACTAAACCGTCATTCCGGCGCAGGCCGGAATCCATGTGATTCAAGGCACTAGATTCCGGCCTGCGCCGGAATGACGAATTATTCAGAGTTTCCTTAACCTAAAAAAATCATTGCAGTCACGGAAACACACGGAAGACACTGAAACACAGTACCTTCCTGGAGTAACTATTCACCACTTCGCGGGTGATGGCGGTGCCGGCGTGAAGCTTATGATCTTGTCCGTGTGATTCCGTGGCAAATGCGGTTTATAGGATTAATCAGAGGTTCCATAAATAGGTTACTGCGTACTTAATTCCTTCGTGAAAAAAAACGGGCCGCCTCCAGAACTGGATGCGGCCCGTGTGGTTCACAAACACTTTACGGGATTGACTTCTCTCTTACTCGCTCGCCTTGTTGTCACGCTGAGCCATCTCGAGTTTCTTGATGTCCTCAGGTGAGAGTTTCGGCCGGTCTATTTTGAGCGTCAGCTTGTTGAGCTTGGCGGTCAGGGCGAACGGCGGTTTGTAGTCGGCGTCGTTCACGCCGGTCAGCGTGTCGGAGCCGATGTCGAAGCTCTCGTCCCATTGCAGGATCATGGGCAGCGTGTGCGGCATCTGTTTGGTATCCACAACCTTGCCGTCCACCTTGAGTGTGCCGGTACCGGGTCGGCCGATACCGCTCATGCTGTTGAAGGCGAGCGTGCCGACACCGAGGCCGTCGTATTTGAAGTCGAACTCGACGCTGTGCTTGCCCGGCGTGAGCGCCTCTTTGCCTTCCCACTTGATGCGGTTCAGATCGATCAGGTTCCAGAGGAACACCGGCTTGCCCTTGAGCAGATAGAAGCCATAGCCGGCGAAGCGTCCACCCGAGGTGAGGATCATGCCTTCCGCGCCGCCTGCAGGCACCTCAATGTCGGCGGTGATGGTGTAGGAGCTGTTAAGAATGGATGGAGAATCACCCTGCGGCAGACCAACCATCGGCAGGGTGTACACAAACTCGGTGCGGCCGGCGGTGATGTTCGGGCGCGGAGCCACCAGACGTGCGGCCACCGAGGCGTCCATCGGGAAGACCTGATACTTCTTGGCTTCTGCGATGAACATCTGCTTCATCTCCTTCACCTTGTCCGGATACTTGTCGGCGATGTTCTGCGACTGACTGAAATCCTTGTTCAGGTCGTAGAGTTCCAGCACCTGGTTGTTGAGCGGGTCGGTATTGGCGGCACCGAAGGCCTCCCATGGCGCACGGTTCACCTTGGTGCTGAGCAGCCAGCCTTCGTCATACATCGCCCACTGGCCCATCATCTCGAAGTACTGGATCTTGTGGTGCGAAGCAGCCTTGGCATTTGCCTTGTCGAACGTGTAGACCAGGCTGGTGCCCTCCATCGGCGCCTGCTTGATGCCGTTCACCGTTTCGGGCGCCGGGATACCGGAGGCCTCAAGGATGGTTGGCACGATGTCGATCACGTGGCTGAATTGCTCGCGCAGACCGCCCTTGTCTTTAATGCGTGCCGGCCAGGAGATCGCCATGTTCTGCCGGACACCGCCGAGTTTGGAAGCATTCTGTTTGAACCAGGTGAAGGGCGTATCGAAGGCCCACGACCAACCTGCCGACATGTGGTTATAGGTCTGCTCGGTGCCCCAGACGTCGTACCACTTCATCTGTACGTCCACCGGCACGGTGACGCCGTTGAAGAAGGCGACCTCG
>JBGSOE010000238.1:0-5476 GCA_041739295.1 Thiohalobacterales bacterium | reverse complement strand
GTTGTCCGGTGCGAGGCGTCAGATATTCCAAAAGTTCAATTCCGGGACCGCTGGAAGCCTTGAGCGCAGTAATACGCAAGTGTGCTCCAAACACGTTGTTCAAGCGCTCCTGTTCAATTCCGTAGTTTTCACTGGCACCGGCTACTTTAAGTCCGAGACTATCTCTATAAAAACGCAAACTGATATCTGTGTTGGCTACTACGATGGCGGTATGGTCAATGCCCAGAAACAATTGATTGGTATGTTCCTGCCATTTTGGATCGCCTTTCCCCTTGGGGAATTGCAGAATTTCGAGATTATTTCCATCGGGATTACGGAAATAGAATGCTTTGATGCCACCGGCATTGGGATTCCAATCCGGCAGGCGTTGCGGTGATGGTGATGCCAGTGTGACCTTGTTCTTCCGCAAGTGCGCATAGGCTTGGTCCATATCGCTCACGATAATTGCGATGTGCTGAAACCACAGATCGTTACTGCGTGAGTCGACAGGAATAGGGCGTCCACGCGGGGTGAGGTACTCGATCAGCCTGATGGTTTCAGTACCCAGTCGCAGTTCAACGTTGCGCATGCGCAGACCAAATACGCCGGTCAAATGTTCATACGCATCGCCGTCAACTTCTACATCGGATATCTTCTTGAACGATAAAACCTTAGAATAAAAGGCGACAGATCGATCCATGTCGCTGACGGTAATGCCTATCGTATCTACACTGCTGATCAAGGCTTCTGCATGCAGGCAGCCGACAGCAAGCAGCCACACCAGCATAATACTCATAGCCGTTCTCCCCCATTGCAGGGTGATCGTCCTATAGAGATGTATTGGCATGATTCGTCATCCTGTTAGCGGTGGTCTGCGAGGTGCTGTCCCAAGCGCAGGCCCCAGGCATAAATGGTCAGTGCCGGGTTCACGCGACTGGAACGCGGCAGCACACTGCCATCGGCCACAAAGAGATTACTGATCCCATGGACCTTGCCCTGCGCATCGACAACCGATTTTGCCGGGTCTTTACCGGTGACTAGACTACCCAGTGCATGGGCGGTGCCAGCGAGTCCCATAGGGCGAGATGCACTGACAAGCCCGACAATGAGTAGTCGGTTTGTGAACGTACGGGTCAGTGCACGATGTTCATTGAACGATGCTGGAAGCCGCTTGAGGTCGTAATCCAGCATAGGTAAACCATCACGGCCATCCTGCGCGATAACCCGATTATCAGTGTTTGACCCATCTTCAGTGGTGAGGAAGAAACCGATAGCACGCGCACCCAATGCATTAGTCACGAATTTTGGTACGGCTGCCGGTAACTGTGTTGCGAGGATCTCGCCATCGATCCAGCCCAGGCACTGGATTGTGCTGTGTGGAAAATTATCATTGTAGAAGATCGCAGTTTTACGCAGTAGATCATGCTGACGGAAAGGCGAGAAGGCCAGAAGCGCGCTGTTCAAATGCTTCTTGATGTTCGCACCGACCATCGGCGCGATGGGCAGGGTTTGGTCGAGTCCAGTCTGTTGGAGATAATTCTGTAGCAGACGAGGTGAGGACAGTGCACCCGCGGCGAGTATCACGTTGCGGGCATGATAGACGCTGCCATCTGCGCAGCGCACACCGGTGATGTGGGTAGGCGTATTATCTTCAAACCGGAAATCGGTTACTTCCTTTCCTGTCATGAGCGTACAGTTCGGGTGTTCGAGAATCGGTTTTAAGATGGCGTCCTCGGCATCTGCCTTGTAGCCACCGGATGAAGCGAAGCCATCGAAGTGTTTTGCCTCTCTCGAATCCTGAAGTATCTCGGTCTTCAGTCCCAGTGGCAGCGGCTCAGCGCGCCAGCCGGAGCGATTCGCATCGATACGTTCGATCAGTTTCCGCAAGCCGGGTTCATAGTCGAAGCGGCGTACACCCAATATGCCCTCAGCTTGAGTGTAATAAGGTGCCAGTTCCGGATAACTGATCGGCCAGCCTAGACAGTGGAAGGCCGGATCCGGTTCGAATTCATGAGGACTAAAGCGCAGGAGTGCGGCGCCGTACCATTTGGTCTTGCCGCCGACGTTATAGTATTCGTCTGGATGCAAAGGCTGGTTCTTGTTGTTCACCCACGCGACTGAATTTTTAAAACGCCCCTGCTTGAAGACCTGCTGTACATCGAGCGTACTGCCGTCACGCGGCAGATAGTCGCCGCGTTCCAGGATCAGTACGCGCTTGCCGGCCTGTATCAGGCTGTATGCCGCTGCCGAGCCACCGGCACCGGAGCCGATGATGATGGCGTCATAATCCTGTGGATTCACACTGAATGCCTTTTCCGAGGGTTCTTCGTGTCCGTCGCAGGTTCATAGCCGCAATGAATACAACGCCGATTGCGGGGATGATCAAGCTTGGCGCACATGCGCGTCGTACTTAAGTGCAGGAAGCGATAGAGCTCGATTGCCAACAGCATGCCCAGGATGGGTGCCGTGAAATATATCCAGGCGAAATTCCAATCGCCGGCGGGTGCGGCGGACGCAAAACTGCGCGCCGGGTTCATGCTCATGCCGGACAAGGGTGCCTCGATGATGATGAACACGGCGACCAGCGCGCCGGCTGCCAGCCCGGTGAGACGTGCGAATCGTTCGCTGTTCATGAAGGCGAGGACGGTCAGCATCAGGAGCAGGGAGATCAGTATTTCCGCGGTAAAGGCAACCCAGATACCGTCCGGACCGGGTCGCGTTTGCACATAGTCAACGGGTGGCAAGGAAAAGCGATCCTGGAACAGCAGCAGTACCAGCAATACGCCGAGTGTTCCGCCAATGAATTGCGCGAGCACGTAGAACAGTGCATCCCACTTTGCGATCTTGCCGAGACGGAGGAATGCCAAGGTCACTGCCGGGTTGATGTGCGCACCAGACTGCTGGCCCCAGCGCGAATAGATGATGCCAACTGCCGTGAACCCCATGGCGAGACCAATGATTGTTCGGCGCAGATCGGCGTTAGCGATCAGACCATGCAAATAGGCATCTGGCGACTCCATCAGCACCACCGCGACACCGGCCGCGACCATGAATGCGCCCAGCCCCCAGGCTTCCATCAAATACTCCGGCCAGTGCTGACGCAATGACTGACGCAGTCCCATCGTCAACCGCCTTCCGCGAAGCCGGGGTAGAGCGTCATGCCTCCATCGGCGAACAGGCTGACACCGGTGATGTAGTCGGCATCGTCCGAGGCCAGCCAGGCCACGGTGCGGGCGATGTCTTCGGGTTCACCGATGCGCTTGTATGGGATCAGCTCCATCAACTTGTCGTAGGCTTCGGGCGTCTCCCAGGCGGTGCGATTGATGGGCGTGCGAATGGCGCCGGGACAAACGCTGTTGACACGTATCCGATAGGGGGCGACTTCCTGGGCGATGCTCTTGTTCATCAGCATCACACCACCCTTGGAGGCGGCATAGTTGACGTGGCCCGCCCAGGGTATGACTTCATGCACCGAACTCATGCCGATGATCTTGCCGGCGGCATTGGATATTGCCGGCACGACACCTCGACGTTTGAATTCGCGAATCGCTTCGCGTGCGCACAGAAACTGACCGGTGAGATTGATATCAATGACTTTTTGCCACTGTGTCAGCGTCATTTCGTCGAACGGAGAGTCCTGTTGCAGGCCGGCATTGTTGACCAGGATGTCGATAGTGCCGAACGCCTCGAACATCTGTCGATACATTGCCTGAACCTGATCTTCCTTCGATACGTCTGCTTGAATGGCAATGGCCTTGCCGCCCTTGGATATAATAGTCGCGACGACGTCATTGGCGGCATCCACGCCGCCGACGTAATTGACGACCACATCTGCACCTTCCTGGGCCAGGTAGATGGCGACACTCCTGCCGATGCCCGAACTCGCACCGGTCACCAGCGCCTTCTGTCCCTGCAGCAGGTTGCGGTGCGGGCAGTGAGGCATAACAACATCAGGTAATGATTCGCTCTCGTTCATGTATTAGCTTCCTTTGAGGAGGGATAGGCGCATCGCGCGTCGTCAGATCGAACCTTTACGTTCGACTATCGCTCGATAGAGCTTGTCCTGTTCGCCGATACTGTCGCCTCCGCGGAAGACCAGCGCACCCGAGCTATAGCTGCTGCCATAGGTCGCAGCGAGATTCACGGTCTGCGCCAGTCCATCAATGAACTGCTGATCGGATAACGTGGATAGCGAATGGATGAAGGCGCTCCACAATATGTCCTTGGCGATGGCATAGCGGGCATCCAGTGCTGAATCGAAATTCGCTTGCATCAGACGAGTGAGTTGTTCGGTGTCCATGCCACCGATTTCGGTAACGGGTACGATGATTCGCATACGGTTGGCCTTTTCATCCGTGATGATGGTTACAGGGACGTTTTCGACGTTGAACCGCCAATAGCCAGGCTGCCCTTCGATATCCGTGGCGATCCCCTCGATGAGGGTCTGCAGTCGCTGATTGTTCATGGTTTGGTTCTCTGCGCGTGGTACGGCCTGCTCCGCGAAAGCAGGTTGAATAAGGAATATGGCCATCACAAAGGAAAGGTATCTCATAGAGTTTCTCTCGGTAGGATGTTGAACTTAAGGAGTCTCTGATCAATCATGTTTATGCGGCTGCAGTAACTTGGCGATCAAGCCCGTCCAGCCGGTTTGATGCGAGGCGCCGACGCCGCGCCCGGTGTCGCCGTGGAAATATTCGTAGAACAGGATGTAATCGCGGAAATGCGGGTCGGTCTGGAATTTATCCTGTTCGCCGAAGACGGGTCTGCGGCCGGAGGTGTCGCGGCGAAACAGCTGGGTCAGGCGCTCGGCCACGGCGTCGGCGATCTCATCGATGGAGACGAGCGTTCCCGAACCGGTCGGATACTCGATCCGGAATTCAGGCCCGTAGTATTTCGCGAAGCGGCGCAGCGAGGTCACCAGCAGATAGTTGACCGGGAACCAGATGGGGCCACGCCAATTGGAATTACCGCCGAACAACCCCGATTCGGATTCCGCAGGTTGATACTGTACTTTGAGCGGATTATGCATGCAGGAAAACACATAGGGTTGTTCCAGGTGGACACGGGATAGCGAACGCACCCCGTAGTCCGACAAAAACTCAGTCTCGTCGAGCATGCGTTTCAGCAGCCGTTTCATACGATGACCGCGCAGCAAGGAAAGAAGGCGACGATTGCCGCGACCTGGTTCGTTCCAGTGCGACACCAGAGCAGCCAGATCGGGGCGGTAATTCAGAAACCATTCCAGACGGCGTTTGAAGTCGGGCAATTTGTCTAATAGTTCGGGTTCCAGTATCTCGACGGCGTACAGCGGGATCAGCCCGACCATGGAACGCACCTTGAGCGGCAGCATCTCGCCGTCAGGAAAACGCAATACGTCATAGAAGAACTGGTCTTCTTCGTCCCACAGGCCGATGCCCTGGTCGCCGATGTTGTTCATCGCTGCGGCGATATACAGGAAATGCTCGAAGAATTTGGTGGCGATATCCTCGTAGGTATG
>JBGSOE010000224.1:0-3659 GCA_041739295.1 Thiohalobacterales bacterium | reverse complement strand
AGCCAGTCCAAATGATGTACATCATTGTTGTTGCTTCTAGTGTGTTGCTATATTGAAAAGCGTAACTTGCTGTCAGAATTGTTGGCACTGTGTAGTCAGTCGTAGATAGTTTATGAGTTATAAGTGTCATGAGTTGGGAAGCTTGGTTTACCCTTGGTGTGGTCGCGCTCTGCTTCGGCGTGTTGGCACGCAATCGAGCGCCGCCCGATATCACCATGGCGGGTGGCCTGACGCTCCTGCTGGTGTCAGGCATTCTCACGCCGGCGCAGGCATTGGCCGGTTTCGCGAATGAAGGCATGGTGACCGTTGGTGTCTTGTACGTGGTTGTCACCGGGGTTCGCGAGACCGGCGGCATCGCCTGGATCGTGCAACGCGTCCTCGGACAGCCGCGTTCAACGCAGCACGCGCAGATCCGGCTGATGGTGCCGACGGCCGTCATCAGTGCCTTCTTGAATAACACACCCGTGGTGGCGATGTTCATTCCGGCGGTTAAGGACTGGGCGAAACGCTATCGCCTGTCGGTTTCCTCGTTAATGATTCCGTTGAGCTACGCAGCCATCGTGGGCGGCACCTGTACGCTGATCGGCACCAGCACCAATCTGGTTGTTAATGGACTGCTGATGTCCGAGACGGAACTGGGCGGGCTGAGGATGTTCGATATAGCCTGGGTGGGCGTGCCTGCCCTGCTGGTCGCACTGGTGTACGTGGCAGTTGTTTCGAAATGGCTGTTGCCCGAACGCCAGCCGGTTATGAGCCAGTTCAGCAATGCGCGCGAATACACCGTGCAAATGTCGGTCGAGACGGCCGGTCCTTTGCTCGGCAAAACCATCACAGAGGCAGGCCTGCGGCACCTGCCGGGGCTGTATCTCATTGAGATCGAGCGGCAGGGAAGAGTGATTCCTGCCGTGTCGCCTGATGAGCGACTGGAGAGCAACGACCACCTGTTATTTGCCGGCATTGTCGAGTCGATCGTCGATCTGCAGAATATCCGCGGACTGCAACCCGCCACAAACCAGATTCTGAAGATCGATGCGCCGCGCGAGGAACGCCGGCTAATCGAAGCGGTCGTGTCGAACACCTGCCCACTGGTGGGTAAGAGCATCCGCGATGGCCGATTTCGGGATGTCTACAATGCAGCCATCGTCGGTGTGGCGCGCAACGGCCAGAGACTCAAGGAGAAGATTGGCGACATCGTCCTGCGTGCTGGAGATACGCTGCTGCTGGTGACCAAGCCGTCCTTCGTGGCGCAGCAACACAATTCGAGGGATTTTTTTCTCGTCAGTCTGATAGAAGATGCTCAGCCCATGCGACATGACAAGGCGCTGACGGCCACGCTGATTCTGCTGGGCATGGTATTTGTCGCTGTCAGTGGTCTCCTCAGTATGCTGCAGGCGGCCATGCTGGCCGCCGGGCTGATGATCATCACGCGTTGCACACGAGGGAGAATTGCCAGACGCGCCATCGACTGGCAAGTGCTGTTAGTTATCGGGGCATCCTTTGGCATAGGCAATGCGCTGCAGACGACAGGCGCGGCACAGGTGATTGCCGAAGGCTTGATCTCACTTACCGGGGATAGTCCGCTATACGCACTGGCCGCAGTGTTTACCGCTACCGCGCTGTTCACCGCTGTGGCCACCAACAACGTCGCCGCCGTCGTCATGTTCCCGATCGCACTGGCGACGGCAAACGCCCTGGGGGTGAGCTTCATGCCCTTCGCCATGACGATCATGATGGCGGCTTCGGCAAGCTTCGCTACCCCTATCGGCTACCAGACCAACCTCATGGTGTACGGTGTCGGTGGCTACCACTTCAGCGACTATGTGCGGATCGGTGTTCCGCTCACCATTCTGATCGGTGCAGTCACTGTCCTGCTGGCTCCCCTGTGGTGGCCCTTCTGATGGGTAAAAAGAATGGGTCTACGCGGATTCGTGTGGGTGAATTGGCGTCCGGAACGGGTCGCACAGCCTTGACAACCGGCCGCACCGTTGCCTGCTTACCCACACGAATCCGCGTTGAGCCCGATTTTGAGATAGGTTCTACTGAAACTGTCGGACGCGCGGCTTGCGCCGCTGAATCCGACCTACGTTAACCCGCATAATAAACGTAGGTCGGATTCAGGCCAAAGGCCGTGTCCGACATGGAAGATTAATGTAGGGTGATGTGATGGTCTCATCCCCCTTCTAAATCGGCGTCAGTCGCGCCACGATGGAATTGTGTTACCAACCATCGAAACGAAAGAGGAGGAGACCATCACATCACCCTACATCGATTTTGAAATTATCTAAGGAACCTCTGATTAATTTGATCAAGCGAGCAGATGCAAGGCGCGGACGGGCGACTCGGAGAGAACGGCGCCAGCCGGCCCGAAGGGCGAGGTGCGTAGCACCGAGTAACAAACGGAGTTTACACGGTGTAAATGGGTATTTTGAGCCCGGCTACAACGCGGCAGATGCCGCTTCAGCGAATTAATCAGATGTTCCCTAAGTAAGCGCCATTCAGGATGCTATCTGCAGTTGCTCCAGATCAAGCAGCATATAGCGTGCGAATCGCCCTTCTTTACGGCTGCCGTCATCACTGACAATGATGATTCGCTGACGACCCTCGATCACCGCGGGACATATCCCTTCGGCATGCTCGAAACCCGCCAAACCGCTCACGCTGACGCGGCGTGCCGGTTCATCCTGTCGGCCAGACCAGAACCACAGTCCGAAGTGAACCTGTTCGCGCGCAACCGGGCCACTGACCACAAGATAGCCGTTTAGCGCAGGCATATGGGTCAGACTGCGAATTCCGTTACCGTCCAGATCCAGCGTCATCAGCGCAGGCGAAATGCGCGGCACCGCATCCGCCCCGAAAACAGTCGCGACATTTTCAACGCAGGCAATGATCGCCTGCCGCTCCCGTAACGGACTGCGGAAACCGATCAGCAACTGACCATCGGGACTGAACTCCAGCGCCTCGATATTCAGCCCGCCCTGCTCCTTCACAGCGCGCATCTCGGACGCCGCGGCCAACAGCGGATGCGCTGCTACCAACGCAGGCTTGAGCCCTCGAACCAGGCGTGGCTCCACCATACGATCGCCCTCAATGCGAAAGCGTACCAGCTTGTCGCGGGATTTCTTTTCGTCACCCGCATCATCGCGCGAATGCGACGTAAGCGCGTAGACATACCCGTCCCGATCCAGCGCGAGCGCCTCCAGATCATCCAACTTCCACGCGGCATCACTGTCCGCCTCCATCGGCGGCAACAGCGGCGTGCCAGTCACACCCGTGGCGTCGATCGTCACTAAGCTGAAGGGATGTTTCTTTTCATCTTCGACCACTAGAAATCGGCCATCCGCAAGCTGCTGGATGGCGGAGGGTTCATAAATGTCTGTGAGAGGTTGGAACATATGAATCATAGGGGCAGGCCCACTGTTGTTGCACATTCATCCTGGCCTTCTCCCGAGAGGGAGAAGGGACGCTTCTTTTTCAGCTGCGGCGACTGTCATGTCCGCCTCCCGTCGTAAGGCGTTAAGGACTGCAATTAACAGCCTCAACGAATCCAGATCAATATTCTATGGGATAGTATATTGAATGCGATCATTCCTCTTAGCGCCCAGTTTTGCACTTAAATTGACTGTCCCCGGAACACCAGAACCGGAAATGAACCGTCACCC
>JBGSOE010000165.1:0-11222 GCA_041739295.1 Thiohalobacterales bacterium | reverse complement strand
GGAGGCCTTGCTGCCGCAGATCTGCAGGGTCAGATAGCGTAGGGCGTCGGCGGCCAGCAGGGTCTGGAACACCGCGGTCGGGTCGGCCGGATCGGCAATGGCTTTTTCGCCGGCGCCAATGACCGGCTTCGCAGCCAGCTTGTCCGAGCCGGCCCAGGGCTGGGCGAAGTATTGGATACCATCACGAAAATCAGCGGCGGACAGGTTCAGTTCAGCGGCGGTGCTCATGGTCGGACTCCAAGTCAGTATTCGGTTGCAAACACAGTACGGTCTGACATAGTATTCCGCAATACGCAATCGATTCCACGATACGAAATATGACTAAGCAAGAAACGAGTTCCATTCAGGTAATAGATCGTCTGACCTCCCTGCTGGAGGCGATTGCCCGCCATCGTGACCCAGTCAGCCTCAAAGTACTCGCCGCCGAGACCGAGCTGCACACGTCGACGGCGTTCCGAATTCTCGCCGCCGCGATTGAGAACGGGTTGGTGGCACGCGAAGGGAGTAATTACCGGCTGGGTATCCGGCTGCTGCAATTGGGGAGTCGTGTAGCCTCGCATCAGGATTTGCGTCGCGAAGCGCGCCCCTTGATGGAGGCATTGCGAGATCAGATCGGCGAAACTGTGAATCTCACCGTCCGACAAGGTGATGAAGTAGTCTATCTCGATCGAGCGTTACCTGAGCGCATGATGCGCGTCGAACAACGCATCGGTAGTCGTGCGCCGTTGCATGTGACGGCGGTTGGTAAGTTGATGTTGGGTGAAGGTGGCGAGGCCGCTTGTCGTGAATATGCGCAACGCACCAAGCTGCCAGGGTACACACGTTTCAGCTTTACTGACGAGGAACAACTCGTGCAGCACGTGTCTGGCTGTGCACGTGCGGGTTTCGCCTACGATGACGAAGAAGCCGAGACCGGCGTTGGTTGCATCGGCGTGCTGGTGCATGATGATAACGGACAGATCGTCGCTGGTCTTTCGATATCTGCACCAATAGATCGCCGGCGTGACGAGTGGATCGATCTGCTTAAAAATACCGCGCTGCGACTGTCCGCGCGTTTGGGTTGAGGCTGTCGTTGTGAGAGTTTAAAGATGGAAAAAAGTTTCTGGCATGCGCGTTGGAAGGCCAATGAAATCGGCTTTCACCAGGATGAAATAAACGTACATTTGCAGCGTTATTGGCCAAAACTCAATGTACCGGTGGGTGGCACGGTTTTCGTTCCGCTGTGCGGTAAAACGCGCGATATGCTCTGGTTGGCCGGTGAAGGCTACAAGGTTATTGGCATCGAGATCAGTGACCTCGCAGTAGAGGCATTCTTCACAGACAACGGATTACTGCCGCAGCGACAAGTAGAGGCAGGCTATATTCGATTTACTGCCGGTGAGATCACTATCCTCATGGGCGATTTCTTCAGCGTGCAGCGGCAGCAGTTGGGCGATATTGCTGGCGTTTACGATCGTGCGTCCTTGATCGCGTTGCCATCCGACATGCGTGCAGCCTATGTACAACAAATGGCGGAACTCATGCCCACCGGAGTCGCTTCGCTACTCGTATCGTTGGATTATCCCCCGGGTGAAATGGAAGGACCACCGTTCGCCATTTCATCCGCGCTAGTGGAGCAGTTGTTCGCGGCTGACTTCCATATCTCGTCTTTCCAGGTAACCGACATCCTCTCTGAAAATCCGCGTTTCCAGGCGCGTGGCATGACCCGTTTGCAGGAACAAGTGTACCGTTTGGTACGCCGCTGACTCTGGTTTTGGCTCAGGTCTTGCAGTTAAAGCATTGTATCTAAGCTACATCTTAATGACGGCGTGACGGTGGGGGAGAGGCCCCCCGCCTGCACGGACCAAATGCTGCGCTGCATTCAGCTAGCCTAATGGTTGTAATGCATTGATATAACGCAGAATAAGGAGTTTTAGGGATGATGGGTCAAGGGCATTTACGGGCGTTTAATGGGCACCTTCAGGGTTTGCAATGGCTACTGAGGAGTGTCGGGTTTCTGTTGCTCTGTGGCTGGTTATTGCCACTGAACGCTGCGGAAAACAGCAACGGCGTGGATGCCGTCCTGGTCATCGACAGCTCGGGCAGCATGAAGACTACCGACCCACGCCGCTTGCGTGTGCCGGCCGCGAAGATGTTTATCTCGCTGCTGAGCAGTAATGACCGCATTGGTCTGATCAGCTTCAGCGATGATGGCTACCCGATAGCGCACCTCACCCAGGTCGACAAACAACACCAGCCTGAACTCCTTGCCGCTGTTGAGAAGGTGTCCGCGAAAGGTGCCTACACCAATCTTTACGCCGCGCTCGCCAGGGGCTACGAAATGCTCAAGCGCGAGGGCGACAGCGAACGCCGACGCATGCTGGTTTTGATGTCAGACGGCAAGATGGATACCGGCGACTTCGATAAGGATCAATCCTTAATCGAAAAGATCCGTAGCGAGATGATCGCAACCCTGGCCCAGGAAGGTATAGAGGTCTACACCATCGCGTTTACCGAAGCCTCCGATATGCCACTCATGGAGCAGATATCCGAGCAGACGGCGGCACTGTCGCGCATGGCCTCAAATGACCGTGAGCTGCATCAGGTCTTCAGTCAGATTTTCGAGAGTGCCAAACAGCCGGATATGTTGCCCATGCAAGATGGCGGCTTCATGGTTGATACGGCAATCGACGAGGTGACGGTTGTTGCCTCGAAGGCCAGCCCGGATGTCGAAATCAATCTATTAATGCCGGACGGCCGCAAAATTGTCGCTGCAAATGCCGGCGCTGCGGTGCGCTGGTTTAAATCCGAACAGTTCGACATGATCACGGTAGAAAAGCCGCCTGCGGGTCAATGGAAGCTGGTTTATAGCGATAACAGTGGCGACCGTGCCTATGTGGTGACTAAGCTCGGCCTGGACGCACTTATCGGTGAATCTCCGATATATGTGGATGTAGAACAGACCACCGAGGCCTGGTTGCACGACAACGGTGAGGTGATCACCAAACCGGAAATCCTGGGTCAAACCACGTTCACAATAGAAGTTACTCAACCGGACGGGCAGGTGGCTGAGACGCCGCTCGCGGATGCGGGTATGACCGGTGATCGCGCCTCGGGTGATGGTGTTTACAGTAATCTTTTAGCCTTTGCACAACCCGGTCAGCATCAGATCCGAGTGATCGCCAAGAACCTGAATTTCCAACGCGAGAAGGCCATTATCGTTACGGTGGCTGCACCGACGGTAGATGCCACTCAACCGCCTATGTCCGAGCCAGTGGTGGTGGAACCCACGCCTGAGCCCCAGGCCGAATCGCAGACTGAAGCACCGGCCGAAACACCGCCAGTCATCGAAGAGGCCATCACGGAAGAGCCTGCTCCTGAGAAAGGTATGAATATTGGGCTAATGATCTCACTGTTCGTGCTGGTCAATATTGTCATTGCTGCTAGCGTGGGTGGGTTTCTGTTCTGGCGTAAGCGTAAAGCCGCCAAGGCTGCCGCTGCTGATACCACTGAATCAGAAATGGACGAAGAGAAATAATTCGCACAGATGGCTATCTCGTTAAACCTCTATGTGCTGTTTGGACTGCTTGAGGTTCTGATCATCCTGGTGGTGTTCAGTCTGGTTGCGGGGTTTCAGTGGCGTACCGCGCAACGTAAAGCCGAGACCTTGCGCAAGGAACTGCACAAGGCCAAGAGCGAGGTCAGGAAGGATGTCGTCAAGCTCAGTGCGGAATCTACCGAGCCATCGCGTGGCTACCCGGATTTCCTGCGTGAGCAATTGGATCAGTCCAGCATACTGCTGGGCGGTGATCCACAAATACAGAGCGATCAAGATTCAGAAGACCCCGCTACCGTTACCCGCCAGATGCTGGCCGCACGGCATCAATTTTTACAGTTAGAGCTGGATGTTCAGGGCTTGTCGGCAGAACGTGATGTCGAGGCGCAGCGTAAGTCAGTGGTCGACGGCATGCAGGCATTGTTGGCAGGATTGCTCGTGCATCCTGACACTGCTGAAACTCAGCCGGAAACTGACGAAGTGGTCGCTGATGACACAGGCGATGCGCCGGTGTCGAAAAATCTAAGTGAAGAAGAAAAACTGCGCGGACAGGTTCAATTTCTGCGTAACGTGGTCAGCAATCAGCATGATGTTATGCATGAACTGCGGCAGTTATTAGAAGAACATGGTGGTGATTCAGACGAGCTGCAGGCGGCCTTACGCAAATTGAGCGATGCGGAAACGCAAGGTGTCGAATTGCAGCGTCATTTAGATGAAATGGAAAAAGAGAATAAATGGATCAAACATACTGCTAGTCAGAAGGGAGGGTCGAAAGCGAATGCCGTCAGCCCCGATTCCGATATGCTGCGTGACCTCGTCGGCAACCAGCAACGCACCATCGGCAACCTGCAAAAGATGCTGCGATCGATAGCGCCCGAATCGGGCAATAATAAAGAGCTTGAAGACGTTATCAATAAAATTCAGCGCACTAATAATGATTTGAATAGCTGCGTCATGCTGCTTGAGGATGAGAACAGCCACTTGCGCGATAGAGTGGAATCGCTTCAGGAGCGACTCGCGAACCTTGAGTCACATGCTGTTACAGAGTCAGCGTCCGCAACAGAGCCAGAACCTGTGACAACGCCGTCAACGGTAATAGGTGACTTGGCAAATGAGGCGCCGGTGACTGATATGCCGGCGGATGCTTTTGATATAGATGCCATACTGGCAGAATCAGTGCCTGTGGTAACGCCGGTTGCTACCGACCTTGCAGGCAGCGATGACGATGTGGATACCTTGTTGGATGCGGCAGTTGCGGATGCAAAAGGAAAGCCTGCTGTGTCTGAGCCTGTAGCGGATGCTGAAGAGGACGAAACGGCAACGCATGTCGATCTTGCACAGGATGTCAGCGCTGATACGGATGACTTTGATGTTGATGCCTTGTTGGCGGCATCGACGCCTGCGACTAAGCCAGTCTATATCGATCTAGCAGATGACAAGGATGACATCGATGCCTTAGTGGGTGCAGCGGTCGCGGATGTCAAGGCGCAGCCCGTCGAGTCCGAAGCGGCAACTGCAGTCGCCGCGGACGACAAGCTGGCGGATGTCGAGCCGATGCAGGATGTCAACACCGATACGGATGACTTTGATGTTGATGCCTTGTTGGCGGCATCGGCGCCTGCGGCTAAGCCCGTTGCTGTTGACCTCGCAGATTACGAGGATGACATAGACGCCTTATTGGATGCAGCGGCTGCAGATGCCAAGGCGAAGCCTGCCGAACCAGAGCCGGAGACCGATGTCGATCCTGCCGAGGTTGTCAGCGCAGATACCGATACCGATGACTTTGATGTTGATGCCTTGTTAGCGGCATCGGCGCCTGCAAGTAAGGGTGATGAAAAGAAACCAGAATCGGCACCAACCACGGCCAAGTCGCCCTCGCTGACGCAGGGCGAAGCAGAGCAGGATGATATTGATGCTCTGCTAGCCGATTTATTCGCTGACGACAATAAGGCTGGAGATGGCTCAAAATCTTAAGGCGCTGTTGATTATTGATCATTACCAATCGGGATGACACAAACACCCCTCTCCCCAACCCTCTCCCGCCGGAACGGGAGAGTGTTGGGGAGAGGGTGGCGAAGTTCTCAAGTCGAGCATATCTATGTCATGCCAGCATGCAATGCTCGATAGTTTGAAATGCTTCTTGTGGGGTAGCGAACCTCCGTTCAATACCTAAGCCGTCATTCCGGCACTTTCCGGAACGACAAAGAATTCAGAGATTCCCCTCGTTATAAGAGATAGTTCCATCGTTGCGCTCCTTGCTGTGACGGATCAGTTAAAGTCCAGTAAGTCCTAGGAACCTCTGATTAATTTTCTCAAGCGAGCAGATGCAAGGCGCGGATGGGTGACTCGAAGCGAAGCAGAGAGAACGGCGCTAGCCGGCCCGGAGGGCGAGGTGCGTAGCACCGAGTAACAAACGGAGTTTACACGGCGTCTGCCACTTCCCGGCCCCGTATTTTGAGCCTGGCAGCAACGCGGCGGATGCCGCTTCAGCGAAATAATCAGAGGTTCACTAACTCGAATCCCGGCTATCGTGGCGCGTGCAAAGTCTCATAGTCCCGCAGTAAGCAGGCATTCTTCGCCGCATACGCCAGCGCATCGTTCTGAAACAAAACAAAGCTGTCGATATGTTTGCGCCGCCAGCTGGCGACACGCGTTGCCCAAGCACGCAGGCCAATCGAATTATACCGGCCGCTCATTATCGGACCATGCAGTCTGACATAGACGAAATCGCTGGTGGTAACGGCTTGTGCCTCGGCCGGCATGCGGTCATTCAGGCACAGAGCGGTCCCAAATTCATGCAAGAGTGCGTATGTCTCCGGACGCAGCCAATCTGGATCATTGAATTCGAAAGAATAGCGGTATCCCTCAGGTAGGGCGTTTATAAATTGCGCTAACCGATCTAAGTTGCAGTGCCAGCGTGCGGGCAGGCTGAACAACACCGATCCCAGTTGGCCATCGAAACCTTGCAGTTGATCGAATAAACTCTTGATCTGAGGTGCGCAGTTACGCAGCTTGTGAACATGCGTTATCAGACGTGGCGCCAGTATCGTGAATCTGAACGTTGGTGGCACGCTACTACGCCAGGTCGCGATGAGATTGTGATCGATATCGGACAGACGCCCGGCATCCAGTTCCACCGTGTTAAATTCATGGCCATAGTGATTAAGCCAGGCATGAGTTGGTAATTGACGTGGATAAAAGCGATCACGCCAATGTGTATGGTGCCATCCGGCCGTGCCGATGAAGGGGGCTACTGAGTTTGTCATGTGTTCTTATTATCTTTACCGTCTGGGTCTTGTCACCCAACCATATCCTACACTGTCGGGCGCGGATCAGAAATATCGTCCGGCGCCTTTGTAGCGGGAACGCCAGTATGGATTTTCCAACGAATCAATACTGACCGGCTTCCCTGAATTGGGTGCATGTATGAATCGTCCCCCGTCGAGATAGATGCCGACGTGGGAAATTTTGCGGCCCTTGAGCTTGAAAAAGACCAGATCGCCAGGCTGCAGATTCTTCTGCGCAATTTTTTGCGATTGAGTGTACTGCTGAGCCGCGATACGTGGCACGTGAATGCCGGCACTCTTGTAGCTGTAGCTGACTAAGCCACTGCAATCGAACCCCCGTGGACTGCTACCACCCGGACGATAGGGTACGCCCAACATATGCTGTGCTGTGTCCAGGACTTTGGTCTGCGTGGGTGATATTTGCCCCGACGTTGTGGGTAGCCGAGAAATGGTCGGCGTATGCTGGGCGCAGCCGCCGAGCACTAGCAACAGTAGGGCCAGACTGGCCAAAAGTGGCGGCTGGGGAACTAAATATCGCATCATGATGGCTGACAGCGAGGCGATGGTCGCGTACCCTTATATGCGTTTTACGTGTAACAGAATGTATATGTAGCCGGATTTAGGTCCGGATTCTTTGGTCCAGTTCATTATTTATCCCATTCATGGCCACACGCTGTCGTACGAAACGTAAATCCAGAGCCTCGCGCCGCACCCGAAGCAGTGTCCCTTGGGGCAAATTGCTGTTGGTTATTACGGTTATTTTCATAACCTATATTGTCTATCTGGACATTATTGTGCGCGAACAGTTTGAGGGCAAACGCTGGGCCATCCCGGCGCGCGTGTATGCACGTCCCTTGGAATTGTATGCAGGTCGACCGCTGACACCTGCTCAACTCGGCCAAGAGCTTGAGCGTCTTAGCTATCATGCAGTGCAAAAGCCAGCGCGCTCGGGTGAGTATGCCGAGAGTGGCGATAGCTATCTCATCAACAGTCGCGGTTTCACCTTCTGGGATGGTAAGGAGTTGCCGCAGCAACTGCGTGTCGAGTTTTCCGGCAATACGGTTAGTCGTCTGATCGACCGTGCCCAAGGCAAGGAGCTGGATCTGACGCGGCTGGACCCACTACAGATTGCCAGCATCTATCCCACGCTGCAGGAAGATCGACAGCTAGTGCAGTTGGCACAGGTACCCGTGTTGCTGACCCAAGCGCTGATGGCCGTCGAAGATCGCCAGTTCTACGAACATTTTGGTATTTCGCCGCGCTCGCTACTGCGTGCCACCGTTGCCAATGTCCGCGCCGGTGGTGTGGTACAGGGCGGCAGCACCCTGACACAGCAACTGGTCAAGAATTTCTATCTCAGCAACGAGCGCACCCTGTGGCGCAAATTCAACGAGGCCAGCATGGCGCTGTTGCTGGAGGCGCATTACAGCAAGGATGAAATTCTAGAGGCCTACCTGAACGAGGTGTATATCGGTCAGGATGGCGCACGCGCAATTCACGGGCTGGGTCTTGCCAGCTACTTCTACTTCGAGCGGCCACTGGAACAGCTGGAGCCGCAGCAAGTGGCCTTGCTGGTCGGAATGATAAAAGGCCCGTCCTACTACGACCCGCGCAAGCATCCAGAACGCGCTCTGGAACGACGCAATCTGGTGCTGGATCTGTTAGTTGAACAGAATATTCTCACGGCGGAGCAGGGTAGCCAGGCCAAGGCGCGGCCGCTGGGTGTGTCGCAGCGGCGTTCAGCGGCTGCCAATGCGCACCCTGCATTCCTGGAACTGGTGCGTCGGCAATTATATCGGGACTATCGCGAGGAAGATCTGACCTCCGAAGGGTTGCGAATCTTCACCACGCTCGATCCGTTAGCGCAAACGGCCGCTGAGACGGCGGTGGCTGAGCGTCTTAAGCAGATTGAAGGCGCGCGTGGTATGCCCGCCAATACGCTGCAAGGTGCACTGATCGCCACCGCCATCGACAGCGCCGAGGTGTTGGCCTTGGTTGGTGACCGCAATCCACACATGGCCGGATTCAACCGTGCCTTGGATGCCGCGCGGCCGATCGGTTCACTGGTCAAACCGGCGGTTTATCTCACCGCATTGGCACAACCGAAGCGCTATACCCTGGCTAGTTGGTTGGAAGATACGCCACTGAAATTAGTGCCGCGTCCGGGCGATGTCTGGGAACCGGGCAATTACGATAATAAATTCCGTGGTCAAGTGTTGTTGTTCGATGCGCTGGTGCATTCCTACAATGTACCGACGGCCCGCCTCGGCATGGATGTGGGGCCCGACAAGGTGGTGGCGACACTGCGAAAACTGGGTGTGCAAGGCGACCTCAATGCCTATCCGGCACTGATGCTGGGTGCCGCTGATCTGACATTGGTGGATGTGACGCGCATGTATCAAACGCTGGCCTCAGGGGGATTTCGTTCCCCGCTGCGCGCCATTCGCGCCGTACTGTCTGCCGATGATACACCACTGCAACGCTATCCCTTGCAGGTGGAGCAGGTGTTGGACGCCGATCCGGTGTTATTGGTGAACAGCACCCTGCAGTTGGTGGCGTCAGAAGGTACCGCGGCCGCCTTAGCTTCTCGCTTCGGGTCGGATACCGGGATCGCCGGCAAGACCGGTACCACGAATGATCTGCGTGACAGTTGGTTCGCCGGATTCACCGGTAGCCAGTTGGCAGTCGTTTGGGTGGGACGCGACGACAATCAGGCAATGGGGCTGACCGGCAGTAACGGCGCGGTGCCAATCTGGGGCGATTACATAGCCAAGGTTGGGGTGCAGCCACTGATACTACCCATCTCGGAACGTATAGAGCAGGTCTGGATTGATCGTGCGAGCGGTTTGCGGGCCGACGCCGGTTGTGCCGATGCCGTACAATTGCCCTTCATTTCAGGTAGTGCGCCTGAGACTAGAGCGCCCTGTGTGGGCGATGAGTTATCCAAACCCATCAATTGGCTGAAGGGATTGTTCAGATGAAGACGGTTGTACGTCTGTTATGGATTTCCATTATCGCGTTGGGATTGAGTGCCTGTGCGACTCAGACCACGAGTACGCGTTATCCGCCGGTGGTCGATCGCAGTCCACCGCCAGCAGAAACCTTTCCGGGTACAGCGCCTGATGCCATACCCCCGCGAACCAGCGTTACTGCAGTCCCGACGGCACCATCCGGCGGGCCGGCCGTGATTGCACTGTTGGAACGCGCCGATCAGCAGTACATGGATCAGGATCTGGATGCCGCTGCGGCTTCGTTGGAACGTGCGTTACGCATCGAACCGCGCAACCCATTGCTCTGGCACCGGCTTGCCAGCGTCCGTCTCGATCAAGGGCAGATCGATCAGGCCATGCAAATGGCGGCCAAGTCCAACAGCCTCGCCGGTAGTAATCACAGCCTGATGGCGCGCAATTGGCAACTGATCTCCCTGGCATACCGCGCGAAGGGCGACCTTGAAGCTGCGCGTTCCGCCGAAGAAAAGGCTCGACAGTTCGAGTGAGCCGGCGCGGGCTGCCGGTTTACTTTTGGGGTATTCGTGTACAATACCGAGACTTGGGTCAGGCCCGAATGGCACTTACTTAGCTTCTCAGACGACCTGGCAGCGTTATACATCCAGCCACGGAATCCACGGAAGCACACTGAAAAAGGCCTTTTTCTATGGTTATTTCCGTGCACTTCCGTGGATTCCGTGGCCATCTTTTATGGCTTTGGGCTTAAATAAGCGCCATTCGGGTCAGACCTGGGTTGACCTGATAACCACATCAAATGGACTGAGTGCAGGGGGGCAGAGTGACCATTTATTCCGTTGACACGCTGATCTCCCAGGCGCGCAAACTCGCTGCCGACTATCGGCGTGCAACCGGCAAGCCCCTGCCCGGTGTGAGTGCCGAGATCGCCGAGAACGATGCCGCGCGCCTGCTCAATCTGGAACTGATCGGTGATGAGACGCTCGGTTACGATGCCATCGGTCGTGGCAACCGGGACGGCAAGCGGATTCAAATCAAGAGTCGCACCATTTTCGATGACGCCAAATCCGGACATCGGATCGGCCAGCTGCGTACCCAGCAAGAATGGGACTGCGTCCTGCTGGTGCTCATGGACGACAACTATGAGCCGTTCGAAATTTACGAGGCTGAGCGGTCCAATGTGCTGGAGGCAGTCTCGGAAGGCGAGGCCAGTAAGCGCACTAAACGCGGCCTGTTGTCGGTCGCCAAATTCAAGGCCATCGGTCAATTGGTCTGGACACGTGAAGAGGGTGAAATACACGACGAGATCTGGGATAACCAATCCGGCGCATAACAGGCGGTTTATTTTTTTCGATGCATGTAGGGTGTGGTGAGCAACATGAACCGCACCAGAAGACAACATGAGATGTAACTTGGTGCGGTTCGCGTTGCTCACCA
>JBGSOE010000143.1:0-11791 GCA_041739295.1 Thiohalobacterales bacterium | reverse complement strand
GGACTGGGCGGCGCTGAGTTTTGCGGCACGCGCCGATGCTTTACGGCGCGTGGCGGGTGTGTTGCGGGCGCGCCAAGACGATCTGGCGCGCACCATGACACTGGAGATGGGTAAACTCATTGGTGAGGCGCGCAGCGAAATCGAGAAGTGCGCCTGGGTGTGCGAATTCTACGCCGAGCAGGGCGCGCAGTTTCTGGCCGATGAAGTTATCGAAAGTGATGCCGGCCGCAGTCTGGTTGCCTATCAACCGCTCGGCACAGTCCTGGCCGTGATGCCCTGGAATTTCCCCTTCTGGCAGGTGTTCCGTTTCGCCGCACCGGCATTGATGGCCGGCAATACCGCCGTACTCAAGCACGCCTCCAACGTCCCCGGCTGCGCCATGGCCATCGAAGAGGTCTTTCTCGAAGCCGGCTTGCCGCAAAACGTCTTCCGCACCCTGTGGATTCCGGCCGGGCGCGTGAATCGCGTCATTGAAGATAAACGCGTGCATGCAGTCACGCTCACCGGTAGCGAAGCGGCCGGGCGCGCGGTGGCAGTGACGGCTGGTCATCAGATCAAAAAATCCGTTCTGGAGCTGGGCGGCTCCGACCCTTTCATTGTATTGGAAGATGCCGACCTTGATGCAGCAGTGAAGGTTGCCGTGACCTCGCGCTTTCTCAATGCCGGCCAGTCCTGCATTGCCGCGAAACGCTTCATCCCTGTCGAAGCAATCGCCGATGAATTTGTCGCACGCTTCAAACTGGCGGCCGAGGAACTGCGTTGCGGTGACCCCTTGGCCGAGGGTGTCACACTGGCACCGATGGCGCGCCTGGATCTGCGCGAGGAGTTACATCAGCAGGTCATCGAAAGCATCACCAAAGGCGCCGTCGCCGTCACAGGTTGTACGCCGATGGCGGGTGAGGGCGCCTATTACCAGGCTTCGATACTCGATCGCGTTGTGCCGGGTATGCGTACTTACCGCGAAGAATTTTTCGGTCCTGTGGCGTTGATCCTGCGCGCACAGGACGAGGCAGACGCCATCCGCATTGCCAACGACAGCCCCTTCGGTCTCGGCGGCAGCGTCTGGACCCGCGACACGGCGCGCGGTGAACGAGTTGCCCGCAAACTCCAATGCGGCGCGGCCTTCGTCAACGGACTGGTGAAAAGCGATCCACGCCTACCCTTCGGCGGCATCAAACATTCCGGCTACGGCCGCGAACTATCGCGCCACGGCATTCGCGAGTTCGTCAACGCCAAAACGATCTGGATGAAGTAGCGAGGCTCAGGAATCGCTGAGCCGAACCTGTCGGACGCGCGGCTAGCGCCGCTGAATCCGACCTACGCTACAACGCAAAACCAACGTAGGTCGGATTCAGGCCGAGGGCCGCGTCCGACGCTTACTCAGACCATTCACATAATCAGGGCCACGCATACGAACAGAGAATCCCCTCTCCCCTCGCGGGAGAGGGCCAGGGAGAGGGGGCTGCTAATCGAGTTCAAACGCAGGTCGGATTCACGCCAAAGACCGCGTCCGACGTTCACTCAGATCATTCACATAATCAGAGTCACAGATATGAACAGAGAATCCCCTCTCCCCTCGCGGGAGAGGGCCAGGGAGAGGGGGCAGCCAATCGAGTTCAAACGCAGGTCGGATTCACGCCAAAGACTGCGCCAGACATCCATTCTCCAGGCCCATTCATTGACATTACATCTTCCATGACCGAACTCCTCATCTACCTCACGCTCGGTTCCGCCGCCGGCCTGCTCGCAGGAATGTTCGGCGTCGGCGGCGGCTTGATCATCGTGCCGGTGCTGGCCTGGGTGTTCGTCGGTCAGGACATGGATGTCGACATCATCATGCATCTGGCCATCGGTACTTCATTGGCCAGCATCTGGCTGACCTCGCTGATGTCGATCCGCGCGCATCACCGGCGCGGCGCCGTGAACTGGCCGCTGGTGCAGAAACTGGTCGTCGGCATCGTCCTGGGCGCATTACTCGGCGCGGTTATCGCAGATCAACTGCCGACCCAGGCACTCAAACGCATCTTCGGCGTGTTCGAATTACTGGTCGCCGCGCAGATGCTGCTGGTCAGCCGCTATCAGGCACATTTCAATTTACCGGGACGGATCGGCTTCACCCTTGTCGGCGCCGTCATCGGTGTTGTCTCCGCCATCATCGGCATCGGCGGCGGCACACTCACCGTGCCGTTTCTGGTCTGGTGTCGCGTGCCGATGATCCAGGCCGTCGCGACATCCGCCGCCTGCGGCCTGCCCATCGCCATCGCCGGCGCAATCGGTTTTATCATTACCGGTTGGAACGTTGAACAACTCCCCGCCTGGAGCACCGGTTATCTCTACTGGCCCGCCTGGCTCGGCATCGTGCTCGCCAGCAGCATCACCGCCGGTCTCGGCGCGCGCCTCGCGCATAAACTCCCGGCGGCGCGGTTGCGGCAATTGTTCGCCCTGCTGTTGATGGGGCTAGGGATCAAGATGCTTGCAGGTTGAGATGGCGCAGATACCGTATCCGTTAAGACTACATGAGCCTAGCTCTATCAGCTCCCAACCCGAGGCTGGTCCAGCGGGCTGAATACACCAACTCCGGGTCGGTTAAGTACATGGGGATAGATCATGGTGGTGGAAACATGCGCATGACCAAGCAGCTCCTGCACTGTGCGGATATCGTAATTCGCCTCCAACAGGTGGGTGGCGAAACAGTGTCGCAGCGTATGACATCCGACCCGTTTATGTATACCGCACGCCAATGCGGCGCGACGCACGGCCTTTTGCAACGCGCTTTCATACAGATGATGGCGACGGATCGCGCCGCCGTAGGGATCAATGGCCAAGCGCGCCAATGGAAAAAGAAATTGCCACTTCAACTCGCGCCCGGCATTGGGATACTTGCGTTGTAGCGCATCTGGTAACACAACTTCGCCGCTCGTATGTCTGTTCCGTACGATAGGCATACCCGCGACGGCGAATTTCAGAGGTCAGCTGAACAAGGAGATCACGGTGGGCGGCGCGCACCTGATTGAGAGGGCCTTCGCCTTTGCGCTCTTTGATATAGCTGAGTTCTTCCGGGGTGAGTTGGCGTGCCAGGGTGGGATGATCGGTCTCGAGTACTCTTGCGGAATCCAAGCGGTACTGCCAATCAACAGTCTGACAGACGTCTGTCGCCAGCAGGTCGCAGTAAAGAATCCGTATAGCATCGATGTGCTGGGCGAATTGCCAGCCGTTCAAGCGATTCTGGCGGCCTAGCATGTCAAGGTAAGCGTCGACCTCAGTACCGGAAAGCGCCTTGATCTTGCGTCCCTTTTGAGACCTAATGAAGGTCTCGACGTGTCTTACATACCAGCGTCGCTGCTTCTCCGGTACCTTGTTCTTGTTAAGCAGCGTCAGGTAGTTATCAAAGAAACGTGCGGCGGCATCGGCTGAGAGGTGTGATGAGTCTGACATTGCGACACTCCTTGTCATCATTACGGGGCATCCTCCCCAAAAAAAACGAGGTGACGATTTATGCTAGGCGGATTCCATGAATCGCACAATAGGCGGAAGCGGCCTATTACCCAATACTGCGTAATCCGCCTAATACACTGTTAGCTGCTAGAAATGAAAAATAATGATCTATATCTTTACGCTCTTTTCATACTTTCAATCTGCATGGGCATCATCGAAGTATTATTGAATTTGAAAGGGCAGGTGGTATCGGAATCTACTCAGTCTATTTGGGGAATAGTGTTTCTCCTGCTGAGCATCTTGTGGGCGTATTACGATGCGGATAGAAGTGATTTCGAAAAGCCATTTGATTTCGGCTTTTTGGTGTATGTGTTCTGGCCGATAGCCTTTCCATGGTATTTAGTAAAAACTCGGGGCGCTGAAGGGATGCTTATATTTATAGGTTTTATTTCAATATGGTTGGGGCCTTGGTTGGCTGGTTTAGTGGCGTATGAATATTTTACCTAAAGCAGCTAACAAGACACTCCTGCCGATCGCCTACGTCGCTCCCGCTCCTTCAGCGACGGCAGAGTTAAATCGTTAGGCATCTTATTTGGAGTCACAATGGATATTCCAGGTGAAAAGCTAGTTATAAAAATGTGGGATACCCTAGTAGAAAAAGGGATTGGTTCTATTCTTCAGCCTTGGCACGAAAAAAGACTTGGATATGCAAGGAATGAAATAAGACAAAAAGAAATTCTGATGCTGGCGCAGGCAGAGAAGATAGCTGAAGACATAAGGAGAGGCGATGTCAAATTACTACAAGATGGAACCCTAGTTAAATCGCTTCCAGATAAATCTATAAATAACGAATCTGATTTCAATGTAGACGAAGTAATTAGCTGCATAGAGGCAAGCAACAGATCTGACGATCTCAGAAATCAAGTCAATATTGGCAAATCAATTATATTTGCTGAACAAGAGTTAGCTAATGACCCGCAAGAACCTCCCGATCGAAATATTGATGATGATTGGTTATATAGATGGAAAGATAGCGCCAGTAAAGTTAGCGCTGATGAACTTCAGCAGCTTTGGGGGAAATTGTTAGCTGGCGAGCTAAAGTCGCCAGGAAAATATTCGCTGAGAACATTGGAATTTCTTAAGAATATTTCCCAGAATGAAGCGCGCCTTATTGAGAAATTAGCTCAATTCAGTATTGCTGGGTGTGTAGCAAGGGATGAGGCGGACATCTTAAAGAAAAATGATATCTCATTTGGCAGTCTAATTTATTTGCAAGAGCTGGGTGTCATTACAGGGGTCGAAGCAATTGGGATGACCGTTGAGTACACAAGTGACATAAATAGCGCCTTCCAAAAGGTAATGATCTCTAATAGTAAGGCACTTTTAATTACACATGAGGATGCAAATCGAAAGCTCACGTTAAGCTGCTATGGACTCTCAAGCATAGGGAAAGAGGTTTTAACTTTGGGGAGTTTTAATCCAAACGAAGAATACCTTATTAGCTTGGGGAGGAAATTCGTTAATGGAGGGTATAAAGTTGAACTAGGAGACTGGGTGCAAATTGATGAGAACCACGGTCGGTTGCTAAATACAATAAATATTGAGAAGGAAAATGCCTAACAAGTCGCCCATGACGGACGGCTTCGCCGCTGCATGGCTCAATCGTTAGGCATCAGGGAGATTTATGCCAAGTAGATACATAATTGATACAAGCGTATTACTACGACATCCACAAATATTATCTAGGGTGGGTAGTCGGAAGATTGTTATTCCGAATTCAGTAATGGAAGAGCTATCTCATAGTGCTAGAGGATCTAAGTGGGCTGGCGTTGCTGAATTAGTCGCATCATCTATCCATTCTGGCGTAAAAATTGTTAAGGCACCTGAAAATCTTAAGAATGAAATTATTCAATCAGATAGAAATGCCCAACGGTTAAGCGGTGCAGATTTCGATATTGCTCGCATTGCAATTGATTATGCAGAGCAACGTGGGGTTGATACCCCTTGCGTAGTAACAGAAGACAAAGCATTGGCTTATTTTTTGTCGAGCAGAAACATCAAGTCAATTACTGGCTCTGAGTTTCTTGGCGAAAGCAAACAAGATTCCTTAGATAAGGAGATAGAAGAAAAAGCTGATCAAGTTGTTTCTTCGCAAAGGCGCCACATAATAACTAGTTTTTCTCTTGGTGTTGTCGCTTCTGCTCTTGGCAATATTATCTACTCAAATATAAACGTCCTAGTTTCGACCATTACCGTTTGGGGAACAATGGTCGGGCTACCCATTTTGGGGCTGGTGTTCTTTTGGTATCGGGAAAACTACCGCCTTTCGTATGGTGCTTTTGAGTTTTGCGTTGGGATTATAATATCCTACTACGTATTCTTCCCAAATTTTAACTATTCTAATCTTGGGGTAACTGAAGGCATTCAGATTTTGGGCGGTTTATACGTAATGGTTCGAGGGTTAGACAATATTGGTAAGGGCGTTATGGGAACACGACTTGAAACTGTATGGAAAAAACTATTTTAGTAACAAAAATACCTAACAAGTCGCTCGTTCGGACGCAAACTACGCTGCGCTTCGTTTGCGCCGCACAGCTTCAACGTTAGAAGGCTAAAAACCATCGCATGGAAGAAATAGTGGTCAAAGAAATCCTCAATGAGGAGGGTAAGAAAGTTGGTGAGACCGAATACCTTAATGGCAAGCCGCACGGGTTATGTCGGCTTTGGTCTCCTGACGGCGTGCTGGTTCTGCGCGCTCAAATGTCAAATGGTGAATACCACGGCAAATATCAATCTTGGTGGAATAACGGAGCCCTGAAAGAAGAAGGCGAGTATTTCGAAGGCAAAAAGGTTGGTAGCTACAAGTGGTACAAAGAAGACGGTTCCCTATGGCAAGAGCATATCTATAAATGAAGCAGCATGCGGCGTTCGCCTCCTAACAAGACAGTCCAGTCCGACGCGCTGACGCGGCTGGCTTCGGTCGTTATGTTTCTAGAGGCACAGTCTGCACCCATGTGGGCCTCTATTTGGGTTCTTGACAGCACCTATAGACAGGTGCTATTAATGGCCCATAATCCATCGAGGGCATTAGCATGCAACCAAAATTTTCAGAGGATGTCATTCCACTATCTGACCTCAAGGTCAATCCGGGCAAAGTCGTAAGCCGGGTGAACGATACACACAGACCGGTCTTGCTGACCAGCAGAGGCAGAGGCGTAGCTGTCGTGCAAGGCCTCGACGATTATGAGAAATCTGCCGAAGAACTGCGGTTCATTAAGGCTGTGGCCCTAGGACTGGCTGACATCCGGGAAGGCAATACCGTCACGCTGGCTGAGGCGAAGAAAATACTTGGTGCAGAGTAAGTGAAGATAACCATCGCTCGCTCCGCCTTGAGTGACCTCCAGGAGATAAAAGCGTATTACCTGGAGCAGGGCGCGCCGGACATTGGCCAGAAGTTTGTCACCGCGATTTTGAAAAGTGTGCAAAGGCTGCGTGATCACCCAGACTCGGGTAGAAAGGTCCCCGAGTTTGATCAAGAGCACATTCGGGAGATTATTCATCCGCCGTTTCGCGTGGTTTACCTGCGGGATGCATCGTCGGTGAATTTGGTTCGGGTCTGGCGAAGTGAAAGGCTGCTATCGCTTCCTGATGAAGAAACATAACAACACGCTTCAGTCGGACCAATTCGTGCTGTCATGCCTTTTACTGCCGCAAAAGCCACGCCATCTTGAATTGACCGATGAGCGTGGTCGTTAGACGGCATCATAATTTCTAACAAAGGAAGTTCCGTGACGCTTGCCACCATCATTAGTTTCTCCGACTTTGGTGCTTTGGTTGAAGGCGCATTTCAGCCGGAGATTCCGATGGTTTCATCTTCTGAATCCGATCTCGGAGAGCCGCTGCAACGCTTTGCTAATCCAGAAGAGATACTTGCCAAGGCGGCGTCTTGCGCCAAGGCGGGTATTCACAGCTATGCCTTTGGGCTTTGGTACCCCTCGATGAAGGGCCGCGTTATCGAGCGACAAATAGTGCTTGATCCGCCTCGCGAAGGTAAGTCATTTCGCTACTCGTTGAGTGGCTGGGGCATCATCCACCTACACCTCTATTTCACGTCCCCCAACACACTCCAATGCAGAGTTGCCGTCAATTCGGAGGCGCGCGCCAAGTCACGCCAGTCTCGCTATCCCGATATGGGTGCAGTGTCAGAGTGGGACTGGCGTGTGGTAGAGACTTATGCATTCAGGCTTTCTCGCAGGCTCGCATCCATGGGGCGCATCGCGCCAGTCGTCCAACAATCGGTTCCAGATGACGCATCCACTACGTAGGTGTGTACCTGAACCTTGGCGTTAAGCAATACGGATATTTACACCTTTATGACTTCGGCTATGAAGAAGCGGTGGTCCCGGCGAGTAACAGAGGGCAGCGATGCTCTGGATCTCGAGCCTGGCGTGTTCACGTTCGATGACCCGCGACGAATTGCCGAATCCCTTAAACGCTCCGCAGAACGCAGTCATCGCCGCAAGGCAGAGCCCTTTCGTTCCGCGATGTCGATGCTGACGTTCTACATCAATCGGGCAGGGAATAGGATTACGCAAGTTCAACGCAGGCGACTCGAGAAGGCTAAGGAAGAATTGCGGGATCTCTTCGGAAGGCCGCGCCGATAAATCTAGGGAACCTCTGATTAATTCGCTGAAGCGGCATCTGCCGCGTTGCTGCCAGGCTCAAAATACTCATTTACTCCGTGTAAACTCCGTTTTTTACTCGGTGCTGCGCACCTCGCCCTTCGGGCCGGCTGGCGCCGTCCTCTCCGCTTCGCTTCGAGTCGCCTGTCCGCGCCTTGCATCTGCTCGCTTGATCAAATTAATCAGAGGTTCCCTAGAAGAAACAGGTGCAGATTCTACTTTCCATTCCAACCTCTTTTCCACTGTAAATGACATGGAAAATTGTCCGGCGCGCTGTGCTGATGCATAGTGCGCGCCTACAATGTCTGAGGTGTGTATGTCATCACCTATCACTCATTCAGGTTTTTTGACGGAGGCCGCGCGGGCAAGGCTTGCGTTCATCCGTCCGCCCTGGGCGTTGCCTGAGCCGATATTCCAATCGTTATGCACTGGCTGCGGTGATTGCCGCGATGAGTGTCCGCGTGGCCTGTTACAGAAAAGCGTTGATGGCTTTCCGATTGTCGATTTCACCCAAGGCGACTGTCATTTCTGTGGCGAATGCGTTGAGGCCTGCGCGCATGGCGCGCTGACCCGCAGCTTTCGTGGCGTGCATCAGGAGCCCTGGCAGCTCAAGGCCTATCTCGCCGGTGACTGTCTTGGTGATCAGGGTGTCCTGTGCAGGCTGTGCAGCGGACACTGCGCGACGCAGGCCATCCGCTTTGATTCCCACATTGGTCAGGGTGCACCGGATATCGATGTGCAACGCTGCACCGGCTGCGGTGCCTGTTTACGGCATTGTCCAACCGCTGCCATCAGTCTGTACCACGCCCCCGCACAATAATGGCCCTGCCCATAACATCTCGTCCCGGCACAGACTGCCTTTCAGCTTGATTTCAGCCTGATCCCTTAGTGTGCCCCTTCATCAGGCAAGTCCGTTTCTCTGGGCTGCGCGGGAAGGAGCACATCAACTATGTATATACAGCATATATTCTCCATAGCGATCGGCCTGCTGGCGATCCTGGCCTTGCCTGAGGTGCGCGCCGATGCGGTCGCGGAGGCGCAGGCATCCTATCAAGCGCAAGGCGCGGGGCCGTTCGATGCTCAGGCGGGTGCGCGGCGCTGGATCGAGAATTTCACCGATGCGCAGACGGGTAAACAGATTAATTGTGCGTCTTGTCATCACCAGGATTTGCGCCAGCCTGGTCAGCACCTGCGCACACTCAAGCCGATCGAGCCCATGTCGCCGGCGGCGAATCCGCAGCGGCTCACTGACGTGAAGAAAATCGAAAAATGGTTTTTGCGAAATTGTAAAGGCACCTGGGGTCGTGAATGTACGCCGCAGGAAAAGGGTGATTTTCTAGACTATATCCAAAGCCAATGAACGAGGAGTGGAACGATATGAAACTGCGTTGGTTGGCGGCGGCCATGGCCGCTGCGGTGGTGGGTTTGTCCGGGACGCTGGCCTTTAGCGATAACGAGCGTGAAGGCCGCGAGGCGAGTGAGCGTGGCTGGTTGGCTGGGCTGGCAGCGCCGACCGGCGTGCGCCCGGTTGATAATCCCTTGTATGCCGCGGAGTGCAGCAGTTGCCATTTTGCCTATCAGCCCGGACTGCTGCCCGAGGATTCATGGCGCAAATTGATGTCCAATTTGTCCGATCATTTCGGTGAGAACGCTGAGTTGGCGCCGGACACCCAGAAACTGGTGACTGACTATCTTATCCAGAACGCGGCCGAACAGGACGGGGGCTGGATAGCGCGTGATGTGCTGCGTGAAACCAGTATGAGTGCCGATCCGGTATTGCGCATCACCGAAACCGGTTTTTTCATCCACGAGCATGATGAGTTACCGCCGCGGGTCTGGCGTGACAATCCCAAGGTCGGCTCCATGAGTAACTGCAGTGCCTGTCATACCAAGGCTGATAACGCCAGCTTTGACGAGCATCAGGTAAAGATTCCTGGCGTGGGTCGCTGGGAGGATTGAGCGCTTCTGCGGCCAGGTGTGCCCGCGGTGTAACCCGGGCCGCAGGGCATATCCGTTCAAGTGCCAGGGAATCTCCAGCATCACCCTACGCGACCGCTACAGAGTGACATGCCCCATTGTATGGATTGCCCATGTCTCTCTCTCTTCAGCCGCAGCTCAATACTGAACCCCAACTGGCACTTTCCGAGGTTATCGGCGCGCTCAGTTATGCCCTCGACCTGACCGAGGGTCAGCCGCCCGGGCACTGTATCCGCGGTTGCTGGATCGGTTTTCATATCGGTCAACAGATCGGGTTGTCATCAGCCGAACTCTGGGATCTGTATTACACGCTGTTGATGAAGGATGCCGGTTGCAGCAGCAACGCCGCGCGCCTGTGTGATCTATACGGCAATGATGACCGTGCAACCAAGCGTGATTTCAAAACAGTCGATACCGATAACATAGCGCAGATGGTGCAATTCGTACTTGCGCATACCGGTGTGAAGGGTCCGCTTGCCGAGCGTTTCAGACGCGTACTCAATCTGGCACGTCGTGGCGAACAGCTGGCGACTGAGCTTATTCAGACCCGCTGCGAGCGCGGTGCGAAAATCGCCAAGCAATTGGGTTTTAGCGAGAAGGTTGCCGACGGCATATTTTCACTGGATGAACACTGGAATGGTCAGGGTAAGCCGCAGGGCCTGCGTGGCGAAGATATTCCGTTATTCTCGCGCATCGCCTTGCTGTCTCAGGTTATCGATGTGTTCCATCATGTCGGCGGGTCAAAAGCCGCGTTAAATGAAATACGCGATCGGCGTGGCAGTTGGTTCGATCCTGAACTGGTCGATGGTGCGCTGGCGCTGGAGTATGACGCCGATTTCTGGGCGGCATTGCGTAACGATGACATCGGTAGTCTGGTGCAATGTATCGAACCCGAGGTGCGCGCGCTTACTGTTGATGACGATTTGCTGGACAGCATTGCTGAGGCGTTCAGCCAAGTGGTAGACGCCAAAAGCCCCTTTACTGCGGGGCATAGTGAGCGTGTCGCGTTGTATACCGATGTGCTGGCGAGTAAGTTAGGGATTGATGCTGCGCGCCGCCGTTGGCTGAAACGCGGCGCGCTGCTGCATGACTTGGGCAAACTTGGTGTCAGTAATTCCATTCTGGATAAAGAGGGTAAGCTGACCGATGAGGAATGGCGCGAGGTGCGTTTACATCCCGTTTATACCGAACAAATTCTGTCGCGCATCCTGCCTTTCAAAGAAATGGCCATCGTGGCCAGCGCACATCATGAGCGACTCGACGGCAAGGGTTATCCGAAAGGGATGGTTGCGTCTGAGCTGACGTTGGAGACGCGCATTATTACGATTTGCGACATTTTCGATGCGATCACCGCTGACCGTCCTTATCGCGGGCCGATACCGGTACCGGAGGCGCTTGAGATCATGGGGCGCATGACCGGCACGGCGCTAGATACGAATTGCTATCATGTTTTACTCGAATGTGTGCATGAGATGCATTTGGCTAAATAAAGTCACCTGATCCGTGTTCATTGCCGAACGCGATAAGCCACATAGTCTGTCAAAGTAGCTATTCGTTTTAAAGATTTAGTGGGCCGCCTAGGGCGGCCTTTTTCATTAAGGAACCTCTGATTTATTACTAAACCGTCATTCCGGCGCAGGCCGGAATCCATGTGATTCAAGGCACTAGATTCCGGCCTGCGCCGGAATGACGAATTA
>JBGSOE010000137.1:0-3631 GCA_041739295.1 Thiohalobacterales bacterium | reverse complement strand
CCTTTAGCGACGTCAAGTCACTGTGGCGCTTTTCAGCCGCAGGACGAACCGGGGCAAAAGGAATTAACTGTCGCGCAACCCGAAGGTGCAAGGGCTGACTGGGATGTCCCGTTGCACTTACTGAGGGGCGCGACACACTTGGCTTGGTGAGGATAGCGAACCGCATCTTTGAAATTCACGCATCCGTTTGGTGCGGTTCGCTGCGCTCACCATACCCTACGCGTGGAGGGAGGTTATGGCGTTGAGAGCGCCAGATAACGCTGGTGCAGGGAGTCGACCTGCTGTTCGAGCGCGGCGCGATCGCCCGAATTGTCGATCACATCATCAGCGCGCGCAATGCGATGTTCGCGGTCCAGCTGGGCAGTGAGAATCGCATCAATCTGTTGATTGGACAATGCATCGCGCGCGGTTACACGTTCACGTTGCAAAGTGGGTGGTACATCGACTACCAACACACGATCCACCATGTCGGTCTGGGCGGCTTCGAACAGCAGCGGAATCACCAGCACGACATAGGGCGCGTTCAGTGCGGCGATGCGGGCCGTCATCTCAGCGCGGATGCGCGGATGCAGGATCGCCTCTAATTGCAGCCGCTGCTTCGAATCACTGAATACGCGTTCTCTGAGACATGTGCGGTTGAGAGCACCTTGTGCGTCCAGTATCTCTGGGCCAAAGGTGGCGACAATCGCTTCCAATGCGGATTGTCCCGGTGCGACCAGCTCACGGGCGATGACATCGGCGTCGATCACCGGCACCCCGCGCGCCGCGAACAACTCCGCGACCGTGGATTTCCCGGAACCTATACCACCTGTTAGACCAATGCGTAGCATCTGTGTAGCTTAGACGGAATAGCCTGTGGATTGAACTGCTGCGATGAGGTGGGTGAGATGAAATTGCGAACCGCCAAGACGCCAAGTTCGCCAAGACAAATTATTTGAACCGCCAAGGCGCCAAGAACGCCAAGGAAATTTGATGAGTGTTATTGGTGGTAATGAGATAACACTATGGATGACGCTACGTCAGCTCATAGATTAGTCCGAAGCGAATACTCAAGAAATCTTTGCGCCTCTGCGGTTCAAACAATCTTTTCCGTGTCTTGGCGGTTAAACAATACTTACGCCAGCCCCGCATACCGCAGATAGGCATCGGTGATGTCTTTGCCCCAGAACATCGCAAGCCAACCAGCGGCGGCGATGTAAGGACCAAAGGGGATGGGGATGTTGCGGTCGCGGCCGCGGATGAGAATAAGGGTTACGCCGACCACGGCGCCTACCAGTGATGACAACATGATCGTTACTGGCAGGGCCTGCCAGCCGAGCCAGGTGCCAATGGCTGCGAGCAGTTTGAAATCACCAAAGCCCATACCTTCCTTGCCGGTGACGAGGCGGAACAGCTGATACACCGACCAGAGTGAGAGATAACCTGCGGCCGCGCCGATGATACTGGCGCGCATATCGACGAACACGGTATTCAAACTGAGCAGCAGACCCAGCCATAGCAAGGGCAAGGTGATGGAATCCGGCAGCAGTTTGTGATCGAAGTCGATCAGACTCAGTGCGATCAAAGACCAGGTAAAGAACAATCCTGCCAGCAACGGCCAACCCCAGCCCAGCTTCCAGGCAACCACGGCCGAGAGTGCTGCTGTGACAAACTCAATAATCGGATAGCGTGCTGAGATGTGTGTACTGCAGGCTGAACACTTGCCGCGTAGGAACAGATAACTCAGCACCGGAATATTTTCCAATGCAGTGATCTGATGACCACAGGATGGACAACGCGAGCGCGGGACGATTAGATTAAAACGTTCCGGTGTTTCCGCTGGTTGGTCAGGATGCAGATACTCTAGGCACTGCTGTTTCCAATCGCGTTCCATCATCACCGGCAAGCGATATGCAACCACGTTTAGAAAGCTACCGATGAGCAATCCGAGTAAAAAGACAGTGCTTATCAGCGCAAGTGGCGAATGGGCGAGTAGGGCAATGAGTTCCATGGTTCTCTAATAACACGCCCCCGTGAGGGGGCGTGTGTGTTGTTGTGATTAAGCCTATGCGGGAATCAGATCGCAGTACCCATCTTGAAGATTGGTAGGTACATGGCGATGACGAGACCACCCACAAGAACACCGAGAATCGCCATAATCATGGGTTCCAACAGAGCGCTAAGGTTATCGACGGCATCGTCCACTTCTCGTTCATAGAAGTCGGCGACCTTACTGAGCATGGTATCCAGCGAACCTGATTCCTCGCCTATAGCCACCATCTGTACCACCATATTGGGGAATAGCCCCGCTTGAGCCATAGTCAGTTGAAGTTGTTGGCCGGTGGCAACCTGATCGCGCATACGCAGCACAGCATTGGCATAGACGATGTTGCCGGTCGCGCCTGATACTGAATCCAGAGCCTCTACCAGCGGCACGCCGGCGGCAAACATAGTCGCGAGGGTGCGTGAATAACGGGCAATGGCGGCCTTGGTGACGATGTTGCCCATAACCGGCATTTTCAAAGCCAAACGATCCAAGCTCTCGTTGAACTTACGAGAGCGCTTTTTCGCTTGAATAATCCCGTACACGATACCGCCTACGCCACCGAGCACCAGATACCAATAGTCCTGCATGAAGCGGGACATACCCACAACCATTTGGGTGAACGCCGGTAGGTCGGCACCAAAACTCTTAAACAAGCTTTCGAACTGCGGTACCACGAAGATCAGGAGAATCGCCGTGACGACGAAGGCCACTACAACCACGGCTGTTGGATAGGTCATGGCCTTTTTGATCTTGGCCTTGAGGATTTCGGTCTTTTCTTTATAGGTCGCGATCTTGTCCAGCAAGGTGTCGAGCACACCTGCCGCCTCGCCCGCCTCCACTAAGTTGCAGACTAGATCATCGAAATATAGTGGGTGCTTGCGCAGCGAGTCAGCCAGATTGCTGCCGCCTTCGACTTCGGCCTTCACTGCCATGACCAGGATTTGCATATTGGGGTTTTCGTGACCCTTGCCAATGATGTCGAAGGACTGCACCAGTGGTACGCCCGAGGTCATCATGGTGGCGAGCTGGCGGGCGAAGATGGCGATATCTTTAGGTGTTATCGCCTTACCCTTGCCGGCAGTACTCAGTGCTGATTTCTTCTTGACCTTGATAGGCACCACGCCCTGGCGGCGTAGCTCGGCCTTTATCAAGTTTGGGTTGGTGCCGCGGCTCTCGCCTTTGACGCGATTGCCCTTTTTGTCCGTGCCTTCCCAGGCAAACAGATCGAGTTTGAGTGCTTTTTCCGCCATGGTTTAGTCCTTGGTCACGCGGTTAACTTCTTCCAAACTGGTAACGCCCTGTTTGACTTTGCGCAGGCCAGAGAGCCGCAGGTCGGCAATGCCTTCCTTGCGTGCCTGATCGGCCAGCTGGATGGCGTTGCCGCCATCCATAATGATGCGCGACATCTCATCGGAGATTGGCATCACTTGGTATATTCCCACGCGCCCCTTGTAACCGCCCGTGCATTGGTCACAGCCCTCGGGATTGTGCGCATTGATTTTGAGACCGGCATCAATATCCGCTTGGGTGAAGCCTTCTTCAAGCAATGTGTGCGCTGGAATGTTGACCGGCTTCTTGCAGTTGGCGCACAGCCGCCGCGCCAGA
>JBGSOE010000124.1:0-2536 GCA_041739295.1 Thiohalobacterales bacterium | reverse complement strand
CTGATCGCCTTTCTGGTGGTCATGTGTGCCAAAATCTTTGCCCCGTTCATGGGGCTGATGTTGTGGGCATTGATATTGGCGGTGGCGTTGTATCCGCTGCATGTGCGCATCACGCAGATGTTCGGGGGGCGGCGTGGGACTGCCGCGACGGCGCTGGTACTCGCCGGATTACTGCTGATCGGCGTACCTACCGTGATACTTGGTAGCTCGTTCGCGGATCATATGCATACTTCGTACGTGGCTTTCACAAACAATACTGTGACTATCAAGCAACCCGATCCCGCCGTTGCTGAATGGCCGGTGATCGGCAAGAAGCTCTATGCGACCTGGTCATCCGCAGCCGATAATCTGCCGGCCTTCCTGCAAAAGATAAAGCCTCAACTCACCGATCTCGCCAAGAATATGCTCTCGTTCGCAGCAGGAATCATGGGGTCGGTGTTCCTGTTTCTGGGTGCGCTAATCGTTAGTGGGATTATCATGGCGTATGGCGAGTCCGGGAGTCAGGCCACCGGACGCATTTTGAATCGCGTGTCGAGGGCTGGCAAAGGACCGCAGATGCAACGTCTCACCACTGCAACCATTCGTTCGGTAGCCGTCGGCGTTATTGGTGTGGCGTTCATTCAGGCGCTGTTGCTGGGTATAGGCTTTTTTCTGGCCGGCATTCCGGCGGCCGGCCCGCTGGCGTTTATCGTGATGCTGTTAGGCATAGTCCAATTGCCGGCTATGTTCGTCACGTTACCCGTTTTGGGTTACATCTGGTGGGCAGGCGAACTCTCCACAACCTGGAGCATTGTCTGGACGGTTTATCTACTGGTCGCCGGGATGGCGGATAACGTGCTCAAGCCGCTGCTGCTCGGCCGGGGTGTGGATGCGCCCATGCCGGTGATATTACTTGGTGCGTTGGGCGGCATGGTATCCGCGGGCATTGTCGGTCTTTTCATCGGCGCTGTGCTGCTGGCCGTTGGCTATCAGCTGTTCATGGAGTGGGTCGATCAGGCTGATATTGAAATGACCGAAGGCGCTGATCGAACGCCTTCGGTCAGCAGCTGATTTGCTGCACGATTCTGTTTGCACCCAAAAAATGGTTGCGCGAGAATTTATCGCGCTGCAACGCTGGCATGCGACACCGATTCTTATGTAGCACAGTCTGGCCATAAACGGATTCCTCATACAGTGAGAATGCATGGATGAATACCCTAAATCTCATTGCTTGTCATGAGTGTGATTTATTGCAGCGCATTCCTGCGCGGGAGGGGCGGCACTGTGTTTCCCTCTGCCGGCGCTGCAATGCTCAGCTACATAAGAGCGTTGAAAATAGTATTGACCGCACCTTGGCCTTGACGCTTGCCGGCCTGGTCCTGTTTATGGTGGCCAATGCCTTTCCGTTTCTTGCCTTCAAGCTGCAAGGGCAGACGACTCAGACCACGCTGATCTCCGGCACGATCGATCTTTATAACCAGGGCAAGTGGGAGATCGCTATCCTGGTTCTGCTGACGACGATTGCCTTACCGCTGATTCAGTTATTGATTCAGCTGTATGTATTCCTGCCACTCAGATTTAATCGTGTGCCCTGGCGCATGGCAGCAATATTTCGTTTTTCGCAGCATCTGCAGCCCTGGAGCATGATGGAGGTGTTTCTCATCGGAATTCTGGTTGCGATCGTGAAGCTGGTCGGCATGGCGCAAATTATCCCCGGGTTGGCACTGTGGTCTTTTGTGCTGTTGATTGTTACCTTGGCCGCCGCCGCAGCAAACACGGACTCACAGCTGGTCTGGAACAAAGTGGAATACCAGCGATGACGGATAGGCTGATAACCGCGGCGGATGCCGGACTGCTGAGCTGTCACAGTTGCAGTCTGTTGAGCAAGGCACCCTCTGGACCGCATGCTGAATTAGTGTGTCCACGCTGTGGCGCTGCCTTGCATAAACGCAAGCCCAACAGTATTGCGCGCACCTGGGCCTTGGTTATTGCTGCCTTCCTTTGTTATATACCGGCTAATTTACTGCCCATGACCGTGGTGACATCGCTGGGGAATGTGCAGGAAGATACCATTATAAGCGGGGTGATCTATTTTCTGCAGCACGATGAATGGCCAATCGGTCTGGTGATTTTGTTCGCCAGTATCGTGGTGCCGTTGACAAAGCTTTTTATCCTCATTTACCTGCTGATTTCGGTGCAGCGGAAATCAACATCGCGACCCTTGGAACGAACCCGTCTCTATCGCATCACTGAAGCGATCGGACGCTGGTCCATGACCGATATCTATGTCGTGACGATTATGGTCGCGTTAGTGCATCTGGGTAACCTGGCCACTATTGAGGCAGGTGTGGGTGCAATATTTTTTGGTGCGGTGGTGGTGCTGACCATCATCGCGGCCTTGACCTTCGATCCCCGTGAAATCTGGGACAATATGGAGTCAACAGATGACAGACAAGACAGCCGGTGAAATGGCGGAAATTGATATCCCTGAGGCGCTTGTAAAGCCTCGAAAGGGGATATCCATTGTCTGGATAATCCCGATTGCTGCTGCACTGAT
>JBGSOE010000087.1:0-14514 GCA_041739295.1 Thiohalobacterales bacterium | reverse complement strand
ATTGCTGCTGCACTGATCGGTGCATGGGTAGCCTATAAATCGTTGTCCGAGGTAGGGCCGACGATCAATATTATTTTCGATAACGCCGAAGGCATCGAGGCCGGCAAGACCAAGGTCAAATATAAAGATGTCGATGTAGGTTTGGTGGAATCGGTGGATATTACGAAAGACTTGAAGCATGTGCAGGTAACCGTGCAAATGAACAAAGGTGCCTCGGGGTACTTGACGGAGAAGACCCGCTTTTGGGTGGTCAAGGCTCGCATCAGTGGTGGCTCCGTTTCCGGACTGGGTACCTTGCTGGGCGGTGCTTATATCGCCATAGATCCGGTTAGCGGTGGAAAGTTCGTGAAGAAATTTACCGGCCTGGAGTCGGTGCCGGTGGTCACTGCCGATCAGCCGGGGCAGCTTTTCCAACTTAAGGCTGCACGCCGTGGCTCACTGGATATCGGTGCGCCGATTTATTTTCGTCAGATCAAGGTGGGCGAAGTGGTCAGCTACCAGCTGTCTGAGGATAATGAAACTGTCGACTTCAAGATATTTATCTATGCACCACATCATATCAAGGTCACGAAAAATACCCGCTTCTGGAATGCCAGCGGCATTGATGTCTCACTGTCAGCAACCGGTGTCGATGTAAACATGGAGTCCGCGGTCAGTCTGTTGACCGGTGGCCTTGCCTTCGAGAATCCTCCGAATATACCGCTAGGTGATGTGGCACAGAAGGATCAGGTGTTCACACTGTACGATACTCGTGCTGACGCCTTTGAACGTGAAATTACCCAGAAGGTGAAATACCTGCTCTTTTTTGACGGGTCCGTGCGTGGCCTGGAACCCGGTGCGCCGGTTGAGTTTAGGGGTATCTATCTCGGAAAGGTTATATCTGTGGACTTGCAATTCGACAGGGACAAGCAGGATTTTATCATTCCGGTACTCGTAGAGGTTGAACCAGAGCGATTAGGTGATAGTTCCGCTGGTATCACAGCTGCTGAGAGAATGAACACGGTGAATCAGCTAATTTCGCGCGGATTCAGAGCCCAGTTGAAGACGGGAAATCTCCTGACCGGTAAGCTCTATGTGGACCTTGCCTTTTTTCCTCATGCCAAAAAGGAAGAGTTGCAGCAAGCAAGTGGCTATCCGGTATTTCCTACGGTGCCGACCTCGCTTGAGGAAATTACCCGGAGTGTCACCGATATACTCGACAAGCTAAAAGAATTTCCGTTTGACAAAATCGGTGCTGATATGAGCAAGACGATAGCCAGTCTCAATAAAACAATCGTTCAGGCGGAAGGGACGCTTAAATCTATGGATAATATGATTGCGCAAGACTCGCCGATGTCACAGGAGCTGCAGAAATCCCTGCGCGAGTTGGGCGATGCGGCACGCTCGTTGCGGATATTTTCCGATTATCTTGAACGTCACCCGGAAGCTTTGCTTCGCGGCAAGGAAAAATAATGACCGGATATAAGTGGGAATGGAACTCGGGTATTGCGGCATGGCTGGCGATGTTGTTTCTGGCCGGCTGTGCCAGTTCGCCACGCGTGGATTTCTATGTGCTGAGCGCGGATGCTCGGCCGATGGGAAATGCCACTGTGGCCGGCAGTTGTGGCAACCAGGCCATTAGCGTTGGGCCAATCAGTTGGCCAAGGTATCTTGATCAGCCGCGTATTGTGACGCGTATCGGATTGAATCAGATGAATATGGATGAATTCCATCGCTGGGGTGGTTCCCTGGAAGACGATTTTTCCCGCACACTGATAAAGAATGTATCGAGCCTGTTACAGTCTGAGCGTGTCGTGAATTATCGCAACAGTGGACCTTTCGCGCCAGTGTATCGAGTGGAACTTGATGTCCTTCAGTTTGACGGGCAGTTGAGTGGGGATGCCACACTAGACGTGAAGTGGAGCATTATTGCAGAAGCATCCGCGAAACTTGCAATGGCAACGACCTCGACCATTCATAAGAGTACAGCTGGTCCGGATTATGCGGCCCTGGTGAACGCATCCAGCATGGCCGTTTCACAGCTGAGCGAGGAGATTGCTGTGCAGCTTGGTCAGCTATGCGCGGGTACGCAGAAGTAAAGTAGCGCGAGCCAATCTGTCCTGCGATCACGGTGTATTCTCGCCGAACAGCTAGGAACCTCTGATTAATTCGCTGAAGCGGCATCTGCCGCGTTGTGGCCAGGCTCAAAATACGGGGCCGGGAAGCGACAGGCTCCGTGTAAACTCCGTTAGTTACCCGGTGCTACGCACCTCGCTCTTCGGGTCGCCTATCTGCGCCTTGCCTAGAGACGCGATCTATGATTTTGAGATAGGTTCTATTGAAACTGTCGGACGCGGCCTTCGGCCTGAATCCGACCTACGTTTATTTGCGGGTTAACGTAGGTCGGATTCAGCGGCGCACGCCGCGCGTCCGATATGTTCGAGTCGCTTGTCCGCGTCTTGCATCTGCTCGCTTAATCAGAGGTTCCTTAATGATCATGATCCATGCGTGGTCAGGCATCCCGCAACAATACCGCCGGTGGTTGCGACAGGATCTTGCGTGTGCCCCAGGCACCGGCAACCGCCACGATCAGCAGGCCGCCTAGCGGAGCGGCAATCCATACTGGCCACTTCCAGGCGTAATCCAAATGGAATATCTGCGTGTACAGCAAGGCACTGATCAGCTCTGTGCCGATGGCTGCGAGCAGTCCGGATAGCAAACCAAGTAGCGCGAACTCGGCGAAATGACTGCTCCGTACCTGACGGCGGCTGGCACCGAGCGCGCGCAGCAGGGCACCTTCCTGGATGCGTTCGTCATGGCTGGAGGCCAATACGGCGAACAGCACGGCGAGACTAGCGAGCAGCACGAACATCAGAATGTATTCCACGGCCAGCGTGACCTGATCGAAAATACGGCGCACTTCACCGAGCAGTACACCGACATCCAGCACTGTGACGGCCGGGAAACTCGCGACCAGACGTTGTAATACGGCTTGTCGATCGGGTGCGAGGTAGAAACTGGTCATGGCAGTGCTGGGAAACTGTTCCAGAAGGCCGGGTGGGAAGATCATATAGAAATTCGGCCGGAACGAATCCCATTCGACACTGCGTAGACTCGTCACCCGCGCACTCAGGGTTTGATCGGCGATCAGAAATCCCAATTCATCGCCAAGCTTAATGGCAAGTCGCTCGGCGAGTTTTGATTCGACCGAGACTTCTGCCATAGCGGATGTATTGGTGCCGAACCAGTTACCGGCGACAATACGGTTGTCGTCCGGCAGTGACGCGCTCCAGGTCAAATTCAAATCGCGGTGCAGGGCGTTGCTGTCCTGCGCCTCTTTACTTACCGCTGTGCGTACCGGCGTATCGTTAATAGTAAGCATCCGGCCGCGCACCACGGGATAAACGGGTGCGCTGTCGATACCCTCGGCACGCAGCATGTCGGCGAAGGCATCGCGTTCGTGCGGCAGAATGTTGATAGCGAACTGATTGGGTGCATTCGCCGGCAGCTGTGTCTGCCAGCTGGCCAGTAAATCGGTGCGCAGCAGGGTAGTGATACTGACCGCCATGATCACCAGGCCGAAGGCAAAGATCTGACTGACACTAGCCGCACCGCGTCGCCACAGACTGTTGATGCCGAAACGCCAGGCAGCACCGACATGCTGCCGTAGTCGCCGCGCGAGTGATAGCAGGATCAGCGCAAGACCGAGCATCAACGACGTGCTGGCCGCAGCACCACCGGCGACAATCAGGGTGAGGCGCAGATCCCCGGTATAGCGCCACATCAGCAGCAATAGCGTGAAGAGTGCCAGGCCATACACCAGCCAGGCGCGCGCTGGCAGCGGGGCGAGATCGCGACGCAGCACCCGCAGTGGCGATACCTGGCGCAAGCGCAATACCGGCGGCAGAGCGAAGCCAGCCAGTGTGATCAATCCAGTCGCAATACCCAGCAGCAACGGCATGGGTCCGGCCGGCGGCGGTGTCAGTGGCAATAGATCAGCGAGCAGTCGCACCAGACCCTGTTGTCCGAGCCAGCCCAGCGCGGCACCCACCAGACTTCCACCCAGACCCAGTATCAGCATCTGTAACAGATACAATGCAACGATGTCGCGCTGCACAGCACCGAGACAGCGCAACATCGCACTCACATCGTAATGACGCGCGCTGTAACGCCGCGCCGCCATCGCCACGGCCACACCGGCAAGTCCGATGGCCACCAGACTGGCAAGCCCCAGATAGCGTTCGGCCTTATCCAGCGCATTGGCGACCGCCGGGCGGCCGGTGCGGGCATCGACCAGCCGATCCTGATCTGCCAATTGCGGCAGCAACCAGTCGCGGTAGCGAGTGATGTCCGCCGCCGTGCCGGAGAACAGGCTGAAATATTTCACCCTGCTGCCGGGTTGAATGACCTGGGTGCGCGGCAGATCCTCCAGGCGCATGAGCACGCGTGGCGACAGATTGAGAAGATCACCACCGCGACTCGGTTCAAAACCGAGCACGCGCGTGATGGTGAAATCCGCTTCGCCGATACGCAACGTATCTCCTGGCTGCAATTTCAGCATGGCGAACAGCCGCGATTCGATCCACAGCGTGCCGGGTTCCGGCATCTGCGCAGTCGGCAGTTCCGATCCGAAAGGCTCAGCGGCGACGCGCACCGCGCCGCGCAGCGGGTAGTCGGTGCCGACGGCTTTTACGCTGACCAGCTGCAACCCTGCCTCGGCTACAGCCATGCTTGCAAACTCTACCGCACGGGTGTTTTTCAGGCCGATATTCCGCGCGCGGGCCAGCCACGCATCCTGCGTTGGTTGAGATTGTTCCAACACCAGATCCGCACCCAGCAGATCGGTCGTCTGTTGGGTCAGTGTCAACGCCAGCCGTTCTGAAAATCCGGTAACAGCGGTGGTCGTCGCTGCGGCGATGGCGAGCGCGAACAGCAGCGCCTGTACTTCACCTGCGCGCCAATCACGATGCAGTAAACGCCAGGCCAGCCGCGGCGTCCGCATCATGCTGTGGATTCCACGCAGCGTCCTGCATCGAGTTGCAGGTGCCGTGTGCAGCGATCGGCGAGCGAGCTGTCGTGGGTGACTAACACTAATGTGGTGTGCTGCGACTGATTCAATTCGAACAGCAGATCGATCACCCGCGCGCCGGTGCTGCGATCGAGGTTGCCGGTTGGCTCATCGGCAAACAACAGGGCAGGACGGGTGGCGAAGGCGCGCGCGATGGCGACGCGTTGCTGCTCGCCGCCGGACAGTTGCTTCGGTGTGTGATCCAAGCGAGAGCCTAGTCCGACGCGCTCGAGCCAGTCGCGGGCCTGTTCTATTGCATCACTGCGACCGGCGAGTTCCAGTGGCAGCATGACATTCTCCAGTGCGGTCAGACTGGGCAGCAGCTGGAAGGATTGGAACACGAAGCCCATGTGTGCCGCGCGTAGACGCGCACGACCGTCTTCATCCAGCGCGTTCAGGCAGACATCTTCCAGCCAGACTTCACCCGCGCTGGGAACATCCAGACCGGCGAGCAGTCCGAGCAGGGTGGATTTGCCGGAGCCGGAGGCACCGACAATGGCCAGACTGTCGCCACGGTTGATCTCAACGGTGACATTGTCAAGGATCGTCAGCGTACCGGACTGGGTCGGGACATTTTTGCTGAGGTGGCGAGCGGACATGAGACAGCGGTTATGCATGATCATCCTGTGGGGTTTGATGTGGTTGAGTCCCGCGCTCGCTCTGGCAGACGCTGGCGCAGATGCGGCTGCTCCGCGCATTCTGATACTCGGCGACAGCATCAGTGCCGCCTATGGTATCGAAATCGAAGCAGGATGGGTGGCCCTGCTGCTGCAACGGCTGCGTGCGCAGGGTTATCCGCATGTCGTCATCAATGCCAGTATCAGTGGTGATACCACGGTCGGTGGTCGCAGTCGATTGCCCGCATTGCTTGCGCGCGAATCATTCGACATCGTCATCCTGGAACTCGGTGGCAACGATGGCCTGCGTGGTCTCTCGCTGGCGCAGACGCAGGACAATCTGCAGGCCATGATAGCGATGGCACACGAGGCACAGGCGCGCGTGCTGCTGCTGGGTATGCGTCTGCCGCCCAATTACGGCTCCACCTATACTGCAGCCTTTGCGAATATCTACACCACACTGGCACGGGAGCAGCAGACCGCGCTGGTGCCCTTTCTGCTCGAAGGGGTGGCGACCCATGCCGAGCTGATGCAGCCGGATGGCATTCATCCGCGCGCGCAGGCCCAGTCCCAATTGCTGGACAATGTGTGGACGGCCTTGGTTCTGCTGCTGTAACTGCACGCTGTAGGCGCTGTTATCATCGCTGGCTAGGCGGATCGGCGGGTTTTCTGGCCCTGACCGGCAGATGCGGTTAAAATCCGCCCCCAACTTGACACACCGGCCAAGTCCGCCATGCTTGGTGCAGCCTGGCAGTCGAAATGAAAGCCGGGCGTTTTGTTTTCGGATACGGCGAACACAGAGCCCCGCGAGGCATATGAGGGCAGATCATGACCGAGACCACGGAGCAGGCTATGGGGAGCAGTATCCGCCCAACCCGAAGCGCACCACGATCCAGCAGTCCACTACGCCCGTTACTGGCGATGCCGGTGCCGCAGGCTGCGGCCATCATCGCCTCGGTACAGCTCGACAAGGCGCATGAGGCCTATGTGCGGCTGAGCAAAAATCCCAATCCCGAAGCACTGCACGATTTCCGTGTCGGCATGCGCCAATTGCGCAGTACCTTTGGTGCCTATCCCGAGGCCTTCCCGTCACTGCCGAAGAAACTGCGCAAGCGCCTGCGGTTACTCGCACGCGACACCAACAAGGCGCGTGATGCCGATGTGCAGCTCAGTTGGTTACAGGGTAATGAACGTCAGGTACGGGGTGAAGCGCGTCTAGGCTACGTTTGGTTGGTACGCCAGCTTGAGCGGCGTGCCGCCGAGGCCCATCGGGTCCTGCGTGTTGATGTCCTGGAGGATTTTCTTCGTCTGGAACAGCAGGTACGCACGGTGCTCGCGCACAACGAGACACTTGATAATTCGAATATTGTAGCGGATTCGCTCGGGCATCTCTGTGGTGAGCACCTCGAAGAATTGGCCACTGAACTGACCTATCATCTGCGGCATATCGAAACCCGTGAAGATGAAGATCAGCTGCATGCCGCACGTATATGCGGCAAGCGCATCCGTTATCTGCTGTCGCCACTGCGCGCTGAACTCAAGGGCAGCGATTCGGTCATTCGCCGTCTGCAGCGTTTGCAGGATCTCCTCGGTGATTACCACGACGTGCAAGTGTTCGGTGATCAGCTGCGCCGACTGATCAAAAAGGCCACGCTGGAACAGTCGGAACGTTTGCTGGAACTCATGCTCAATATCGCACCGGACGCGCGCACATTAGGCCGTGAACGCAAGCAGGATGTGCTGACGGGTATTCTCGCTGTTGCTCGACTTGTCGCCAAACGCAAGGAAAAACTTCTACAACAGCTGGGTCAACTACAAGCCAAAGGTGCCCAGGATCAGTTGTCACATGATATCGCCATGCTCGCCGCCGGCCTGCAAGGCCGTTCAGAGCCGTTGGCGGGGTAGTACCCAGGCATCCAGCTAGAATGGGTGAAGCACAGCGCAACTCATCGTTACACAAGTCCCTCCTATGAAGTGATGGGTTACAGAGCAATGTGCTGTGAACCCTTCCTACGATGTTTCCCGCAAGATATTTTCGATGCGGCGATCCGGCACCAGCCACATCAGTGCTACGAAGACGTAAATTCCCCCAGAGACCCAGGGTGCGACAAAGGACATCAGTATCGCGATGCTGTACAAAAGCGGTGATAGCTTTCCTTTGATGTCACGGCCGACCGCCTTGGCAAGCAGCGAATCGGTACCCTGACTGGCGATGATGACGCGCTGCAGAATCCAATAGGCGATGGCTGCCATCAGCAACACGATGCCATACAGTGCCAGGGGCGCTGGTGCAAAATGATTTTCACCCATCCAGCCCGTGACGAATGGGAACAGCGACAACCAGAACAGCAGGTGCAGATTCGCCCACAAGACGCCACCTGTAACACGCTGGGTAGCGTGCAGCATGTGGTGATGATTGTTCCAGTAAATGGCCAGGTACACGAAGCTCAGTACATAACTCAGCAGCACTGGCAGCAGCGGGCCGAGGACAGCGAAGTCATCCCCGTGCGGCACCTTCATTTCCAGCACCATAATTGTGATGATAATGGCGAGCACGCCATCACTAAAGGCCTCGAGCCGGTTTTTACCCATGGCTTATCTCTGGTGTGAATTAGTTGTGAATACAGAAATTATTCTACGACCTGTGGGAGCGCGTCTAGCCTCAGGTGCTATGGGCTGCCGCACCCCGATAATTTATACCGCAGCTCATTATATTGCGCCTAAAGAGAATGTCATGCCGCCGATCTGGCCAAGGGTCATCCCGGCGCGCAGCTCCGCGACAACGCCTTAAGGAACCTCTGATTAATTTGATCAAGCGAGCAGATGCAAGGCGCAGACGGGCGAAAAAAACGGAGTTTACACAGCGTAAATGAGTATTTTGAGCCCGGCTGCAACGCGGCAGATGCCGCTTCAGCGAATTAATCAGAGGTTCCTTAAGCAAAGCGCGCTTCGAATTCCGTTGGTAGGATCAATTCAATCGTTCACCCCAGATTGCTGTCACCCGCAGGGCACGGCAGGGTGCGGTTGGCCTGATGGCCGGGATGGACCGGAACGCGGCGGTGGCGAGGCGGAATTTTTCGAGGGCGAGGACTGAAGTGAGCAAGATTTCGTGAGGTGGTAGGCCCCGTGGCCCGTGAATACCTTTGCCTTAGCGGTTGCTCATGGGCGGAAAGGGCGTTTATCGTTCTATACTACTGTTCTTAAGTAAGTGCCATTCATTGGCCTGACCCCGTTGCGTTTCTGTTGCGCCGGACAGGCTTACTGGATGGGTGTCACAGGCCGTACATCATCGGCAGTAACCAGGATAATGCCAGCCACACAATCAGTGTCAGCGGTACGCCGACACGCACGAAATCCATGAATGTATAACCGCCGGCGTTCATCACCAGCAGATTGGTCTTGTAGGCCATGGGCGTGGCATAGCTCATGTTGGCACCGAACAGCACCGCCAGCACGAAGGGTTCGGCCGGCAGGTTCAATTGCTGGGCCATGCTGATGGCAATGGGTGTGCCGATGACCGCGGCAGCATTGTTGGAAACGATATTGGTCAGCACCGCCATGACCAGCATGAGACCGCTGAGGATCAGGCTCGGTGACGCCCCCAGGCTGATGCTGACAAACAACTGGGCCAGGTATTCCGCACCGCCCGTTTTCAACAGCGCCGTGCCCAGGGCAAGGCTGGCCACCACGATCATGATCACTGGCGTGCTCAGGGCCTGGGCCGTGTCGCGCCAGCTCAGGCAGCGGGTGATGATCATCAGCAGCACGCCACACACCGCGCTGATGGCGATGGGTAAAACGCCCAGGGCGGCCACGCCGATGATCGCCGCCATGATCAGCAGCGCCAGCGGTGCCCGCTTACTCATCGGCAGGTCGCTGGTGGCATCCAGGACCAGGAATTCACCGCTGCGTTTGATGTCGGCAATCTGCTCGCGATTGCCCTGCACCAGCAGCACATCGCCGATGTTCAGCCGCACATCACCCACGTCTTCCCGCAGGGTGCGCGCAGCCGGTCCGGCGCGATGCAGGGCCAGAACCACCAGCTGGTAATAATCGGCAAAGCGCAGCCGGGACAGGGTGTTGCCTTCCAGCGGCGAGCCTTGGGTTATGACGATTTCCGCCAGTTGCTGGTCTTCCGCCTGCAGGGGATGCTCCTCGTCCACCGGTTCATCGCCGGCATAGAGCCGGGCGCCCAGTGCCTTTTCGTATTCCTTCAGATTATCCGGCGTATCGCGCACGCTGAGCCGGTCACCCGCCCTGATCAGGGCATCGGGCAAGGGGGTAATCACCGTGCCGCTGTCGCGATGAATCTGCGCAATGCGCAGTTTGCCGCCAGCCTTTTCGATCACCTCCGACAGGGGCTTACCCTCGGCAAAACTGTCTTCCTCCACATACAGATGAGCGGTAAAAATGCGCGGCGAGGTATCTTCCATGCGGCCCTCGCGCCGGGGCAGCATATGCGGGGCGATCAACCACAGATATACAATGGCCAGACCACCGGCTATCGCGGCAGGCACCACGAAATCGAACATCTCCAGTCGGCGCTGGCCCATGTCCGCCGCCACTGACACCACCAGCAGATTGGTGGAGGTGCCGATGGTGGTGCTCATGCCGCCCACCAGGGTGGCAAAACCCATGGGCATGAGAATGGCCGACGCCGGCCGGTTGGTGCGCAGGGATATGCTCACCAGAATCGGCAACAGCAGTACCACGATGGGCACATTGTTGACGAACGCGCTGAGCACCGCCCCGGCCAGCAGGGTGAGCAACAGGGAAAACAGCGGACTCCGGGCCCACATGCGCGCCAGCCCCCGCCCCACCGGTTCCAACGAGCCGGTGCGCACCAGACCCTGACCGGCAATCATCAGGGCACACACCGCCACCAGCGCCTCATGGCCAAAGCCATGGAAAAAATCCACCGCATGCAGGCTCATACCCTCGCGTGCATAGGGAAACAGTTCGAAACCCGCCGCCAGCAAAGCCAGCACCGCCAGGCTGGATGTCTCCAGCGGAATACGTTCACGGGTAAACAGATACAGGGCGACCACGATCAGGACAAGAACGGCGAGTGCATGGGCATCGGGCAGCGGCGGCAGATTCATGGTGTTGTTCTCAAACAATGCAGAGTGATGTGGTTTTACCACGAAGCGGATATCAACCGATATGCGATATCAGTAGCATGCCGGTTGATAAACTTTTTTCGCAACAGCGACATGCTGCTGTTTCTGGATGGTGTCTATGTCGATGGCGCCAGCGTAGCCGCACGCGTTCGCTGGGTGAAGGCACCGACCGGCGAGGAACTCACCCGGCTTGCACACGCCCTTACCGGTGCATTGGCTGCTTTCTGGAACGGCAGGGACTGCTGGAGTGCGACATCGAGAACGGCTACCTGACTGCGGATACCGTCGATGAGAATCCGCTGCATACCCTTTCTCCGCACTCGCTGCCGCTCATACTCCGAATATGCAGACGGTGTTGCCTATCGGCGACTAATCACCTTCGCTGCGCTCTCCGTGGCGATCAACGTCGGTTGGCCTGATGGCCGGGATGGACCGGAACGCGGCGGTGGCGAGGCGGAATTTTTCGAGGGCGAGGACTGAAGTGAGCAAGATTTCGTGAGGTGGCAGGCCCCGTGGCCCGTGAATAACTTTGCCTTAGCGGTTGCTTATGGGCGGAAAGGGTGTTTATCGTTCCTGTACTCCCGAGGATGCTCTTGCGGTAGATAATGAGTTTGTATTCTTTCAAGTGCTGATTCTGCGCTTGCCTGTGGAGTGAAATCCATTGTCCTATCCGATTCGTACGGTGTCGCTGCGATGGGCCGGAGTCAGTCCGACCTTGCGCCGGATCAACCGGCCGAAGAAGCTTGCGTCCTGGTAACCGACCAGGTGGCCCCGGCCTCGATCGGCAAGTGCGCTGGCGTCTCGGTGAATAGGCGCTGGAAGGAATTGGCTGCGGCGCATATCGCGTGATCGCCGCTCAAAAGGACTGATAGTCCCGGTCTTTGCGAGCAAGCCCGCACCTGATAACAGCGGTCACGTTGTTACGTGAGGCTCTGATCTTTCCCCGATTGAAAACGCCCCTCGTTCAGAGGGGCGTCCGCGGTGTGCGCGGCAATTCACCGCGCCGTGCCTGCGCTTGATTATTGTATGTTCTTGCCCAACCGTTCGACATTGATCTGCAATAGTGTCGTCGTGCCGCTGATTTCATTGCCCACCGCCAACATCGGCTTGCCGTTGGGGCTCTGCTGGGCCGGGATGAAGGTCAGTCCTTCCGGACCCAGATCGCCGACGAGCGGATTCGTCGTGCCATCCGGCAACTGGGCGTCGACACTGAAGTTGCGGTTGTTGAGATAGTCGACGAACTGCACTCGATGGGGGTTGGTGACATCGTAGGCCAGGATGCCGCCAACGCGCTCCAGCCCGATAAAGGCATAGGTACGGCCATTGATCTGGCCCAGCGCCACACCTTCCGGTTCCGGACCCTTGTCGTCGGAACGGCTGTCGAAAGAGTCGTTCTCGGAATTGTCGCTGTTGAAGTCGCTCGTCAGATGCAGCGCAGTGAGGGCCTCGATGTCGATGCCTGAGTCATATACGCGCTTACCGTTTGCATCCCAGATGGTGAATGATCGTGTCCCGAAGCTATAGAGCTTATCGAAATCTCCATCGCCATCGGTATCGCCCGCGGTGCTGGTCACCTTCAGGCGGCCAATCGCGGCATCCTCCTGGAGTTCGGCCGCATTGGGGAAGGCGGTCGGATCCAGTGCGAGGTCGCCGACCCGTTCCTCTTCGCTGAAACCATCGTAGTCGCGGGTGTCGCCCTCGTTGGCGCTGACGATGAAGGTCTTGCCGCGGAACTCATAGCTGTCGATCGCGTCGGGCAGGAACATGCCCTGGACCGGCCAGCTGGCCAGGTTGATGCCACCGTCGCGGTCGCTGGCGTCGAGTTCATTGCCGCCAGCGCTGTGATCCTTGGTACCGAGTGGCAGGATATCGGTGACCTTGGCGCGTTTGATGTCGATCAGTGCGAAGGCGTTGGCTTCCTGGAGACTCACCCAGGCCTGTCGTGAATCATTGGAAATGGTGATGTACTCCGGCTCGAAATCCTGCGCGGCCGTGGCGTTCGGTCCGAAGATGCGCACGCCCTTGGCGCGCAGTCTGTCTTCCTTGCCGTTGAAAGCCGAGAAATCCGCGGTTTCCACCGTGGCATGCTGCGCGCCATTGCGCAGATCGATGATGCTCACCGAGCCCTCGGGATCGACATCATAGTTATCGTTCGGCTCGCCTTCATTGGCTACCAGCACATAACGGCCGTTGGGGCTGAACGTCACCATGTCCGGCAACGCACCGACCGGCACGCTGTTGATCAGCGTGAGGTCGCCGGCGTTATAGAACGCAACCACACCCGGGGCCTGCTTGTCATTCGCTTCGATGGCGACCGCGACCACGCCCTTGTGCACGGCAACACTGTTGGCGCCGCCGCCCAGGGCGGAGGCGTCGATGGTGCCGATGAGCAGCGGATTGGCCGGGTCGTTGATATCCAGCACGTCCACGCTCGCGGCGTTGGCATTGACGACGAACAAGCGCTGGTTGCGCGGATCGTGGGCCACGATCTCAGCGGCACCTTCGTCGAATACGCCGGTCTGATGCTGGCCGATGACTTCCAGAGTCAGCTTATGCTTCAAAGCCGGTGTGGCGTGGACAGCAGTGCTGGCGAAAATCATGGCCAGAGCGGTTGCGAGTGCGTGGTGTTTCATGTCTTTCCCCTTTGTTCAGGATTTTTTGATTGCGCGTAAGCGGGGAATCTAATGCAGGGATGTGACGTTCAGGTTACAGATATATGCCGATGCGCAGCAGGCAGGGAAACCAGGGGCGGGCACTAGAACCTATCTCAAAATCGCGGAACGGCCCTTCAGGCAAGGCGTGGACCCTGCGAGGAGCGGAGTTTACACATAGTCTGCCGCTGCGCGGCCCCGCACCGGAGCAGGGGCCGCAACGCTGGATGGACGGCCGAGATGCCTTTTGAGATAGGTTCTAAGCTGATTCCGCACCCCCCACCTTCTGCAACGCCGAGCGCAGGGCGGTAAATCGCTTACGGTACTGGGCCGGTGTCAGACCGACCTTGCGCCGGAACAAGCGGCCGAAGAAGCTTGCATCCTGGTAACCGACCTCGGTGGCCACGGCCTCGATCGGCAACTGGGTGGTTTCCAGAACGTGTTTGGATTCTTCGAGGCGCAGTGTGTGCACATATTCCATCGGCGACATGCCGGTCGCGCGCGCGAAGCGGCGAGTGAAGGAGCGTTCGGCCAATCCGCTCAGTCGCGCCATGCTGGCCACTGGCGTGTCCTGCTCATAGTTCTCGGCGATCCAGGTCTGGCATTTGGCGATCAGTGCATCGTCGATCTGGCGATTGCGTGTCAGTGCCGCAAACGGTTGCTGACCGATATGATGCCAGTCGAGCAGATACAGGCGCGCCACGCGCATGGCCTCTTCGACGCCGAAAAAGCGCGCGATCAGAAATAATCCCAGATCGTTCCAGGAACTGCCGCCACCGGCCATGATCAGGCGTTGCCCTTCACCGGCCGTGACCAGCGCGCGGTTCGGATGGATGCGCAGCCGTGGGTAGTGCGCGCCCATCGCATCGCAATAGGCCCAGTGTGTCGTGGCATCCTGATCATTGAGCAGACCGGCCTCGGCCAGCAGCAACGCGCCCGAGCAGGCAGAGGACAGCGTCACGCCTTGCGCATACAGCGCGCGCAGCCAGGCCGTTTCCACCGGGTAGTGCCCGCTGATACCTGCTTGCGGCGGGACCATGAGGTCGGGAATGACCACGACCTGCGGCGACGGACAGTCC
>JBGSOE010000026.1:0-5090 GCA_041739295.1 Thiohalobacterales bacterium | reverse complement strand
GGCTGATCGGATTCCCCCGCTGAAAACGCGCCCGCCGGTTGACCCGCGGGCGCGTTGCGCTTACCATCGCGGACTTTTGTTTGGCAGATTCCCATGCGCAAAAAGCTCGTAGCCGGTAACTGGAAAATGAACGGCAGCCTGGCTGAAAACGCCGCGCTGCTGGCTGCAATCAAGCCTGCCATGGCTGGTATTGAGGCAGTGGTGTGCGTGCCTTTTCCCTACTTGGCACAAGCACAGGTTTTGCTCGTCGGGTCGTCGATCGCCTGGGGCGCGCAAAACGTGTCGGAACAAAGCAAAGGTGCGTTCACCGGCGAAGTATCGGCCGCGATGCTGCTCGATTTTGGCTGCAAATATGTCATCGTCGGTCACTCGGAGCGGCGCAGCCTGTACGGCGAGTCCGACGCGCTGGTCGCGAGCAAGTATAGGGTTGCCCAGGCAGCTGGCTTGATTCCCATTTTGTGCGTCGGTGAATCCCTGGACGAACGCGAGTCGGGCGTGACCGAAGCAGTCGTTGCGCGTCAGCTTGATGCGGTAATCAACGCAGCGGGCGTGGGCTCGCTGGCAAAGGCCGTGATCGCGTATGAACCTGTTTGGGCGATCGGAACGGGCAAGACCGCCTCGCCGGAACAGGCGCAGGCGGTGCATGCCTTCATCAGGGGCAAGATTGCCGTACTGGATTCTGGCGTGGCGGATCAACTGGTGATCCAGTACGGGGGTAGCGTAAAAGCTTCGAATGCGTCAGAATTAATGGCTAAGCCGGATATCGACGGCGGCCTGATTGGCGGTGCCTCTCTGGTTGCCGATGAGTTTGTGGCGATTTGCCGGGCTGCGGCCAAGTAAGAGTAAAAATATGGAAACATTGATCTGGTTTGTACACATTGTGGTTGCCGTTTCCGTGATTGCGCTGGTATTGCTGCAACACGGCAAAGGTGCCGACATGGGTGCCGCATTCGGAGGTGGGTCGGCAGGAAGCCTTTTTGGCTCGACCGGTTCGGCCAATTTTCTGAGCCGCAGCACCGCCATCCTGGCAACGCTGTTTTTTGCCACCAGCCTGGGCCTTGCCTATTTTGGTCTTCAGCAACACAGGTCGACCAGTGTGCTGGATCGGACTGCTGTGCCCGTGACAACGCAACCTGAAGCGCCAGCCTCCACGCCGGCGCCAGTTCCGGGCAACGGCTCGAGGGCGGTAGATATCCCGCAGTAAATTGCTGTACCTACAGGGAGCCCAGCTCTTTGGCCGACGTGGTGGAATTGGTAGACACGCTATCTTGAGGGGGTAGTGACCTAGGTCGTGCGAGTTCGAGTCTCGCCGTCGGCACCATCAAAATTCCTGATTGAATCATTAGCAATCGCTATTGAATAAGCTTTTGATTATCAAGACAAATGTACCAAATTTCGGCTTGACAGTCGATACGCTCCGCTAATACACTCGGGCCATAATTATTCAACTGCCCGACACGGGCAAACTCGGAGGAACCCGGTGCTGGAGAACTACCTCCCTATCCTGTTGTTTATTCTGGTTGGCCTGGCAATTGGCGTCGGTCCGATCATCGCCGGTGGCCTGCTGGCACCGCACCGCCCGGATAGCGAAAAGCTCTCGCCCTATGAATGTGGCTTCGAGGCCTTTGAAGACGCACGCATGAAGTTCGATGTGCGCTATTACCTGGTCGCCATCCTGTTCATCCTGTTTGACCTCGAAATTGCCTTCCTTTTCCCCTGGGCCATCGTGCTGGAGGAAATCGGCCTGGCCGGCTTTGTCGCCATGATGGTCTTCCTCGGCATACTGGTGGTCGGATTCATCTACGAATGGATGAAGGGGGCGCTGGAATGGGAGTAAGGCTTTTGAGCCGTTGGGCGAGGGGCCCCGCGCCAGCGGGGATCGACCCGGCGAAAAGGCCTGCCCGCGATGCGCAGATGCCAAGGCTGGCAGAAGATCTGGCAGAGCGGGCCGGCATTGGGGAGCGCAAGTGAGCATCGAAGGCGTTCTCGAGCAGGGTTTCGTCACCACCAAGGCTGACCAACTCATCAACTACATGCGTACCGGCTCGATGTGGCCAATGACATTCGGTCTGGCATGCTGCGCGGTGGAAATGATGCAGGCGGGTGCGTCGCGTTATGACCTCGACCGATTTGGCATCGTGTTCCGTCCGAGTCCGCGGCAGTCTGACGTGATGATCGTGGCCGGCACCCTGTGCAACAAGATGGCCCCTGCGCTGCGCAAGGTCTACGACCAGATGGCCGAGCCGCGCTGGGTGATCTCCATGGGCTCCTGCGCCAACGGCGGAGGCTATTACCATTATTCCTATTCGGTGGTGCGCGGTTGCGACCGTATCGTACCGGTGGACATCTATGTTCCGGGCTGCCCGCCCACCGCTGAAGCCTTGTTGTTCGGCATCATCCAGCTGCAGAACAAGATTCGTCGCACCAACACCATCGCCCGTTGATTCGTGACCATGACTGCGACGCTCGAGTCCATTTCTATTTGTCTGAAAAGCATTCTTGGCGATGCGCTCGTCGAGCTTGTCGAGCGCCTTGGGGAACTGACGATCATCGTCAGGCCAGAGGCGTATGCCTCCACCATGATTACCTTGCGCGATCACCCCGATTGCCGTTTCGAGCAGCTGATCGACCTCTGCGGCATGGATTATTCCGGCTATGGCGCCGGTGCCTGGGAGGGGCCACGATTTGCCGTGGTGGTGCACCTGCTGTCGGTGTCGAACAACCAGCGGGTGCGGGTGCGGGTCTTCTGTCCTGAAGACGAGTTGCCGGTGGTGGCGTCGCTGGTCGATATCTGGCCGTCTGCCAACTGGTTCGAGCGCGAGGCCTTCGACCTGTTCGGTATCGTCTTCGAGGGCCATCCCGATTTGCGCCGTATCCTCACCGACTATGGATTCATCGGCCATCCGTTCCGCAAGGATTTCCCCTTGTCCGGCAATGTCGAGATGCGTTACGACCCGACCCAACAACGCGTGATATACCAGCCGGTGTCAATCGAGCCGCGCGAGATCACGCCACGCATCGTGCGCGAGGAAAGCTACGGGGAAGGGCGCTGATGGCCGAAATCCGGAACTACACGATGAACTTCGGCCCACAGCACCCGGCTGCGCACGGTGTGCTGCGTTTGGTGCTGGAACTCGACGGCGAGGTGATCCAGCGTGCCGATCCGCATATCGGCCTGCTGCATCGCGCCACCGAGAAGCTGGCAGAACACAAGACCTTTCTCCAGTCAGTGCCGTACATGGATCGTCTCGACTATGTGTCGATGATGGTCAACGAGCACGCCTACGTGATGGCGATCGAAAAGCTGCTGGGAATACAGGTGCCGGAGCGCGCGCAATACATCCGTGTGATGTTCGACGAAATCACCCGCATCCTGAACCATCTGCTGTGGCTGGGCGCGCACGCGCTCGACGTCGGCGCGATGACGGTGTTTCTGTATGCTTTCCGCGAGCGCGAGGACCTGATGGACTGCTACGAGGCGGTCTCCGGTGCGCGCCTGCATGCGGCATACTATCGCCCGGGCGGCGTATACCGCGATCTGCCCGACAGCATGCCGCAATATCATGCGCAGCACACTCGCAATGCTGCGACCCTGAAAGACATGAACGCCAATCGTCAGGGCTCGCTGCTCGATTTCATCGATGACTTCACCCGGCGCTTTCCGACCTATGTCGACGAATACGAGACCCTGCTGACCGACAACCGCATCTGGAAGCAGCGTACGGTAGGCATTGGTGTAGTCTCGCCCGAACGTGCCAAAGCGCTCGGCTTCACCGGGCCGATGCTGCGCGGCTCGGGGGTCGAGTGGGACCTGCGCAAGAAGCAACCTTACGAAGTCTACGATCGCATAGATTTCGACATTCCGGTCGGTACCAACGGTGATTCCTATGATCGCTACCTGGTTCGCATCGAAGAGTTTCGTCAGTCCAATCGCATCATCAAGCAATGCGTCGACTGGCTGCGCAAAAATCCCGGTCCGATCATTATCGACAACCACAAGGTTGCGCCGCCCTCACGGGTAGACATGAAGCAGAACATGGAAGAGCTGATTCATCACTTCAAGCTTTTCACCGAAGGGATGCACGTGCCGGCGGGTGAAGCCTACGCCGCGGTCGAACACCCCAAGGGCGAATTCGGCATCTACCTGGTTTCGGACGGCGCCAACAAGCCCTATCGTCTGAAAATCCGCGCGCCGGGTTTCGCGCATCTGGCGGCGCTCGACGAGATGAGCCGCGGCCACATGATTGCCGACGTGGTGGCCATCATCGGCACGCAGGATATTGTTTTCGGGGAGATCGACCGCTGATGGCTCATCCTGATTCGAACAGCCTTCCGCTGAGTGCTGAATCTCTCGCGTTGATCGATGCGGAGGTCGCCAAATATCCTGCCGACCAGAAGCAGTCGGCGGTGATGGGCGCGCTGCGCATTGCACAGAATGAACGCGGATGGCTGAAGCCGGAAATCATCGAATACGTCGCCGATTATCTCGACATGCCGGCGATCGCCGCATATGAGGTAGCCACCTTCTACAACATGTACGACACCCAGCCGGTGGGACGGCACAAAATTACCTTGTGCACCAATCTGCCGTGCATGCTGATGGGCGCAGGGGAACTCGGCGATCATCTGAAGGAGAAACTCGGCATCGGTTTCGGTCAGACCACCGAAGACGGCCGCTATACCCTGAAGGAAGGCGAATGCATGGGGGCTTGCGGCGACGCGCCGATGTGCCTGCACAACAACCATGTCATGCACACGCACCTCACCCCCGAAAAGGTGGATGACCTGCTGGATAAACTGAAGTGACGGCCATTTGAAATGAGTTTGCTCAAGCCTACCGTCAAAGTCTGTTCCTGGACGCAGGAATTAGCCGAACCGGCGTCGCTCGCGACCTATGTCGCCAACGGCGGCTATCAGGCGCTGCGCCGGGTGGTCACCGAGCAGATGCCGGGCGATGACATCATTGCAGAACTCAAGACCAGCGCGCTGCGCGGGCGGGGCGGCGCGGGCTTTCCCACTGGGCTCAAGTGGAGCTTCATGCCGCGTGCGTTTCCGGGCGACAAATACATCGTCTGCAACAGCGACGAAGG
>JBGSOE010000484.1:0-4414 GCA_041739295.1 Thiohalobacterales bacterium | reverse complement strand
TATACGCTGTGACCATTGCTGGTGCTCTTTCGATGGCGGCGCGAACGCAGTGTAGCGCATCGTCGAGTTGCGCCCTAGACGCATAGAGGTTGCCGATAAACAGGTGAGTTTCCGCGGCGTCGGGATTCAAGGTGACAAGCTTTCTCGCTTGCTCGATAGCCGCATCCATGTCTTTCTTTAGGACGAAAATATTGGCCAGATGGGAGGTGATCTCGATGCTGTCCGGGGAAATCTCGGCGGCTCGTAGGAGGCACTGGCGCGCATGGTCTATCTTGCCGGCGCGCACGTACCCAATTCCCAGTTGGTGCCAAGCCGTGGAGTTCATGGGGTTTTCATCGCATGCAACATGGAGTAGCGACAGGGAGGCCGGTAGTTGGCCGGATTCGCGCAATGCTATGGCTTTTGCGAGCGTAGCGTTTTCAGAATAAAGCGAAGTAGTCATGAGTCGAAGGTCAATTTAATTGTCGGAAATACTTACAAGTCGGCACGCCGGTCGCAAACAAAAATAACGTATATAATTGAAATTGTTTATTTAATTCTGGCTGGCCTGGTCATTGCAAATCAATTCCAGACCACTTAGAGTTGAGTGTAATGTGGTGTTACTGTGCGTTCAATCAATCATTGGCACGGATTGGATCGCTGAGTTACCGTGATCATTAGCGGGGGCTAACTAGAAAATGACTGTATCAACTCAGAAGACGCTTTGGAACTGTTGGGTGCTGATCTCTACTTTCGTGGCAATAATCCTGCTGCCAGGGTGTACTGGACTGGATGCATTCCCGATTGCTGCCAGGGCAGGCGATACCATCACGCTAGCGCTAGGCTCGCCTGAGGGCATGGGCCGTGACAATACCAGCGTTTCATTTGAAGACGCCCAGGGCGGTATACACGACCTGACGACGGATATGCGCGGAATCTTCAAGCTATATCCTGATCCGGCGAGCAAGGCGTGGGATTCCTCAGACACTTTCACGCTCGTTTCCAACGCCCGGCACGAACCCTGGCTCACCGTCATGGCGCTAGATCTTCCGTCCTCATTGCCTGTTGGCGCAGGAACGATACGTGTCACAACCACGGCGGATTACCCAACGATCAACGCCCATGTTAATGACGTTCCCATCCGCCTGGAAATCCTGCCTGGGGCCGGCACACCCAATCCCTTGGAATATGTCTTTGGCAGCACGCCCACCAGCACCGCCTTTGGTAATGTGCAAGACCTCGAACCCCGACACAGTGTAGCCGTCCACACAGACAGCGGCGGCGCTAACATGTTCGGAGCCATAGAAATGAAACTGCATATCGAGACAGACAAGGGAACCAATCTCACATCATCAAATGTCCGAATCCTGATGGAGGACTTGATGATCATTACGGAGTCACAGCGCAACTGGTTCTGGGATCTCGACAGCGGCCAGGACTACACCGTCACCCTAATCAGTCCACTTGGCTGGCTCGCCGATTATGAAGCGCACTTCAAAATCATATTCAAGCAGGCCAGCGTGGTGGGCACGCCGACAATCACGTCCATTCGTTATTTCGATGTCAACGGCGCGGAGGTAACTGGACCCAGCACAAGTCAGTACACTATTATAGTTGATAATGGCTAGTTGGCCCAGGTTACAGCGTATGATGCGGACATGTTAAACAAAGCTCTTGACCTGACGGGCTATCAGCAAATATTCCGAGAAAAGGGGATTGTCCGGATAGAGAATGCACTCGAGCCGGCGTACGCTACGAACATCGAGTCTGCCCTGAAAACCAGCGTGAGCTGGGATCTGTGCTACCTGACGGAATCAGGCCCAACATCAATACCGCAGCGTGAATACAGGGCCTACACCCAGTCACAGGCAGCCGAGGTGAACAACGCCATACTGAAGAAAGCGCAAAACGGATTCGCATATTTTTACTATCGATCGGACTTGGCCAGAAACCAGAACGAAGTACTTAGTTCTTTTTACCGTGAACTGTCAGGCGATCGGTGTCTTGGGATGTTCCGGTACATCACCGGAGAAACGGGGATCAGGGACATCAACGGCCAGGTCGCCTGTTTTACTCCAGCCTGTTTTCTGAAACGGCACCAGGATACGACCGACAAGGAAAAGCGGTTTGCCGCCTATGTATTCAACTTTACCCGCGGGTGGGATCCGGACTGGGGGGGGCATCTGCACGTTCTCGATGAAGAACTCAGGAACGTCGACGTCTTTGAGCCGAGCTTCAATACGTTAACCATCTTCAAGGTGCCCAGAATTCATTTCGTGTCACAGGTCACCAACTACGCACGCGGGGCGCGCTTTACGGCGACGGGATGGGTGCTGGGCTGATTTTAACCCAGTTCGGAAATACCAATTTCGCGATCAAACCGCATCTTCGCATCCCATCCGTCGTATTGCTCGATCCAGGCCAGACCAGACTGAATCTCAGTCTTGAAGTTCTGCGACAGCATTACCATTTCACGCTGCCTGTCAGCCGATGAAAAGCTTCTAGTCGTATCCTTGGCGTGCCTTTGCCAGATACTGGAATCGACAACTGTTTCCACATCTGCTTCGCTCAGACCAAGCCCCAGAAATTGGCTACTATCCTCCAGTGCGCATCGAGCATTGAACAACAGATTCGCCGAATCGATACAGATACATTGATCTGCACGCTCTCTGAGTGCTTTTTTGTAGCTTAGGATCTGAGTCATCCATACGTACGCAGCCGACTCGGCATCAGACAGACCAGATACGTCCACCGAGTGCAGTACCGAATTCGAGTCCAGCGCGTTCTCTCTTATTGAACGGCCAAGGAAGTTTTTCAGAAACTTCCGACGCCCTGCTGACTTCAAGTTAGATGCAATGAACTCCCCGGCTTGCGAATAAAGCAGAACGGCACGGCTGCTTTCGTGCGATGCGAGGATGTTGGTGATGATATTGTTGCACGAATCGGAAGGTTTAATGATAGCAGTTTCGTCCTCACTCCACCTCTTGGACAACATTGACAGAGAAAAATACAAAAATTCCGACCACCGATCAGTAATGGATTGCGGAATCTCGCCGGATCTTCGCTTGATGGCGGCAAGTTGATGCAAGTGAACCGGTTCGCGATAGACCAGCGTCCGGCCAGCGATATCTAGAGCCCGGCTCAGTAGTGTGGAACAACAATATGCCGCATGGAAAACCACACGACTTGGAGGCAAGCCCCGGGTGAAATCGGCGGGTATGGCACGGTCAATGGCGAACTCAAACTGCTTAGGAGTCGGACTGACGAGCCGATCATCGAGAAAACTGCTCTCCCAGAAAGACTGGCGTGTCATCTCCCGGAAAATGGCTGTTCCAGCGTGAAAGTCGTACTTCTGGAAGTACAAATCAGGATTTCGGATGTGCTCCGTGTCGCCCAGCATACGTCCTGGCCCTATACCGTCAGCCAACCGGTAATGCTATAGCGTGGTCGAAGCGCAAACGGCATCACATATGACACGAGATGGAGCACCGGAACGGTAAAGAACACCAGTGAGTTGTATGTCGGCACATAGGTATCCGCTACACTACCGTCACACTCGAGAAAATGTGTGAGACCACCCCAGTTCGGGTGCCAGTCCTTACTCAGGTTAAACACAAAAGCCACCCGCCGCTCGGCCTTTTGAGTATCGTCGTGCATCATCAGGAAGTCGCCCGCTGTGTAGCGCCCCGCCAGAATTTCGATATTGCATATTTCTGATACTCCTGTAACAGAACGCGCAAAGTCGAAAAACCGATCCGACTTCAGAAAATCTCTGAATATGTTCACGTAGGCATCTTGTCGGCATGTCGCCAGGTTCCTATCGGAAACCGAGTAATGGCCGTAACAAAACTGGAACCCTCGGGCACCCAGCGCGGTGATCTTTTTCTGAATCCCCTCCCATTGCTCATCAGTCATACTGGCGCGTTTTTCCTGGGAAAACGCGCAGGGCCTGCCATTTTCCATATAGGCCATCTGCCACGGTATATCCGTATCCAACGATTGAAAAACGTTTTCCGCGACCGATTCATTCAGGGCGCTCTTGATCAGAATACGATTCTTGCGTGTGAATTCCGTGTGTAGTTGTTCTGGGTCTAACTGGTTGTTCAACATAAAGGTTCACCTAAGTGTGATAGCCGCATCATGGGTAGGACTGGGTGCCGTCCATTTCCCAGGCGGCCATCCACAACAAAAAGTATAATGAATTCCACGGCCTGTTGCCCAGGTCCGCGGGTTCAACTCGCTAGTGCAACGGATGGGTTGATACCGAAAAATACCTGATTCGGTGTTTCCATGCCAAGACATTTCCTGGGGGCCAGCTTCGTGTAGACTCTCATCTGTGCTTCTCATTCTTGCCGGAACGAAGGGCCACGATGCTACCGCAGCTTGTTTTCCATACCGAACTGTTGAGTTGCACTTACGAGTTGAATCCGCGGGC
>JBGSOE010000447.1:0-3073 GCA_041739295.1 Thiohalobacterales bacterium | reverse complement strand
ATATCGGCCTGCCAACCGCGTCGCTGCTTGGCACCAAGGGCTTCAAGGTCCATGGTGTCGATGCTTCCAAGCATGTGGTCGACACTATCAACCAAGGCAAGATTCATATTGTCGAACCCGACCTGGATATCCTGGTGAAATCCGCGGTGCAGTCCGGAAACCTGACCGCCGGACTGGTACCACAGAAGGCCGATGTATTCATTATCGCGGTGCCGACACCCTTCAAAGATGATCACCAGCCGGACCTGTCGATGGTCGAAGCGGCCACCCGGATGATTGCTCCCTTTGTCGAAGAGGGCAACCTGGTGATTCTAGAATCGACTAGTCCGATCGGTACCACTGAAGATGTTGTCGCGAAAATATTGCAGGACGCCGGCCATGACATTAACAAGGTTTTCGTTGCGCACTGCCCCGAACGCGTCCTGCCGGGGCGTATCCTGACGGAGCTGGTCGAGAACGACCGCATTGTCGGCGGCGTCAACAAGGCTGCCACCGAAAAAGCCGTCGAGTTTTACAATACTTTCGTTCGCGGTGAGGTGCTGGTGACTGATTCGCGCACCGCCGAGATGGCCAAGCTGACAGAGAATTCGTTTCGCGACGTCAATATTGCTTTCGCCAACGAACTCTCGCTGATTTGTGACCAGGAAGACATCAATGTATGGGAACTGATCTCGCTGGCCAACCGGCATCCCCGTGTCAATATCCTGAAACCGGGGCCGGGTGTCGGCGGTCATTGTATTGCCGTGGATCCCTGGTTCATTGTGTCCCGCGCCCCCGAGCTGGCGAAGTTGATCCGCACGGCACGCGAAGTGAATGAATCCAAGCCCGCCTGGGTGATCGACAAGGTTCGGCGCAGCGCCGACAAGTTCAAGCGGCCGGTTATCGGCTGTCTTGGGCTCGCGTTCAAGGCTGATGTCGACGACCTGAGGGAATCGCCGGCGGTCGGTATTGTGCGCAACCTCATTGCCCAGGACCTGGGTAAAATACTCATCGCCGAGCCGAATCTCGACAGCCACGCAGAGTTTGATCTGAAGCATTACGAGGAGGTCGTTTCGGCTTCGGATATCGTCTTGCTTCTTGTGGATCACAAGGAATTCCGTGATCTGAAGGCAACGGATTTCAAGGAAAAGATTCTCATCGATACCCGCGGGATCATCGTGTGACGTACCGCGTGCTTTCTGTGTTCGGTACCCGTCCCGAGGCCATTAAGATGGCGCCGGTGGTGCGAGCGCTTGCTGAAACGCCGGGGTTTGACGGGCGGGTATGCGTGACCGCGCAGCACCGCCAGATGCTGGATCAGGTGCTCGGGCTGTTTGAGATTCAGCCGGATTATGATTTGGATATTATGAAACCGGGCCAGGATCTGTTTGATGTGACAGCCAGGTCATTGCTTGGGCTCAGGGATGTATTGAGAAAAGATAAGCCGGATCTGGTGCTGGTTCAGGGAGATACTACGACCTGTTTCACCGCAGCGCTTGCGGCGTTTTACGAGCATATTCCTATCGGGCACATAGAGGCGGGGCTCAGAACGGGTGACCTGCAGGCGCCGTTTCCGGAAGAAGCCAACCGCTCACTGGTTGGGCGTATCGCAGATCACCATTTCCCGCCAACCGAGGAATCGCGACAGAATCTGCTCGCCGAGGGTGTGGCCGTACAGCACGTTCACGTGACCGGCAACACGGTGATTGATGCGCTGTTGTGGGTACGGGATAAAGTTGGCAAATTCTCGGAGGACCATTGGCGGCACTGCTTCGGCGATATGCTTTACCAGCGAATTACTGACAGGTCCCGAAAGATGATCCTGATCACCGGGCACCGGAGGGAAAATTTCGGACAGGGATTTATCGATCTGTGCTCGGCGATTCGCGACATTGCTGTCGGTCATCCGGACTGGGACCTAGTGTATCCGGTGCATCTAAACCCGAACGTTCAGGGCCCGGTGTATAAAATTCTGCAGGGCTATAGCAACGTTCTGCTCATCGAGCCGCAGGACTATGCGCCTTTCGTTTGGCTGATGAACCAGTCGGATATGATATTGACCGATTCCGGAGGTGTGCAGGAGGAAGCCCCGTCTCTGGGGAAACCGGTGCTGGTGATGCGGGAAGTGACAGAGCGGCCGGAAGCCGTGAAAGCGGGGACTGTGAAACTGGTCGGCACAAGTCAGACGCGGATCGTTCAGGGAATTGAGCAGGTGCTGATGGACAACAGCGTATATGAAGCCATGTCGCGTGCCCATAATCCCTACGGGGACGGCCAGGCGGTGGGGCGCATCATGTCTGTGTTGGCGGGTCTGGCGGGGTTATGAGCCTGGAGTTCATGCACGGCCGCTGCGGGGATGACAGGTTAATGCGCCGGCTGTCCGGTGCAGTGTCTTGTCTGGATACGAAGCAATGTGCGGTATAGCGGGATTTTCCGGGAGTTTTTCCGAACAGCTCCTGCAGAGAATGAATCTGAAGATCCAGCACCGTGGTCCTGACGATCACGGCGTTTATGCGAACCCGGAAAAGGGGATTGGTCTGGCGCACCGCAGGCTGTCCATCATCGATCTGTCTCCACTGGGTCACCAGCCGATGTGGGACAGTAGTCGTACGGTTGCTATCGTGTTCAACGGTGAGATTTTTAACTTTCGGGAATTGCGTGCTGAGCTGGTGGCGTCGGGTTTTCAGTTCAGCAGCCAGTCCGATACTGAGGTTCTGCTTAATCTGTATCTTCGCGATGGTGATTCGATGCTATCCCGTCTCAACGGGATGTTCGCTTTCGCGCTGTGGGACACGCGCAGCGACTCCCTTTTTCTGGCACGAGATGGACTCGGCATCAAGCCTTTGTATTACGCCAGGACACCGAAGGGTCTGGTCTTTGCCAGCGAGTTGAAAGCGCTGCTCGAAGAACCGAGTGTAGATCGCAGGCTCAACGACAAAGCGGTTTATTATCATTTGATCTATTTATGGTCTCCTGCGCCTGACACTATGTTAAGCAGTGTCCGGAAACTTGAGCCGGGCCACGCAATGGTGGTGCGCGACGGTAACATAACGCGGTCCTGGCGTTACTACGACCTGCCCTATGACCAACCGAT
>JBGSOE010000264.1:0-15462 GCA_041739295.1 Thiohalobacterales bacterium | reverse complement strand
TTGTGGTGGCGACGGTCGCCTTTGGCATGGGCATAGACAAACCCAATGTGCGTTTCGTGGTGCATTATGATCTACCGAAAAATATCGAAGGCTACTATCAGGAAACCGGCCGCGCCGGCCGAGACGGGTTGCCGTCGGAGGCGCTGTTGTTGTATGGCGCACAGGACAGCGGCAGTGTGCGGCGGTTGATCGAGAACGGTGAGAATGCCGAACAGAAGCGCATCGAACTGCACAAGCTCAATGCCATGGTAGGCATGGCCGAAAGCCTGACCTGCCGGCGCCGGGTGTTGCTCAATTATTTCGGCGAACGTTTGGAGCAGGATTGCGGCAACTGCGATGTTTGTCTCGATCCGCCTGAACAGTTCGACGCCACGCTGGAGGCGCAGAAGGCACTGTCTTGTGTTTATCGGGTTGGACAGCGTTTCGGCGTTGGACATGTGGTCGATGTCTTGCGCGGCGCGGACAACGAGCGCATTCGCACATTGCATCATCAACAGCTGTCCACTTATGGCCTGGGTAGCGACAAGGGTGAAGTGGAATGGACATCGATCATCCGCCAGCTGATTCATCACGGCTATCTGATCCAGGACATCGCCAATTATTCCGTACTCAAACTGACCGAGGCCGCGCGACCGCTGTTGCGCGGCGAACAAAGTCTGCGACTGGCCAAGCCACGTATTCGTGAACAGATCAAAAAGAAACGCGTCAAGGCAACGACCGATCTGGGTGATTACGATGCCGCTTTGTTTGAGCATTTACGCGAGGTGCGCAAACGTTTGGCCGACACGCAGGGTGTGCCGCCCTATATCGTTTTTGGCGACGTAACGCTAGTTCAAATGGCGCGTAGCAAACCGCTGGACGAAGATGAGCTGTTGGCCGTGGCGGGTGTGGGCCAACATAAACTGGAAAAATACGGGCGAGACTTCCTGGATGCGATTGCTGAGCATACGCTCGGCAATCATTAAGTCGTTTTTTTGGGAAGAGCGTCGGACGCGCGGCTAATGCCGCTGAACGGCTGCCTGTCACAGCGAGCGCAGTGACAGGCTTTAGATAAATCATCTTCCTTACCGTAACATCACCACGATCTTTGCGGTGATGTTCCATCCGACCTACGAGTCTACGCATTAACGTAGGTCGGATTCAGGCCGAAGGCCGCGTCCGACAGGTCTAATTATGGAGGCCGAGCAAGGTAGTGTTCCTTGCAGTCAGCCCGGCGCACGACCCGGGCGGCGTCGCAGAGTCGGCCGCAGGCGGTGAGTGGTTGTCAGTTCTGCAGTACTTACGCAGTCACGACCGGCGCACTTTGCCCGATACAGTGCGTCGTCGGCACGCTTGATCAAAGCCTGCATCGATTCTTCGGGCGACCATTCGGCCAGTCCGATCGACAGGGTCACATTGGGAAGGCGTATTCCCAGGTGACTATTGATGCTAGTGCTGCGCACGGCCACGCGTAGTCGTTCGGCTATTGATATAGCCTCTTCGACCCCGGTATCCGGGAGCAAGATCAGAAACTCCTCACCGCCATAGCGTGCGACGTGATCTCCGTCGCGCAGCTGCAGTTGCAGTGTGCTGGCAACAGTCGTCAAGGCGGTATCGCCGGCCGGGTGTCCGTAGCTGTCGTTGAACTGTTTGAAACGATCGATGTCCAGCATCAGTAAGGTGAGCTGGCGTGCGTGGGTGCGATGGTATTCGAGAGTCGCCAGCAGGGTTTCGTCGAGCCAGCGGCGGTTATGTAAGCCGGTCAGTGCATCGGTGCGGGCATGTTGTTCGGATGCAGCCTGGCGGACGCGACTTTGACGTACCAACAGATTGTCGCGGCGCAAACGCCGGGCTAGTAGGCGCAGCAGATTACGCGCAACCACGTTAGAGGTTTCCAGTAGGGCACGAAGGCTGGCACCTTCGATGGCGACAACGCGGCAGAGTGTGCGAGTGATGATTTGGGCGGAGGGTGGCAGGTTCTCGATGACAGACATTTCGCCCACGCACTGCCCGCGCCCCAGAATGGCGATGATTTCATCCGCCTGGCGGCCTAATCGGACCTCGACTTCACCTTCGAGAATGACGAAGACGCGATCTTGAGGTCGCTTCGGACTCAGCAATGTGGTTTGCGGTGGTATTTGTTCGATGTAACAGTGGGAGGCGAGCCGCACAAGCGTGTCGGTCTGTTCATCTTCGAACAGCGCCAGTTGCGCCAACAGCTGTACATTTACTGTGGAATGTCTGTTTGCAATCATTTCCATTTAATCCCATAGGTCGAGTCCTGTTCAGCAAACATCATCTGTGAACATTATTTCAGAAAAGCATAGCTGAAAAACGTGCGCTGGTTCTGACTCCGTCAGGGAAGTGCGATTAATTTATGCTTGTTATGCCAGGGTATGCCGAACCGATGGATCGATCAAAATACCTCATACGCTATCGACAACTGTCCCGGGAGGAAGGTTCTTGAGATGTACCCGCTTGCCACTGGCTATTCATCCTATAAACCGCATTTGCCACGGACTCACACGGAAAAACACGGACAAGTTCATCAGCTTCACGCCGGTACCGCCATCACCCGCAAGGGGGTGAATAGTCGTTCCAGGAAGGCACTGTGTTTCAGTGTCTTCCGTGTGTTTCCGTGGCTGAAATTATTTTTAGGTTCATCGATTTGATTTTTATTGGGATGGAGTTCCGGTTTCGGGCAACCGCGTGACGAAGGCTGCGCTGTCCGAGCCGAAATACAACGAACGGTGCGGGAAGGGTATCTCGATGCCCTGTTGGTCGAAGGCCAGTTTGATGCGGCGCAGGAATTCGCGACCGACATCCCATTGTTTGATCGGCCGGGTTTTGATGCGGCCCTTGATGATCACGGCCGAATCGGCGAGCTGATCCACGCCGAAGATCTCGATCTTGTCGAGTATCAGCGGTCCAAACTGCGAATCCTGCTGCAATTCGTCGGCCACGACACGCATGACCTCGATCACGCGGTCAGTGTTCTCCTTGTAGGCAACACCGATTTCGAACACATAGGCGGACCACTCCTTGGTCATGTTTGCCAGCGTGGTGATGCTGCCGTTGGGGAAGACGTGCACGATGCCGGATAGGTCGCGCAGGACCAGGGTGCGGAAATTGATCCTTTCGACCAACCCGCCGGTACCGTTGACCACGGCGACATCCCCTATGCGTACCTGGTTCTCCAGGATCAGAAAAAAACCGCTGATGACATCGCGAACCAGGTTCTGGGCGCCGAAGCCAACGGCGAGTCCGGCGACGCCGGCGCTGGCCAGGATTGGTCCGATCGATACGCCCAGTTCATTCAGCACGACCAGCATCGCGACCAGCCAGATCATGATGGATACACCCTGACGCAGCAGACGCACCAGGGTCTCGGCACGCTTGGCCGCCTCCGAGGTGATATCACCCTGCATGCGACCCTGTTCGATCAGCCGACTCTCGAATCGACCCAGCGCGGTACGTGCTACCAGGCTTACTAGCCAGCCCAGGGCCAGAATGAGCAAGATGCGCAGGGTAGCAAAGATGATGTCCTGCCAATCAACTGCGGAAAAATATTCCTGTAATAGAGCCATAGCAATCTCCGATTGAGGGTGCTGCATTAGGCGTGTTCCTTGTTGCGGCGGATACGCCTACTTCGATGTCACGCGGCGGGCCACAATCAGTATGTCGTGTGGCGCCAGCGGTTGTCATTGTCAATGCATGGCACGATCGAGTGTCGGTGTTACGCAGGTTGAGTGCACCATAACATGATCGTCACAATGGCCACTGCGCGTTCTGTATCCAGGATTGTTGCCGTGCTATGTTCAGGGTATGCCATGCATGTGCATGAAACAGTTGACGGTGTAGTCTACGATCCGCCTCTGCTCGACGGAGCTAATGATTTTGTTAAGCACCAGGGCGCGAGTCCGTACCGAACCGATCAATGCGCCGGTGAACTGCTGGGCGGCGAGCACAGTATTCTCCACGTTAAGGTGTTGCAGCTGGCATTGATGGTCCAGATACCTTGCGAGCAGTTGGATGCCGCGCTCTGGGCCGGCGCGGTGGTAGATCTCGCCGACTTCCGGAAAACGTGCGCTTTCCGCGATGATCAGACGATGCAGTGCCAGTGCTGCAGGTTCGAGCAGAATCTGCAGCAGCGTTTTCGCGAAGGCCTGCAGCGTGGCCTCGGCATTCGCGTGCGCCTGTTCGGTTTCCAGGAGTGCCGACAGCATGTCCAGGCAGCGCTCGCAGGCGATCGCTGAAAACAAGGCCTCCTTACTGCCGAAGTTGTTGTATATGGTCTGTTTGGATACACCGGCGCAACGCGCAATCGCATCCATGCTGGCGTTATGGAAACCCTGTTCTAGAAATATTTGCGTTGCGGCCGCTATGACGGCGCTCTTCTTTTCAGAGCTGCGAGAATCATTGGAATCGGTGGTTTTGAGATGCGGAATGCTGCTCAACGTCGAGGTCCTGTGTGATGGAATAACAGGCCGTCATTTTCCTTTATCTGGACTGGACGGTCCAGTCCAGATAAAGGAAAATGACGCTGCCCGGCGAGTGCACAGATGACGGCGTTGCGGTCATGCCGTACCAAACCCTATCCAAATTCGAGGAATTCCCGTGACCAAAAGACTGATCATTGTTGCGCTCGCATTGATAGTCCTGTTTGGAGGGATTTTCGGCTGGAAATACTATTCCGGGATGAAAAAAGCGGCGGTCATGTCCGCGCCGCCACCGCCGGCGGTCATTGCCGCCGAGTCGGTGCGCACTGAAACCTGGCAGCCGAATCTCGCGGCGGCCGGTAGTCTGGTGGCGACCCAGGGTGTCTTCGTCGCCAATGAGGCGGCGGGGCAGGTCAACGAGATACATTTTGAATCCGGTCAGCAGGTGCAGGCTGGCACGTTGCTGGTGCAGTTGGATGATGAGGTGGATCGCGCCGAACTCGCTGGACTGAAAGCGGCGCAGAAGCTGGCCGAATTGAATTTTGAACGCGCTGCGCGGCTGGTTAAGGAAAAATCAGTGTCGCGTTCGGATTACGATCAGGCCAGGGCCGCTTTGGACAGTACTGCCGCACTGGTCGCTTCCAAGCAGGCGACTATCCACAAAAAGGCCATCGGCGCGCCCTTCACGGGGCAGCTTGGCATCCGCCAGGTTGATCTCGGCCAGTATCTCGCGCCGGGATCGGAGATCGTGTCATTGCAGGCGCTTGATCCTATCTATGTTGACTACAGTCTGCCGGAGCGCAATCTCAGCGTGCTGTCGGTCGGTCAGGCGGTCGAGGTCAGGGTGCAGGCCTATCCCGGTAAGACCTTCAAGGGAAGCATCAGCGCGGTTAGTCCGCTGATCGCGGCGGATACCCGCAGTGTGAGTATCCGTGCCACGCTGGAAAATCCTGAACAGCTGCTGCGTCCGGGTATGTTCGCCGAAGTATTCACTTTGCAGCCGCAACGCGCCGGTGTGCTGACCCTGTCGGAGCGCGCCATCACCTATAACCCCTACGGCAATTCGGTATTCGTTATCGAGGATAAGGACGGGCAGTTGACTGCGCAGCGCCGTCAGGTCGAGACCGGCATCGTCCGTGATGGCCGCATTGAGTTGATCAAAGGGATCACAGAAGGTGAGCAAGTGGTGAGTGCTGGCCACAATAAACTGCGCAACGGTCAGGCAGTCAAAATCGATAACTCAGTCGAGCTGAGCGGTCAGGCAGGTGAATGATGCGATTTACTGACATCTTCATCCACCGTCCGGTGCTGGCCAGTGTGGTGAGTCTGCTGATTCTGGTGATCGGTCTGCGTTCGATCGCTTCGCTGGAGGTGCGCCAGTATCCGGAGACCAAAAATACGGTGGTTACCGTCACCACGACCTATTCCGGCGCCAGCAGTGAGTTGATCAAAGGTTTCATCACCACACCGCTGCAGCAGGCCATTGCCGAGGCGGATGGCATTGATTATCTGTCATCGCGCAGTACTCAGGGTGCCTCGACCATCGAGGCGCACATGGTGTTGAACCACGACCCCAACGCGGCGGTCGCGGAGATCCAGGCCAAGGTCGCCAGCCAGCGCAATGTGCTGCCGGCCGAGGCGGACGACCCAGTGATCGATTCCACCACCGGTGAAACCACGGCGCTGATGTACATGGCGTTCTACAGTGATCTGATGACGCCGTCGCAGATCACTGATTACCTGCTGCGGGTGGTGCAGCCCAAACTGCAGGCCGTGCCGGGCGTGGCCAAGGCCGGGCTGATCGGCAACAAAACCTTCGCCATGCGCATTTGGTTGGATCCGCAACGCATGGCGGCATTGGGTGTCTCCGCGCAAGCGGTGCGCGATGTGCTCAAGGAGAATAATTTCCTGTCCGCGGTCGGTCAGACCAAGGGCGCCTATGTGGCGATCGACCTGGACGCCAACACCGATATCAGCACTGAACGGGATTTCCGCAAGTTGGTGGTGCGCGCACAGAATGGCGCGCTGGTGCGTCTGGAGGATATTGCCGATCCGCGCATGGGCGCCGAGAACTACGACTCGACCAGTTGGTATAAGGGCAAGATGGCGATCTTCATCGGTATCGAGCCGGCGCCGGGTGCAAACCCACTGACGGTCGCGCAGCGGGTGCGCGATCTGTTACCTGATATTCGTACCCAGCTGCCGTCCGGCCTGAATGCGCACATCCCCTACGATGCGAGCGTATACATCGAGGATTCCATCAATGAGGTGTTCACCACGCTGGCGGAGGCAGTGCTGATCGTGCTCGCGGTGATCTTCCTGTCGCTGGGCTCGCTGCGTGCGGCGCTGATCCCGGCGGTGGCCGTGCCGCTGTCGTTGATCGGTGGCGCCTTCATCATGCTGTTGCTGGGCTTTTCAGTGAATCTGCTGACCCTGCTCGCGATGGTGCTGGGTATAGGCTTAGTGGTCGACGATGCCATTATCGTGGTGGAAAACGTGCATCGTCATATCGAGGAAGGCAAGTCGCAGCTGGATGCGGCGCTGCTCGGGGCGCGCGAACTGGCGCTGCCGATCATCGCCATGACCACCACCCTGGTCGCCGTGTACGCGCCGATCGGTTTCATGGGCGGCCTGGTTGGTACCTTGTTCACGGAATTCGCCTTCGCCCTGGCCGGCGCGGTGCTGGTGTCCGGTGTGATCGCACTTACGCTCTCGCCGATGCTGTCGGCCAAGGTGCTCAAGCCGCACGGTGCGCCAGGCCGCTTCGAACATGCAGTGGAGCGCTTCTTCACCCGCTTGGCCGATCGCTACCAGAGTTTGTTGCATAGCACACTCGATTATGTCCCGGTGACCATGCTGTTTGCGGTCGCGGTGCTGGTCAGTATCTATTTCATGTTCGTGACCACGCCCAGCGAATTGGCGCCGACCGAGGATCAGAGCATTCTTTTTTTCCAGGCGCGTGCACCGCAGACGGCGACGCTGGAATACAACGAGGCCTATACGCGCCAGATTCAGGCGGCCTTCGAAACCATTCCGGAATATAACGAGAGTTTCTTCCTGCTCGGCTTCGGACGCGATACCAGTACCGTGTTCGGCGGCTTCAAGATGCTGCCGCCCTCGCAGCGCCCGCGTGCGCAGATGGCTGTGCAGCCGGAATTGCAGATGAAACTGGCGCAGGTGGCCGGCTTCCAGACGGCGGTATTTCCACGCCCGAGCTTGCCGGGTTCCGGTGGCGGTCTGCCGGTGCAGTTTCTGATCAACTCCGATGCCGATTACGGACGCCTGGATCAGGTCGCCGATGGACTCATTGGTGCCGCCATGCAGAGCGGCAAGTTCATCTTCCTGCAGAAGAGCGTGGAGTTCAGTCGACCTAAGACCAGCATTCTGATTGAGCGCGACCGCGCGGCGGATCTCGGCATCACCATGCAGGATATCGCCAATAATCTGTCCACCATGCTGGGCGGTAACTTTGTCAACCGCTTCAGCCTCGAGGGTCGCAGTTACAAGGTCATCCCCCAAGTGGCGCGCGACTTCCGTCTCGATGCCGAGCGACTTAACAGTTACTACATCTCGACCGGTTCGGGAGAGCTGGTACCGCTGTCGACACTGGTGATGTTTTCCGAATCCGTCGAACCGAGTCAGCGTACTCAGTTCCAGCAGCTCAACTCGGTCATGGTACAAGGCGTGATGGCACCGGGTGTGCCGTTGGGTGATGCGCTTGCATTTCTGGAGACCCAGGCGCGGGCAGATTTCCCGCAAGGCTTTACCTGGGACTATACCGGCATGTCGCGCCAGTATGCACAGCAGGGCAGTGCACTGATTATCACCTTCTTCATGTCCATTCTGGTGATCTATCTGGTGCTGGCAGCGCAGTTCGAAAGCTGGCGTGATCCGATCATCATTCTGGTGTCGGTGCCGATGTCGATCGCCGGCGCATTGATCTTCATGACGCTGGGCTTGGCGACAGTGAACATCTATACCCAGGTTGGATTGATCACGCTGATCGGGTTGATCGCCAAGAACGGCATTCTGATAGTCGAGTTCGCCAATCAATTGCAGATGCATGAGGGCCTGTCCAAGCGTGCGGCGGTAGAGAAGGCCTCGGGCATCCGATTGCGGCCGATTCTCATGACCACGGTGTCCATGATCGTGGCGATGGGACCGTTGCTGACGGCGACCGGTCCAGGGGCGGTCAGTCGCTTCGATATCGGTCTGGTGATCGCGACCGGTTTAGGTGTCGGTACACTGTTTACGCTGTTCGTGGTGCCGGCGGTGTATATGCTGCTGGCGCGACAACACGAGGTTACACCTGAGGTGACAGCTGCTGTGAATCCGAACGCTTTGGAAACGCAAAGCTGATAGACAAAATTTCGGTCAGTTATTAGCGCTGGCCAGCAAGCGGCTAAACGCTTCGCTGCTGATGGGTTTGCTGAACAGATAGCCTTGCATGACATCGCAGCCAAGTTCAGCGAGGAATTGCTGTTGTTCCGGTGTTTCCACGCCTTCGGCAATTGTGCGCAGACGCAGGCTCTGCGCCAGTGCGATGATCGCACGGGCGATTTCGGTGTCGTCCTGATCGCCCGGTATGTCGCGCACGAATGAACGGTCAACTTTAAGTGTGTCTATGGGGAAGCGCCGCAGATAACTCAAAGAGGAATAGCCGGTTCCGAAATCATCCAGCGCGATACGCACACCAAGCCGACTTAGTGTTTCCAGGGTATCTGCCGTCACCGGAATGGATTGCATCAAAGTGGTTTCGGTAATCTCAAGTTCGAGATGCTGTGCTTCTAGCTGATGGCGTTGCAGCAGGCCAGTGACCAGGTTAACCAGATCAGGCGCATGAAACTGTCGGCTCGCAATATTAACGGCCATGGTCAGGTTTTTGTGACCCTGGTCATGCCACATGGCGAGTTGTGCGCAGGCGGTTTCAAGTACCCAGCTCCCCACCGTCACGATCATGCCGGTTTCTTCTAACAAGGGGATGAATTCGAGTGGTGATACCAGACCCTGTTCCGGGTGCTGCCAGCGTAACAGCGCCTCGCAGCCAATGATTTTACCATTGCCTGCATTGATCTGTGGCTGATAGTGCAGGATGAATTCGCTGCGCTCGACGGCGAGGCGCAAACTGTTTTCCAGGGTGAGACGTTTGGATGCGTGGGCGCCCATGTCTGCAGAATAGAACTGAAAATTGCTTCCGCCCAACTCTTTGGTGCGGAACATGGCAGCATCCGCGTTCTTCAATAAGGTGCTGGTATCTTCACCATCCTGTGGGAAAATGGCGATGCCGATGCTGGCGCTGACGTGAAGCTGCGTGCCAGCAGCCTCAATTGGCCGGGTCAAGGTTTCCAGGATGCGCGTGGCGAGCATAGCGGCGTCATTGTGGGATTCAACCTCATTCATCACGATAACAAATTCGTCACCGCCGAAACGGGCTATGCTGTCAAAAGTGCGTAAATGCCGATGTAGGCGATCCCCCAGTTCTTGAAGTAGCGTATCACCGACATCGTGGCCCAACGTGTCGTTGATGTTCTTGAAGCGGTCAATATCGAGAAAGAGTACAGCGACAAGCCGATCGTGCGCGCGCGCGGTTGCCAGGGCCTTGCTGAGATGATCGAGCATCAATGCTCGATTTGGCAAGGTGGTTAATGTGTCGTGATGCGCCAGGAAGCTGAGGCGTTCCTCGTATTCGATGCGTTCCGAAATATCGCGGCCAGTGGCGACAAAGTGTGTTATCTCGCCTGCGGTGTTGCGCAGTGGGGTGATGGTTTTCTGCTCATAATACAATTTCCCGGACTTGTTCATGTTGACAAAGACTTCGCTGATAACTTCTCCTTTGAGTATGGTTCTCCAAAGCGCGTTATAAAACTCAGTGCTTTGCTTTCCGCTGCGAAGAATGCTTGGTTTCCTGCCAAGGGCATCTAGAGAGCTGTAGCCGGTAATCTTCTCGAAAGCTGGATTTACGTATTCGATAATGCCCGCACTGTCGGTGATCATGACGGTGTCGGCTGTTTGCTCCATAGCACGCGATAGTTTGCGCATTTCCGCATCGTTGCGGTGGCGCTCGGTGACATCGAGTGCGACGCCTATCAGGCAGTCATCATCGGCGATTCTGATGGGCGTAAATGAGGCCAGCACATCGCGCACCCTGCCGGACTTTGTGCGTATTTGTATATCCACTCCGCGCACTGTCTCTTCTGACTGCAGCCGGGCAATCAACTGGTCACGGTCATGTGGGTTATTCCATAAGCCCAGCTGCGTGGAGCTATTGCCTATCAATTCGTCAGGGCGATAACCGGTAATGGTGGAGTAGGCTTCATTAACATCAAGAAAAACGCCATCGCTGCCGCGGGTGATCGAGATCAGCGCCGGGCTGATGTTGAAGATCTGCTTCAGTTGCGCCTCTGAATTGCACACTGCCGCGAACTGCTTCGCCTCGACGGCGCTGCTGGCCCATTCACGCATAGCGATGAAAAGCATCAGGACGAGTGCCGGCAGAAACAGTCGCTCGGCTTCCGCGTGCGCCAGGTTGCGGTGGAAGGCGATAACGAGGGCGATGGTTATGGCGATTGACGTGATCGGCGCCAGGCGTGATAGCCGAACGGCCTCGAGCCGAGGCTTGGTGGGGTGCTCTGCGCTAGTCCGGAGATGAAACTGTTCAATGCCGCCGATATAAATCAGTGCAAACCCGATTAGCCAGAATATATCCAGGTAATGTCCTGCTTCGTAACGGTGACCGAGCAGCTCGTAGGCGTAGAGAGAGTCAGCCAATGCGTGCGCCGCAAAGCCGGCAATGACGAAACCCAACGGGCGTCGTGATGCGTTGCTTACGCCAAGCCAGAGTGTGGCCACGCAATAGATTAAAACGCTCATGTACAGCACTGGGTAGGCTAGGGCACTTGCCGCATAGAGAGCCGATACATCCAGTTTATTGATGGGTGCGGCGAAGATGACCAGATGCGAGAGGACGATGCAGGTCAGAAATATGCCGAATTGACTGAACTCCAGCAGGGTCAGCGGCGCCACGTGTTTATCGTTGCGGGAATAGAAAAAGCCTAGGCCGATAAAGAGTGCGAAGAGGTAGTAACCGACATCTGATAGTGATGGGAATGGAGTAAATTCATGCAGTAGCAGTTCCTGGACATCCCAGACGACCATGCCCAGGAACCAGAACAGGCAGCCAAGACCGAACAGGCGCCATGCCTGTTTCATGGCGCCCTGCAGAGTGCGTGTGACCGAGTGGCATTTCAGCGCGGTGAGCAATGCGCCTGCTGTCCAGAAGAGATCCGTCCACCAATGGATTTCGGATCTGCCGAAGGGCAGCATATAGTTGCCGATTGCGAATATCCCAAGAAAGGCCGCTACCGCGATCAGCTCCATAGATTGTGATGCCGTCCAGCGGATGTTCTCGGGTGCGATGTTTTCGGTTGAGGTCAAGTTTGGGGTCTCACTTTTGAGTGAGCCTTATTTTCCAAGTAGGCTGTTGTGAGATATCGATATTGGCTGCTAGTTTAACCGGAATTGTTGTAGGGCTGTATAGCACTCTGCTGTATCGTCGCTCCGGTATTCTGAAGGAGACGTCATGCACTCTGGACTTTTCTGGGAGTCTAACTGTTGCTTGGTCCTCCGGCTGGGAACTGATTGCAAAGGCGATACTGGCGGTTTTTTCTGGCAGGGGCATGCCGTAGAATGCAGCCCGCTGGTGATCCATCCGGGGCAGATCCAGCCTCCAGCGCCCCTTCCCGAGATAGGAATACATGATCGTGCACCTTCCCGCCTGTCGTGCCCGCCTGACGCTGCTTTCCGGAGTGCTTGCCTGCGCCGCCGCTCTGCGTGTCACGGCGGAGACCTTGCCATTACCGCCGGATGATGTGGATCTGATTGGGCAGGTGCGGGTGATCAAGGCATTGCATGAAGACACCTTGTTGGACATTGCGCGCCGCTATCATCTTGGTCACGACGAGATCGTCATCGCCAATCCTGGCGTCGACCGTTGGTTGCCGGGTGATGGCACGCCGGTCACTCTGCCTACGCGCTATATTCTGCCGGTGGCTGAGCGCAAAGGTATTGTGCTGAACGTGCCGGAAATGCGTATCTATTATTTCCCAAAAGTGAAGACTGGTGAGCCACCCGTCGTGAAAACCTATCCGGTCAGCGTCGGCCGGATGGACTGGAATACACCGCTCGGCATAGCCAAGGTTGCAGCCAAGGTGAAGGACCCGGCGTGGCGGCCGCCGGCATCGATTCGCGCCGAGGCCGCCGCACGCGGTGAGATTTTGCCGGAAGTGGTTCCCGCTGGCCCGAACAATCCGCTGGGGCAATTCGCCTTGCGACTGAGTGTTCCCGGCTATCTGATTCATGGCACCGATAAGCCCTGGGGCATTGGTATGCGGGTGACGCATGGTTGTCTGCGCTTGTATCCGGAAGACAGTGAAACGGTTTATCACGAAGTAGACGTGGGTACCCAAGTGCAGATTGTGAATCAGCCGGTGAAGGTCGGTTGGGCCTCGGGCATTCTGTATATGGAAGTTCATCCGCCGTTAGATGAGGACATTGCGCGTAAAAATACACTGATGAATATTGCATTGGATGTATTAGATTCCGCACTGCTGAATCGGCCTGTTGCGGTGAGCGGAAGCGCCATCAAAAAGGCGGTTGAAGAGCAGACCGGCAAGCCAGTGCCGATCTCGCGTAACGCGGCTGAGGAAGTGGATGCGGCGGTGCAGTAACGTTATTTCATCGACGCAGAAAAAAAACGGGGCCGCATGCGGCCCCGTTTTCATGACAGCTAATCGCGAAGTCTTACTTGTACATCGACTTCTTGAACATGCGATTGATCTTGTCGTCGGTCTCGTCAGCTTTGGCTTTGGCTTCGTTTGCAGTCGCCTGGGCGGCGGCGGCAGTGGCCTTGGCGTCAGCTGCGTCTCTGGCGGCGCTGTCGGCAGTGCTTTGGGCCGTTGCAACCTGGTCTTTCAGGCTCTGCATATCGGAGGTGCTTGCGCAACCGGTGAGACCGGCAACGGCGATCAGTGCGATGCCAGCAGCTACAGTCTTCATGCTCATGGTGTAGTCCTCAAAATTGTGTTGGGTTAATCTAGTGAAGCTTTGGGGGGTGAACCCCGTTATACCTTGAAAACACGCGAATCTTCCTCGTCTAAGCATTAAAACGCAAGTGGCCTAGATCAAAATCAGCGTCAATATATAACCACGCGAGTGCCCAGTTTCAGCCAGGGTGTCAGTTCATTTATCTGGGCATTGGTCAGAGCGATGCAGCCTTGGGTCCAGTTATATTCCTTATGCACCTTAATATCACCAGCGCCGAGGCCATGAATGCCGAGGTGACCACCCAGTGCCGTATTTTGGGGCGGTGAGCGATGCGCACGGATGGCTTGGCGAATAGCACGAAATTCACCGGCACTGAGATTGCCCTGTTCCAGTGCGCGTTCGGCTTGATCCAATTGAGGGTAGTCGATACCAAAAAATCGGTAGAAGGCGGATTTATTCTTGATCAGGTTTATGCGGAATTCCCCAAGTTGGGTTTTACCGTCCAAGCGACGTTTATCTGACGTTGCACCGAATCGCCCGATGGCGATCTCCTTAAAGATGAGTATCGGGGATTTGCCACGCATCACTCTGGCTTCCAGGGCATGGGTATCGACCATCAGCCAGACCTCTTCATCGTCGGCGCGTAGCGCTGCTGTGGGTAGTGACAGTGCCAGCAGGAGGCCCAGGGTGACGCCGAAAGCGGAAAGTAGGCGATGGGATTTCAGCATATAAATGTCTGAGCAATAGGTCGTTGTGAGATTGGTCGGCGCAAATACGGCAACCGGGTGCGCCAGCGGCGGCTCATGGTCTGCGAAATCCGGTCAACCTACAAGCGATTAACGCACACCTAAGATCCTTGGCTGGCCGCTTCGTCTTGGGTGACTGATCTAATGGGCCATCAGGCACGGCGCCGGGGACCGTAATCGCCCTGTGGTTGCGGCTTGAGGGTGTGATACCTATAATGTGCGCCTTCGCGAAGCACATGTAGTGGCTGCGCGATGGTTGCGAGGTGCCTCGCGAGCAAACCCCGGTCAGCGGGGTTTTTTGTTAGCGGTAGCCCGGTTATTACGTGCAACGCCTTGAGTAATCTTGGAAGTTTTTTAAGTGCGGTCTATACTTCCGAGGCTTGAATGGGGTGTTTGTGCAGGATTTGAAGTGGGCCTCGTGCCCATTTTTTGTTTCCGGAGCAGGTGATGCGCGAGGAGCCCTTTAAGTTACGGGACTTGTTGGAGCCGGCAGTTGCTGCAGTTGGCTGCGAGTTGGTAGGTATAGAGTATCTCCCTAGCGGCAAACAAAGTTTGCTGCGGGTGTATATCGACAAGCCCGAAGGCGTGACTGTCGATGATTGTTCGGCAGTGAGTTATCAGGTCAGCGGGCTGTTGGATGTTGAAGATCCCGTCCCCGGCCAGTACACCCTTGAGGTGTCTTCGCCAGGATTGGATAGGCCGCTGTTCCTGGCGCGAGACTTTGAACGTTTCGCGGGACAGCGTGTGAAGATTCGTATGCGTTTCCCGATTGAAGGGCAGCGTAATTTTCGGGGCTTGCTCCAAGGATTGCAGGAGCAGCAGGTGGTTATTGAGGAGCAGGACGGAAAGCGGGTCAATCTACCGTTGGATCAGGTAGAGCAGGCGCGCTTGATACCGGACTTTTAGCGCTTCCGATTGGGAGACGGGTGGACATGAATAAAGAAATTCTTCTCGTAGTGGACGCCGTATCGAATGAAAAGGGCGTCGACAAGGAAGTGATCTTCCAAGCGATTGAGGCGGCACTTGCCTCGGCGACCAAGAAACGCCATAGCGGCGAGATAGACGCGCGCGTCGCGATTAATCGCGCCTCGGGTGACTATGAGACGTTCCGTCGCTGGCTCGTGGTTGACGATGAGGACGAAAATTTCGAGTCGCCCGACCGTCAGGTGCTGCACGCGCGGGCGCTACAGCTGAAACCGGGTATTGAAGTCGGCGACTATATAGAAGAGCCGATGGAGTCCGAGGTGTTCGGGCGC
>JBGSOE010000411.1:0-15538 GCA_041739295.1 Thiohalobacterales bacterium | reverse complement strand
GTCATAAGAGTTGCCGCATGTCAGAACAACAACTATGCATCATCGGGGGCACCGGCTTCGTCGGCCACCACCTTATCAACCATCTGACCCGCGCCGGTTACAATGTTTGCGTGCCCACGCGCCGCCGTGAGCGCCATCGCGACCTGTTGGTAAATCCGCGTGTTCAACTGGTCGAGGCAAATGTGTACGAACCTGCCGTGCTGCGCAAACTGATCGGCGACTGCGATGCCGTCATCAATCTGGTCGGCATCCTCAATGAACGGGGTAACGATGGCCAGGGCTTTGACCACGCGCATATAGAACTTCCGCGCGAAATCGTCGAGGCGATGCGCGCCACCGGGGTCACGCGATTACTTCACATGAGTGCACTCAATGCCTATCCGCGCGAAGAGAATAGTCAGTATCTGCGCAGCAAGGGACAGGGTGAGGATCTGGTACACGCCGCGGCATCACATGGCCTACAGGTTACCAGCTTCAGACCGTCGGTCATTTTTGGACCGGGCGATAGTTTCTTCAACCGGTTTGCGACACTGCTGAAAATCACGCCCTTCGCCTTCCCGTTGGCCTGCGCCGAAAGCCGCATGGCACCGATCTATGTCGGCGATGTCACCGAGGCGATACTGCGCGCCCTGCAAAACCCCAGCACCATCGGTAAGCATTGCGATCTGTGCGGTCCGCAGGTATTTTCACTGGCGGAACTGGTTGAATACACCGCACAACAAATCGGTGTGAAACGACGCATCTGGAAGCTCAGTGGCTCGTTGTCCTGGATGCAGGCACGGGTTCTCGAATATGTACCCGGCAAACCGTTCAGCCGCGACAACTACTGGTCACTGCAGAAAGAAAGCATTTGCCAGCACAACTATCTAACGGTACTCGGCATTACACCGACGGCCATCGACGCGGTCGTGCCAGGTTATCTGGCAAAGCGCTCTGCGCGCGGTGGGTATCAGCGCCTGCGCAGTCAGGCACGGCGCGGCTGAAGCTAGATAAAGGCTGATAAATTACTAAACCGTCATTCCGGCGAAGGCCGGAATCTAGAGCTTTGAATCGCATGGATTCCGGCCTTCGCCGGAATGACGAATTGCGCATTACAGCCTTCGGCCTAACCCACCCTACATAGTTCTCCCTCATCTGCGTAGAATTCAGCCCATGGACATCTACCTCGTCGGCGGTGCAGTTCGCGATAACCTGCTTGGTTTGCCGGTCAAGGAACGTGACTGGGTGGTGGTCGGCGCAACGCCCGAGGCCATGGTAAAACTGGGCTATCGCCCGGTTGGCAAAGATTTCCCGGTATTTCTGCATCCTGAGACGCACGAGGAATATGCGCTCGCCCGTACTGAGCGTAAAACCGCACCCGGCTATAAAGGCTTTACGGTGCATGCCAGTCCTGAAGTGACGCTGGAAGAAGACCTGCAGCGCCGCGACCTCACCATCAATGCTATCGCGCAATCCGCCGATGGCATGCTCATCGATCCCTTCAACGGTCGCGAAGATCTTGATCACGGCTTATTGCGGCATGTCTCGGCAGCGTTTGTCGAAGACCCGGTGCGCATCCTGCGTGTAGCGCGCTTTGCCGCACGTTTTGCCAAATGGGGTTTCAAAGTCGCACACGACACTCATGCGTTGATGCAGGAAATGGTCAACAACGGTGAGGTTGACCACCTGGTCGCGGAACGCGTCTGGACCGAAACCCATAAGGCACTCTGCGAAGACAAACCCAGCCGCTATTTCGAAGTTCTCCAGCGCTGCGGTGCGTTGAAAGTGGTATTTCCCGAAATAGATCGACTGTTCGGCGTGCCGCAACCGGCGCATTACCATCCCGAAATCGATACCGGCGTGCATTGCATGATGGTGCTTGATCAAGCCGCCAAGCTGAGTAGCGACCCCAAGGTTCGCTTCGCGGCACTCATGCATGATCTAGGCAAAGGCACCACGCCGGAAGCGGAATGGCCGAGTCATCACGGTCATGAGCAACGCAGCGTGGGGCTAACGCAAAATCTGTGTAAACGTTTACGGGTGCCGAATGATTTTCGCGATCTCGCCGTCAAGGTCGCGCAGTATCACACCCACTGCCATCGCGCCTTGGAACTCAAGCCCAGTACACTCCTGGATACTCTGCAAAACCTCGATGCCTTTCGGCAGCCGCAACGGTTAGAGGATTTTCTGCTCGCCTGCACGGCGGACAGTCGCGGACGCACTGGTTTTGAAAACAGCGCATACCCGCAGGCGGACTGGTTTCGTGCCGCGTTCGACGCAGCCAATAAAGTCGATACGAAAGCGCTGGTGGCAGAAGGACTACAGGGGAATGAAATCGGCGCGCGGGTGCGGAGCCTGCGGCTAGCGGCGATTACCGACGCCCGCGCGGTATTTTCGTCAACAACCGGTTAATCAAGGAATCACTGATTATTGGGCATTACATGCTGGCATGACATACATAGGCTCGACTTGAGAACTTCGCCACCCTCTCCCCGCTTGCGGGGAGAGGGTTAGGGAGAGGGGGGGTTTGTGTCATCCCAATGGGTAATGATCAATAATTTGATCCAGCGAGCAGATGCCGATTCTGCGAATTTCCCAGCGGTCCTTGAATCATCGCCCATTCATGCGCTGACGCCAGCGCACCACAGCCGCAAATCCAAATAGTCCTCCGGCGATGAGCAGTACCGGCGCGGGTGAAGGCGGGCTTTGACTGACGGCATGATCAAACACAATCGGTGCAGGATCGGCCGAGGGCGTTGCCGTCTGGGTTGATGACCAGGACAGATCGGCTGCCGCAGACAGGCTTAATGCCAGGGCAAACCCGGCAACCATACCTAAATGATGACAGCGGATATCCATGCACTGCTCCGTCCTGCGACTTATCCAAGAAAAACAGCAAAATTACTATATTAGCGTACTCTTAAATAAGCAGATTCTGTGCCAAAAACATAAATAACCTTCAATAACAGCAAGATACTTAAATCGCGCCCATCATTTCAGTAGCTTGCGGACTCAAAGCGTTAGACATACCGACAGGTGTGCAACCAGCCTCCACCCGGCCTGGTCAGGACAACACATTCTTTCTGTTAGGATTTTACTAATGTTGTCAAGAACTTGGCGTTGTTAAGAAAGCTGACGGCCGGGATTGGGTAACGGCTTTCGTAGGGTGTGGTGAGCGTAGCGAACCGCACCGCCGCAGCATAGTCACTGATGATGGTGGTGCGGTTCGCTACGCTCACCACACCCTACAATGAATGTTGCGTATCCAGCTTGCCAACGTAACAGGAGAAGACCATCACACGACTACGCAGCGGTCCAATCCACGATGCCCGTGTAGGCGGTCAGCAGCACGACACCGCCGAACACGATGCGATACCAGGCAAAGACCGAGAAATCGTGACGAATGATATAACGCAACAGGCCGCGCACAGCGACAAACGCACTTATAAAAGCCGCCACAAAACCCACCGAGAACATGCCGAGATCATCAGCCTGCAGCAGATCACGATGCTTGTAGAGATCGTAAAGGGTCGCAGCGATCAGGGTCGGAATCGCCAAGAAGAAGGAAAACTCGGTTGCCGCGCGACGTGACAGACCGAAAAACAATCCGCCGATAATGGTCGCGCCGGAACGCGAGGTCCCCGGTATCAAGGCCAGCGATTGCGCTAAACCGATTTTCAGCGCATCGCGCCAAGTCATGTCATCCACTTCATGGATGCGGATAGTATGCTGCCGGCGCTCCGCCCAGAGAATGAGAAAACCGCCAACGATCAGTGCGATCGCCACCGGTACCGGATGAAACAAATGCGCCTTGATGGCGCTGCCGAAGAGCAGGCCCAACATCGCTGCGGGCATGAACGCGACCAGCAAGTTAGTCATAAATCGCTGCGACGTCGCATCACCTCGACCCACGCCTTGCACCACGGTCCACAAGCGCACTCGATATTCCCAGCACACGGCCAGAATCGCTCCCGGCTGGATGACAATTTCAAACAACTTACCCTTCTCATCATTGAAGTCCAACAGATCGCCAACCAGGATAAGATGCCCAGTGCTGGAAATAGGTAAGAATTCCGTAAGTCCCTCGACGATGCCGAGACAGAGCGCTTTCAATAACAAAATCAGGTCCACAGACTTACCTTTTATTAATTCGTGTTTAATTCAGGATGACGCAAATATAAAGTACCGCAATGAAAGTTTTGTGGCATCCCGCTCAAAAATCGCTCACAGGCGACTGCGTAGATCGCGCCCATGAAAACCGGACACCTGCTGTGTCAGCCCGCGCGTCAACAACATCGCCTTGAAACGCTCGCCCATCTCACCTGGTAACAGCAATGTCTTAGCTTGCGCGGCAAGCCGCAGATACTCCGACACCATGTCCGGTGTCGTTTCTGCCAGCAGCCGCTCAATGCCATTGTCGAGCAGAAAATGTGCCTGGGTGGTAAAGCCACGCACGTCGAGGCCCGCAGCTTGTGCGGCCTCGGCGACTGCCGTGAAATCAACCTGCGCGGTGATATCTTGCAGACCCGGAAGCAGCAATGGATCGGCATGCGCGCGATGGCGATAATGGCACAGCAGCGTGCCCTGCGCACGTTCTGCGCGGTAATAATCGGAGCGCGGATAACCATAGTCGATGAACAACGCGGCACCGGCCTGCATTTTTTCGGTAACGGTACTCAACCAGGGCGTGAGTGTGGTGTTGACTTCAGATCGATAACCCTGCGCCCATGCAAAATTTTCTGCATAGCTCTCGGCCGTCGTGGCTAGCGCAGCATCGGCCGGACGCATTGCCCACGAAAACCCTTTGCCCGACCAGTTCACACCGTATTCAACGACCTCTCCCGGTGACCAACCGAACATAGCTACCGGTAACGCATCCAACACCTCGTTGGCCAGTAACAGACCACACCAGGGTTCTGCCGGTGGCGCATCCAACCATTCGATGCGATCGAAACATTCAGGGATTGTCGCCTGCAAATAGCCTTGTTGGCGCTCGCGCAAATCGGCCGACGGCTCAAGGATCCGATAACGTTGTGGTAAACGGCCGCACGCATGCAGGTCGCGCAACAACTCGGCGGCCAATGTTCCGGTGCCCGCGCCCAACTCAAAAATGTCGGCTTCACCCACGTGATCGAACACTGACTCGCAACTGCGCGCAATGCAACGCGCGAACAAGGGCGAGACTTCCGGCGCGGTCACGAAATCGCCCTGCGCACCGATCTTATGCGCACCGGCACTGTAGTAACCCAGACCGGGCGCATACAAGGCCATGTCCATATAACGCGCGAAGCTTATGTAACCTTCGGCGGCGTCTATTTCAGCACGTATGAATTCAACGAGCTGTTCACTCTGCGCACGCGCTGCATCGGTCGGCGCGGGCCAATCGGCGGGGAGTGTCCAGGGCGTTTGTGTTACCGGCATCAATAAAGGAACTGCGCAGGTCACGACGCCATCAGCGACGCGAGAAATCCACGGCCCAGATGGTCTGCGCCTGTTTGGGGAACTCCGCCCACAGGTTTGCATAGGTCCGGCCGATCAAGGGATGCCGCAAATCGCCGGCAATTTCGGCGAGCGGCTGCAGGACAAAGGCATGCTTGGTGATTTCGTCGCGTGGAATCTGCAAGCGACCTTCCTCAATCACCAGATCGTCATACAGCAATAAATCAATATCGAGTGTACGCGAAGAAAAACGCGGCCCTTCGCGTACGCGGCCATTGGCATCCTCTATGACGCGCAAATGTTCGGCAACTTCGGCGGGGGTTTGATCGGTATCAAAACCTGCCACCAGATTATAGAAGTTGTCGCCTTCGAAGCCGACCGAACTGGTCTCGTAGACGCGGGAACATTGCAAACGCCCATAGCTTGCTTCCAAGGCATCCAGCGCGGCGCACACATGCTGTTCGCGCTCGATGTTGGTGCCAATGCTGACGTAGACTCGCGCCACGTCAATCTGCAGCCCGTGTGCCGCGTTCGATAATGACGCCCACATCCTTGGCACCGCGCACGGCACCGGTCTTGTTCAGAGTCAGGCGAACCCAGGGCACCTCGAATTCATTGAGCACGATCTCGGCGGCACGCTCGGCCAGCGTCTCGACCAACTGAAAAGAACTGGCCTCGACAAACGCGATCAGCCGCTTTGCTACGGCTTTATAATTCAACGTGTCATCGATTGCGTCGCTGGCCGCGGCCTTGCGGATGTCGGTCGCCATTTCCAGATCCAGACTGATGGTCTGTTTGACGCGCCGCTCCCAATCGTAAATGCCAATAATGGTGTCGATGCGCAAATCGCGCAGAAAGATGATATCCATGCCGTACTCCAGGGTTCGCGCGCCACTATAGACGCTGGGCCGGGGGCTTGGCCAGCCGCCGACTTTAGTTCTGCAATACCTGCGTTCTTGACCTGGAACATCGCAACGCTTCAAATACGCGCCATGCTGACCTCAATTATCGTAATCCTTTGTGCCTATCTGCTCGGCTCGATTTCATCGGCCGTGATTGTTGGCCGCGTGCTCGGCACCGCCGATCCACGCAGTCAGGGCTCGGGCAACCCTGGCGCAACCAATATGCTGCGCATCGGCGGCAAAAAGGCCGGCGCCATCACGCTGGCCGGCGACATGCTCAAAGGATTGGTCGCGGTACTGATTGCGCGTGCCATCGGGGCCGGCGCAGACGTGCAGGCACTTGCTGCGGGTGCTGCATTTCTCGGCCATCTGTTCCCGATATTTTTTGGTTTCAAGGGCGGCAAAGGCGTGGCTACCGCACTGGGCGCGCTGCTCGGCCTGCAATGGAGTGTGGGACTGTTAGTCATTGCAACCTGGCTGGCGATGGCTGCGCTGTTCCGTTATTCCTCATTGGCCGCGTTAATCGCGGCGGCCGCGGCGCCTTTCTATATGTGGTGGCTGCGGCCCGAACCCACAGTCATCGCCGCCGCGGTTGTAATGAGTATTCTGTTGTACTGGCGGCATCGCTCCAATATCCGCAATCTGCTTTCGGGCGCGGAAGGCCGTATTGGCGATAAATAGATAGCAGGCCACAACGGCTTAATATTTCATACGTCATCCTGGCGAATGCCAGGATCCAGGGCCTTAAATACTATGGATTCCGGCATTCGCCGGAATGACGAATTCCTAAAGCGCTTCCAGATCCGTCAGCAACCAGCGCGCCCGCGCCTAGATCGCAAGCGGCTCGTGACGCCCTGCCTGCAAGCGCCGGAAGCCGGCGTAGGCAATCATCGCACCGTTGTCGGTACAAAATTCCGGTCGCGGATAGAACACCTGCCCGTTACGCTCGTCGAGCAAGGTCTGCAAACGTGCGCGCAGTGACCGGTTCGCACCAACACCACCCGCAACGACCAAGCGATTCAATCCTGTCTGTTCCAATGCACGTTTGCATTTGATGGCCAACGTATCGACCACGGCATCTTCGAAGGCGCGGGCGATGTCGGCGCGGGTCTGAGGTTCGGTATCCGCATCACGCAATGTGGTCATTGCGAAAGTCTTCAGCCCGCTGAAACTGAAATCCAAACCGGGACGATCCGTCATTGGCCGCGGGAAGCGATAGCGGGTCGGATCGCCCTGCTGCGCAAGACGCGCCAGTTCCGGACCTCCCGGGTAGGGCAGACCAAGGAGTTTGGCAGTTTTGTCGAAGGCCTCGCCGGCGGCATCGTCGACGGATTCCCCAAGCAACTGATAGGCACCGACACCCTCTACCTGCACGAGTAAGGTATGCCCGCCCGATACCAACAAGGCGACAAAGGGAAAGGCCGGGGCCGGCTCTTCCAGCATCGGTGCAAGCAGATGCCCTTCCATATGATGTACCGCCACCGCCGGCACACCCAACGACCAGGCCAGACTGCGTCCGAACGAGGCGCCAACCAGCAGCGCACCGATCAGCCCTGGCCCGGCCGTGAACGCCACACCGTTCAAATCGGCTCGGTCAACACTCGCCTGGTCGAACACTTCTTCCAACAAGGGCAACAACTTACGTACATGATCACGCGATGCCAGCTCGGGCACCACGCCACCGTAGGGTGCATGTACCTCGACCTGACTGTAGAGGGCGTGGCCTACCAAGCCGCGTGCGCCGTCGTACAGCGCAACACCGGTTTCGTCACAGGAAGTTTCAATACCAAGGACCAACATCCGGCTATTGTCCACGGCCCCGGCAAGCCGGCACAAGCAGGATTTTGCTTTCGGCCGGCTGAGGGATTAGAATTCGACCCCCTTTAGGCCCTTGGGTGTAATCGCGTGCGATTGCGGCCCCGGGATGACAAGTCAGAATTGAGGTAATAGATTTCATGCCCAGCGTTCGTGTACGTGAGAACGAACCGTTCGAAGTCGCTCTGCGCCGCTTCAAACGTTCCTGTGAAAAAGCCGGCATCCTCTCCGAGGTTCGCCGCCGCGAGTTCTATGAAAAGCCGACCCAAGAGCGTAAGCGTAAAGCTGCCGCCGCGGTTAAGCGCCACCTGAAGAAGGTTTCGCGCGACGTCACCCGTCGCACCCGCATGTACTGATTGTCACTCAGCTGCCCGACACTCAACTGTTCGACACTTCCGGGGCGTATCGCATGTCACTTAAGGCACGTATCCAAGAGGATATGAAGGCCGCCATGCGGAGTGGCGACAAGCCGCGCCTGGGCGTGATCCGCCTGATCCTGGCCGCGATTAAACAACGCGAAGTCGACGAGCGCATTGAGCTCGACGACACCCAGATCCTGGTCGTGCTGGATAAAATGCTCAAACAGCGGCGCGAGTCGCTGGGCATGTACGAAAAGGCAGGCCGTGCTGATCTGGCTGATCAGGAAAGCTACGAGATCGGGATTGTTCAGGATTATCTTCCCCAGCAGCTCAGTTCGGCAGAGGTCGATACACTGATCGCTGCCGCCATCGCCCAAACCGGTGCCAGCGGCATCAAAGACATGGGCAAGGTGATGGGCATCCTCAAGCCACAGCTGCAAGGCCGCGCCGACATGACGGCCGTCAGTGGCCAGATCAAGGCCCAGCTGAGCAGCTGAAGCCGCGCGCCGGGCTTACTTCCAGCCTGGTGAATTTTTTGCCACGAAATCCACGAAACCCGCAAACACAGCTGATGGGGAAATGCCGTTTCTCGTCTTTCGTGGGTTTCGTGGATTTCGTGGCTATGCCATCCCGCATAATCGCAATACTATTTCTCCATGGCCGGTCGCATACCCCAACACTTCATAGATGACCTGATGCAGCGCGTCGACATTGTCGAGGTGATCGACAGTCGCGTCCCGCTCAAAAAGGCCGGCCGGGAATACCAGGCCTGCTGTCCGTTCCATACCGAAAAGACCCCTTCGTTTACGGTCAGTCCTACCAAGCAGTTCTATTACTGTTTCGGCTGCGGCGCGCACGGTACCGCGCTCGGTTTCCTGATGGACTATGAACACCTGGATTTTGTCGATGCGATCGAAGATCTGGCGCGTTCGGCAGGACTGGAGGTGCCGCGCGAAGAAGGCACCGGCGGCACTTACGAACGTGAGGATTCCACCGGCCCGCTCTATGACCTGCTGACCCAGGCCGCGCATTATTTCCGTCAACAGTTGCGCCAGCACCCGGACGCGGCGCGCGCCGTGAATTACCTCAAGGGCCGCGGCCTGAGCGGTGAAATCGCCCAGTCATTCGGCCTTGGCTATGCGCCACCCGGCTGGGATAACCTCTTAAAAGCCCTAGGCCAGGATGCGCAGCAACAAACGCTGATGGAACGCGCCGGCCTGCTGATCAAAAAAGACGGCGGCGGACTCTACGACAGATTCCGTGACCGCATCATGTTTCCGATCCATGACCGACGCGGTCGCGTGATCGGCTTCGGTGGGCGTGTTCTCGGCGATGACACACCCAAATACCTGAACTCACCGGAAACACCTGTGTTCCACAAAGGCCGCGAGCTTTACGGCCTGTTCGAGGCGCGTAAACGCGAGCGCAAACTGGAACGCCTGCTGGTCGTCGAAGGTTATATGGATGTCGTGGCGCTTGCCCAATTCGGCATTAACAATGTGGTCGCCACGCTGGGTACGGCCACCACCCGCGAACATCTGGAGCAGTTGTATCGCGTGGTCCCGGAGGTAACGTTCTGCTTTGACGGTGATCGCGCAGGTCAGGCCGCCGGATGGCGCGCGCTGGAGAATACCCTCCCGGTCCTTAAAGATGGGCGTCAGGCACGCTTCCTATTTTTGCCGCAAGGCGAAGATCCGGACAGCCTGGTCCGCAAGGAAGGTAAGGACGCCTTTCAGAAACGAATCGCCGAATCGGTCCCACTTTCGACATTTCTTTTTGAAGAGCTAGGGCAGAAAGTCGATACAAGCAGCATGGATGGACGCTCGCGCTTGGTTGAATTGGCCAAACCTATGCTGGCCCAACTGCCAGCAGGCGTATTTCATCGCATGATGGTGGACCGCCTGGAAGAGCTTGCGAAATTGCCCCGCAACGCCTTGGCGGACTTGCACGGACAACCCATCCAGGAGCAGTCCATGACAGCACCACCGCGGATGGCGCGCGGCAACAATGCCATCAGCCCGCTGCGACGCCTGATTTCCATGCTGCTACAGGAACCTCGGTTGGCCAGCCTGGTCGATACACCGGCACAGCTCGCGGAGGTCCACCTGCAAGGCGCACCACTATTGGTAGAACTAATTGATTTTCTAAAGGAGCGCCCCCACATACATACCGGCGCGGTGATTGAGCACTGGCATGGAACGGATACCGGTCGGCATTTGGCGAAACTGGCCGCCGAACCATCGCATAAACTGGTAGGCGATCTGGAAAAGGAATTTCTGGATGGTATCAGCCATCTACTGGCAAAGCCGGTCGATCAGCGCCGCGAGGCCCGGTTTGCGGAATTGTCCCGAAAGCAACCCAGCGAGCTGACCGCTGCCGAGAAACAGGAGTTCCAAGCCCTACTCAGACCAGCGGAGCGCCCGCACTGAGCCTTGGACGTCCAGTGGATAGGAAAATGGATCCATTAGCGGCTGGTAATATGCTACCTCCTCCACTACACTGGAGGTTTGATTTTGCGTCGACCTCAGCCGTATGAGCTGTGGGATCTGCCACTTAAATTAGCGAATAAACATGAATCAAGAGCAGCAGTCTCAATTAAAGTTGTTGATTGCCAAAGGCAAGGAGCAGGGTTTCCTGACTTACGCCGAGGTCAATGATCATCTGCCTGACGAAATCGTCGATCCGGAACAGATCGAAGATATCATCAACATGATCAATGATATGGGAATCTCCGTCCACGAAGAGACCCCGGACGCAGACACCCTACTGCTTAATAGTGCCGCCGTCCCTGACGAAGATGCCGCCGAAGAGGCCGCCGCCGCCCTCGCGACCGTCGACAGTGAATTCGGCCGCACCACCGACCCGGTCCGCATGTATATGCGTGAAATGGGTACAGTGGAGTTGCTCACGCGGGAAGGCGAAATCGTCATCGCCAAGCGTATCGAAGACGGCCTGCGTCAGGTCCTCTCCGCACTGTCCAGCTATCCTGATTCTATTTCGCTGCTCCTTAATGAATATAAGAAGGTCGAGGCTGGCGATTCACGCCTATCCGACCTGCTCAATGGCTTCATCGATCCGAATGCCGATGACGACGTCATTCCGCCTCCCGTCGAAATCAATCTCGATGTTGACGATGATGCCACCTCCACCACCCGCGCCGCCGGAAACGACGACGATGACGACGATGACAGTGATTCCGAAACCAGCGTCATGGATACCGGACCGGATCCGGAGGAAGTGCGCGCCCGCTTCGCTGAAATTGCCGATCTGTACGAAAAATGCATGGGCACCAAATCCGCCAAGCAGGCCGATAAACACCGCGTCGCGTTGAGCGAACTGTTCATGCAGTGCAAGTTGGTACCGCGCATTGTTGATGAAATGACTACTGGTCTGCGCAGCATGGTCGAGCGCATCCGTAGTCACGAACGTGTGATCATGGATATCTGCGTCAATCGCGCCCAGATGCCGCGCAAGGATTTCATTACCTCCTTTCCGGACAATGAAACCAACTTGCAATGGCTGGACACGCAGATCAAAGCCGGACCCAAATATGCGGCCGAGCTGGAACTGTTCCGCGACGATATCCGCCGCGCGCAGAATCGCCTGATATCCATTGAGCAGGAAACCGGCCAGGCCATCAGCGACATCAAGGATATCAACCGTCGCATGTCGATCGGAGAGGCCAAAGCCCGCCGCGCCAAGAAGGAAATGGTCGAGGCCAACCTGCGCCTGGTGATTTCCATCGCGAAAAAATACACCAACCGCGGCCTGCAGTTCCTGGATCTGATCCAGGAAGGCAACATTGGCCTGATGAAGGCGGTCGACAAGTTCGAATACCGTCGCGGCTACAAATTCTCGACCTATGCCACTTGGTGGATTCGCCAGGCGATCACGCGGTCGATTGCCGATCAGGCGCGCACCATCCGTATCCCAGTGCACATGATCGAAACCATCAACAAGCTGAATCGCATTTCACGGCAGATGCTTCAAGAGATGGGCCGCGAGCCGACCCCCGAGGAACTGGCCGAACGCATGGTCATGCCCGAAGACAAGGTGCGCAAGGTGCTGAAGATCGCCAAAGAGCCGATTTCCATGGAAACGCCGATTGGCGATGACGAAGATTCGCACTTGGGTGATTTCATCGAAGACCAGAGCATCATGTCGCCGGTGGATGCCGCCGCTGTCGAGGGTCTGCGCGAAGCCACCCAGATGGTGCTGGCCGGTCTTACCCCGCGCGAGGCCAAGGTGCTGCGCATGCGCTTCGGTATCGACATGAACACCGACCACACCCTGGAAGAAGTCGGCAAGCAGTTCGATGTCACCCGCGAGCGTATTCGCCAGATCGAGGCCAAGGCACTGCGCAAGTTGCGTCATCCGTCGCGTTCGGAAACGCTGCGCAGTTTCCTGGAAATCGAAAGCAACTGATCAACCGTCATACTTTTACCCGCCAGCCACACACTGGCGGGTGACGGCACTCCCTGACCTCTTTATACTCTCGCCCCTGCGGGCCTGTAGCTCAGTTGGTTAGAGCACGGGACTCATAATCCCTTGGTCCTCGGTTCGAGTCCGAGCGGGCCCACTATTTTTTTCCACAGCAATATCGAGCCCCGGTAACCCGGGCGCACGTTAACAGGGCATACCGACCAACCCTGTAGCCCGGACCGACGCCTTTGTGGACGCGTTGCCATGCAGTGCAGCCACTCAACCTGAATTGCATGGGCTAAGTATCAGATCTTATTGTGCCTCAATAAATCATCCGAGCTATCACCGTCGGATATTCTTATACACAGCAGAATGTCAAAAATATGACCACCCAATGACAGCGCCGGGACTTATACACATTGCCGATAAAATAATTTAACTTATTGAATAAAATATACATATTTATATGGTCAAAAATTAGCCACATTAACAGCAAACCTGATATAGCACGGTAATACCCTAGTTGATCCCAAATAATCCACAAAGTTATGCACAGGTTTTGTGGATAAACCCGGCATCTCCAAGCTAACCTAAAACTGGCATAATCGCCGCCCCTGAAACGCTTCACCTTGAGACCTCCCGTACATGCCCCTCATCAGCCTGCGCAACATCCTGCTCGACTTCGGTGGACATCCGCTCCTTGACGGCGCCGAGTTGACCCTCGAGCCTGGCGAACGGGTCTGCCTGATTGGGCGCAATGGCACGGGCAAATCCAGTCTGATGAAGCTGATTGCCGGTGAAATCGCCGCGGACGGCGGAACTATCGACCGTCGCCAGGGCTTGCGCTGCGCGCGACTGACCCAGGAAGTCCCCGTCGAGATCAGCGGCAGCCTGTTCGATGTAGTGGCCGGCGGACTCGGCGACATGGCGCCCGTGCTCTCCCGCTATCACGCTGCCGTCCACGCGCTTGACGAGGATTCCAGCGAAGCCGCCCTGAACGAACTCGAAAGGGCCCAGCACGAATTGGAAAGTCGCGACGGCTGGCAGTGGGAACAACGTGTCGAAGCGGTCATCTCACGTCTGCAACTCGACCCCGATCTGGATTTCGCCAGCCTGTCCGGTGGACTCAAGCGCCGCGTATTACTCGCGCGCGCGCTGGTGACCGACCCCGAACTCCTGCTGCTCGATGAGCCCACCAATCATCTGGATCTGGCCTCGATCAATTGGTTGGAAGAATTTCTGTTGAGCTACAACGGCTGCCTGTTGTTCATCACCCATGACCGCGCCTTCCTGCAACGCCTGGCCACGCGCATCATTGAACTCGATCGCGGTCGCCTCAGCAGCTGGGATTGCGACTACGCCAGCTATCTGGAACGCAAGCAGGCGGCACTGGAGGCCGAGGCGCAACAAAACGCACTGTTCGATAAAAAGCTGTCGCAGGAAGAGACCTGGATACGCCAAGGTATCAAGGCACGCCGCACCCGCAACGAAGGTCGGGTACGCGCCTTAAAGGCGCTGCGTGAGGAACGCTCCCAGCGCCGGGAACGTGAAGGTGCCGCGCGCATGCAGATTCAAGAGGCCGAGCGTTCCGGTCAACTGGTCGCAGAGGTCGAGAACATCAGTTACGCCTGGGACGACAAAGTCATCGTCCGGGATTTTTCCACCACGCTCATGCGCGGCGACAAAATCGGCATCATTGGTCCCAACGGCGTCGGCAAGACGACCTTATTGCGCCTGCTGCTCGGACAACTCACGCCGCAGCAGGGAAAGGTTCGCCTGGGCACCAAAATCGAGGTCGCCTACTTCGATCAGCAACGCAGCGAAATCGATTCCACCAAAAGCGTGCAGGACAACATTGCGCAGGGGCGCGACAAGGTCAGCATCAACGGCCAGGATCGCCACGTCATTTCCTATCTGCAGGATTTCCTGTTCGCCCCGGATCGTGCCCGACAGCCGGCCGGCACATTGTCAGGCGGCGAGCGCAATCGTTTGCTGCTGGCACGCCTGTTCACGAAAAGCTTCAATGTCCTGGTGTTGGATGAGCCGACCAACGATCTCGATATGGAAACGCTCGACCTGCTGGAAGAACGTTTGCTGGAATATCAGGGCACATTGTTATTGGTCAGTCATGATCGCGCCTTCCTCAACAACCTGGTTACCAGTACGCTGGTCTTCGAAGGTGATGGTCGGATTGGCGAATATGTCGGTGGTTATGACGACTGGCTGCGCCAGCGCCCCACAGGCACGGCAACGCGCCCTACCGCTACCAAAAATCTTGCACCTGCAACCGCCGCCGCAACTGCCAAGCCCACGCAGCCCGCGCGTAAATTGAACTTCAAGGAACAGCGCGAACTGGAGCAACTGCCTGCACGCATCGAAACGCTGGAACAGACGCTGAGTGAGTTGCAACTGCAAATGGCCGATCCAGCCTTCTATCGGCAAGACAACACTGCGATGGCAAAGACACAAACGCAGCTCAGTTCTCTGCAAGCAGAATTGCAGACGACTTATGCCCGTTGGGAGTCTTTGGAAGCCGCGGCGCGTTCGTAGACTTCGCTTGGAATAGCGAATTATCGGGCATTACTATTGAGCATTACATGCTGGCATGACATAGATATGCTC
>JBGSOE010000408.1:0-14337 GCA_041739295.1 Thiohalobacterales bacterium | reverse complement strand
GGTTGTTGCCGCGGAACATGGCGCAGCGGACCTGGGCGCTGGCATCCTTGAGGGTGAAATACAGGTGACCGGAGGAGGGGCGCGAGACATTGGACAGCTCGCCCTGTACCCAGACTAGCGGAAAAGCGCCCTCCAGCAGGGCGCGGGCCTCGGCGTTGAGGCGGCCGACGCTGAAGATATCACGGTCATCGCAGCTGGGATTCGACATGCCAGCATCTTAACGTGGAATCGCCCTACCCATACACATTCTGTGCGGTTGCAAGAGAGCGGTGATTTATGAATTCACACCAAAGACCGCAAAGCGCGCGAAGGTTTTTGAATATGTAATCTTCGTGCTCTTTGCGGTCTTTGGTGTGAAAAGGGTTTATCAACCCGCCATACAGCGCATATCCACACCCGAGGCCACGCAACACGCGGAGACAATCATGGCTAAAACTCCGTGCCCTCTGTGGCCTCGGGTGCGAGGGTCTTTACTTGGTAGTCCGAATGCACACAGGGAGGCCTGAAACCGGCCCCGGATTTCATCCGGGCTACGTTTGCTGGATTGTCGGGTGCGCGGCTAAAGCCGCTGAATCCGACCTACGTCTGGCTCGCGTAGACTCGTAGGTCGGATTCAGGCCGAAGGCCGCGTCCGACAATTCTGCACACTAGCCCGTAGGATGAGAGAGTCAATATTCCTGCAATATTGTTGATGTTGAACCCCGCGCACCAACACTCTCCCACGGGAGAGCGGGGGTTTGAGGCCTGTAGTAGGTGAAACTGGATAGTCTGGCAGACTCTCCGGTTTACCCGGGGCCTGCCAAAACCTATAATTGCGCGCCTCACTTCAAGACTTTAGGTACGGACCCCCCACCTATGCTGCGCATTGCCGAAGAAGCCCTCACCTTTGATGACGTTCTCCTCCTGCCTGATTACTCGGCCGTTCTGCCCAAGGATGTCGAACTCCGGACCCAACTGACCCGGGATATCCATATGAATATCCCGCTCCTGGCGGCGGCCATGGACACCGTGTCCGAGGCGCGGCTGGCCATCGCCTTGGCGCAGGAAGGTGGCATCGGCATCATCCACAAGAACATGACCGGTGAGATGCAGGCCGAGCAGGTGCGGATCGTTAAGAAGTTCGAGAGCGGCGTCATCAAGGATCCGTTCACGGTGACCCCCACCACCAGTATCCGCGAAGTACTGGATCTTACCCGTGCGCACAACATCTCCGGCGTACCGGTGGTCGACGGTAGTGAGTTGGTTGGTATTGTCACTAACCGCGATCTGCGTTTCGAATCGCGTTTCGACTCGCCGGTATCGGAGGTGATGACACCGAAAGATCGTCTGGTGACAGTGAATGAAGGTGCCGAGAAAGATGAAGTCGTGCGCCTGCTGCACTCACATCGCATTGAGAAGGTGCTGGTGGTCGACAAGAACTTCCAGCTGCGCGGCCTGATCACCGTCAAAGATATTCAGAAGGCCACCGACAAACCCAATGCCTGCAAGGACTCGCTGGGTAGCCTGCGTGTTGGTGCGGCGGTCGGTGTCGGTGCCGGCACGGATGCACGTATTGCGGCACTGGTTGCCGCCGGCGTGGACGTGATCGTGGTCGATACCGCGCATGGTCATTCCAAGGGTGTGTTGGATCGCGTCACCTGGGTGAAAAAGCATTTTCCCGAGGTGCAGGTTATCGGCGGTAATATCGCCACGGCCGAGGCTGCCTTGGCGCTGGTGAAGGCCGGTGCGGATGGTGTGAAGGTCGGCATTGGTCCGGGCTCGATCTGCACTACGCGTATTGTCGCCGGTGTCGGTGTGCCGCAAATCAGCGCGGTGGCCAATGTCGCCGCAGTGCTCAAGAAGAGTGGTGTGCCATTGATCGCGGACGGCGGTATCCGTTACTCCGGCGATATGGCCAAGGCGATTGCCGCGGGTGCGCATTCGATCATGGTCGGCAGCATGTTTGCCGGCACCGAAGAGGCACCGGGTGAGGTCGAACTGTTCCAGGGACGTTCCTACAAATCCTATCGTGGCATGGGTTCGCTCGGTGCAATGTCGGGCCAGCAGGGCTCATCGGATCGCTATTTCCAGGAAGGAAATTCTGCAGAGAAACTGGTACCGGAAGGTATCGAAGGCCGTGTGCCATACAAAGGCCCACTGGCCTCGGTGATCCATCAACTGCTCGGCGGGTTGCGCTCCAGCATGGGTTACACCGGTTGCCAGACCATCGAAGAAATGCGCACCAAGCCGAAGTTCGTGCGCGTGACCAGCGCCGGCATGGCGGAGAGCCATGTGCATGACGTACAGATCACCAAGGAAGCACCGAATTATCGAGTTTAAGGGGCGAGGGACGAGGTACTAGGCGCGAGGGGAAAACCCTCTCCTTACCTTGTCACCTAGTCACTTTACGTTCCCTAGCACCTAGAGCCTTGAACCTTGTCAAACGATATCCATGCCCACCGCATCCTGATCCTCGATTTCGGATCGCAATACACCCAGCTGATCGCCCGCCGCGTGCGCGAGATCGGTGTGTACTGCGAGATTCATCCCTATGACATGGATGAACAGGATCTGCGTATCTTCAAGCCCAAGGGCATCATCCTCTCGGGGGGGCCGGAAACGGTTACGGCGGAACATACTCCGCGCGCGCCGATGCTGGTGTTTGATTTGGGTGTACCGGTGTTTGGCATCTGCTACGGCATGCAGACCATGGCGCAGCAGCTGGGCGGCAAGGTCGAGTCTTCCGATCATCACGAATACGGTTATGCGCAGGTGCGTGCGCGTGGCCATACCCAGCTGCTGAAAGACATCGAAGATCACACCAGCGACGAAGGTTTCGGACTGCTGGATGTATGGATGAGTCACGGTGACCGCGTGGTTGACTTGCCGACCGGTTTCAAGCTGATGGCCAGCACCGACAGCGCACCGATCGCCGCAATGGCCGATGACAGTCGACATTACTACGGCGTGCAGTTCCATCCCGAAGTCACGCATACCCGCCAGGGCGGACGTATCCTCACGCGCTTCATCCGCGAGATTTGCGGCTGCGACGCGCTCTGGACGGCGGGTAACATTATTGAAGACAGTATCAAGGCTATTCGCACTCAGGTGGGTAAGGATGAGGTTTTGTTGGGGCTGTCCGGCGGCGTCGATTCCTCGGTGGTTGCGGCATTGCTGCACCGTGCCATCGGTGATCAGCTGACCTGCGTGTTTGTCGATAATGGTTTGCTGCGTCACAAGGAAGGCGATCAGGTCATGGCGACCTTCGCCGAACACATGGGTGTGCAGGTGATCCGGGTCGATGCCGAGGCGCGTTTTCTTAAAGTGCTCGACGGCGTCGACGATCCCGAGCGCAAGCGCAAGGCCATCGGCAATCTGTTCATCGAAGTGTTCGAGGAAGAGGCCGCCAAACTCAAGAACGCGAAGTGGCTGGCGCAGGGCACCATCTATCCCGACGTGATCGAATCCGCGGGCGCCAAGACCGGCAAGGCGCATTTGATCAAGTCGCACCACAACGTCGGTGGCTTGCCCGAACATATGCAGCTCAAGCTGCTGGAACCCCTGCGCGAGTTGTTCAAGGACGAAGTACGCAGGCTGGGTGTTGAGGCCGGCCTGCCCTATGACATGGTCTACCGTCATCCCTTCCCGGGCCCAGGCCTGGGTGTGCGTATCCTCGGTGCGGTGAAAAAAGAATACGCCGACACCTTGCGCTTGGCCGACCACATCTTCATCGAAGAACTGCGCAAGCACGATCTGTATGACAAAGTCTCACAGGCCTTCACCGTGTTCCTGCCGGTGAAATCCGTGGGCGTGACCGGTGACGGCCGGCGTTATGATTATGTCGTCGCGCTGCGCGCCGTCGAGACCATCGACTTCATGACCGCGCGCTGGGCGCATCTCCCTTACGAATTCCTCGATAACTGCTCGCGGCGCATCATCAACGAAATCCCGCGCATCGCCCGCGTGGTCTACGACATCACCGGCAAACCGCCGGGGACGATCGAGTGGGAGTAGCCGGTACTGGCAGGCAAAGACTGGTACTGGTCGGCATCACAGACTGAGTTCTTCAAGAATCGGACATTGGCCATCAAATATTATCTCTAGCCGATGATAAGTATAAATATGGATGCCCCTTGTGTTGTTTGCGAGGTGATATAAGTTTTTTTGCAGCTAAATATAAACCAACATTAACGACGCCATGCATTAAAGGCGTCATCTCAACAAAGGAAGATAATACAGCCGTACCAGTTGCTGCGCTGAAAATGCTTCCAAAATCTCCAGCAATAAATGATCGAAGTGAGGTGCTTGTTCTATTTATTCCATCTGCTTCTAAAACACTGTCTAGATCTCTTAATGATTTTTCAAGCTTGGTGATCTCGGTAATTTTTGATCTTGGCAGGTCCGCGGATGATACGATCTTTTGGTAAATATCATCTAGGTAACAGCGGAGTTCGATTAGCTCGTCACTGCGTCTTTCTTTAAACTCAAGAATCTCATTAAGTGGGACATCATGCTCAGGTATAGGCAGTATGTTGTAAAGTTCAAATTCTATCCCAGGTCTGGTAACTGCTTCTTGCATGTACAGGCGGGGCTCAGTCGTAAGCTGCGCCATTGTCCAATGTCCAGGTTCTAATTTATCATTTATCTTATAGGCATTCATTTGAGCCTTTAATGAAACCTCAATTGGCAAGCGCATACTTATAACCATTTCGTTTGGTGTGTATGTAACGGTAGAAGTAGGGAGATCTTCTATGGTTTCCTCTCCGGGCTGGGGTGTAATATTTATATTAAAATCTTTGAGCTCGGTCCTTTGTAGGACATTCGCTGACTCTAGGAATTGAAGGTCAAGATTATCGATGGTTTTTTCGGAGAGTACGGGACAATATGGGTAGTCGATTACATCCCAAAAAAATAGATATTTTCTCAATTCTAGGCCAGACAATTGAAGAAGGCGTGTTGCACCATTCGCAGTTATATGACGTTGAGCAATTACAATTCCTCTTTTGTCCATGTATCTATCCCTACATTAAACAACATGCATCTGGTATTGTCTTTCGACAATTGCTGATCTACCTGATTCATTTTAGATCTTTCATTAATACGATATTTCCAACGATGCTGTGTCAGCACCCCCTTCCCGGGAATCGTGTTCCTCACTCCACATCTAGGACTCTCCACGTCTCCCTTCCGTCTCGGCATGAGATGCACATGAACGTGGAAGATCGTCTGCCTCGCATCGGGACCATCGTTGATCCCAACGTTGAAGCCGGTCACTGAGGTATCGTCTGTCCGTATAGAGTCCCGAAGCTTCCCCAGCAGACAGCTAATGGCATTCACCATGGGCTGCCCTAGTTCAAAGTAACTCACCACATGCCGTTTGGGAATAACCAGTGTGTGCCCCTCAGTCACCGGGAAGCCGTCCCGTATGGCTAACGCCAGTTCGTTCTCAGTGATAATCGTGCGGTCAGCAGGGAGCGGACCACCAACGTCCGCTGAACGGCGCGCATCCATGACGTGGGCGCAACGCTTAAAGCGCGTATTCAATATCGACATTGAGACCTGCAAGGCCTCTGCGGCGGGGCAGTCAGGATCGTCGCCTGCATCGAGGATCCGGTGGTGATTCAGAAGAACCTCGACCACCTGAAAAAGAAAGCCGAACCCCACGAGGTCTCCGCGTTACCCGAGAGCCGGGCGCCATAGGGCAGCGAACAAGCGGCATTGTTCAACTGACGTCAAAAACCAATGGATGGATTCAAGATACTACGCCGCGCAGCGCGGCGGGAAGCCGGCTTGCCCAACGCACAGAACAGGCAGGGCGAAGGCGACGGCGCGGGTGGATTTTCGCGGATCGCCGCGCGATGCAGGCTGGTTTCGAGGCGGTAAGCAGGCTGACCGGGCGGCGTGGCCGCATGGTGACGAGGCAAATCATAGGTTGACGGGCGGGGAAAAAGGCTTTTATTTTTTCTATTCTTCGCCGTTATTCACCCTCATTCAAGCGGCGCACATCTCTTGTCCTGTCGTTTTCGGCTCAATGCCGACAGCTGGTATCGGATATTACCTACTCGTCAGTGCGTGATTCTGGCTGGTGGTCATCGGCTGCGCTGATTAAGATATGCGTACCCACCAAGGACGAGTCGGGTATTTTCTCCACGCCTTCGGTGGCAGGACATAACACCACATCTGGAGGCAAGGAGCATATGACCACTATTTCCCCTCATGGCATGACCAAGGCGCGTGGCTGCAGCCACGTACGATTCGGCACCTTCTGCAAATTGATTCCTGACCTGCCCGCCTGGGCGGACGATTGCGGCATCAAGAACCAGTGCGAGGCCGAGGAGATCGCGGCTCTGCTCGGCGGCCCCGGCGGCATAATGCATGACGCTGACGGCAGTTCCGAAGACAGTGGAATACCGGCCGGCTATACATTCTTCGCGCAGTTCATCGATCACGACATAACCCTCGACACGACCAGCAAGCTCCACGGCGAACAGCTGGACAATAAAGATATCGCCAATAGACCCAATCTGCGCACCGCCTCGCTGGATCTGGATTGCGTGTACGGTCTCGGACCGGATGCGAATCCGTTCATGTATGACCAGAGCCAGCCCGGACGCATGCTGATCGGGAACCCCGAGAATCAGAATGATGTGCCGCGTAACCGTGACGGCCGTGCCATGATCGGGGATCCGCGTAACGACGAAAACCTTTTCGTTTCGCAATTGCAGCTTATGTTTCTCCGTCTGCACAATCGGCGTATCGTCGGGCGCAGCTTCGAGGATGCACAGGAGGATTGTCGTTTCCATTATCAGTGGCTGGTGCTGAACGATTTTCTCAGGCGTGTCTGTGACCCGAAGCTGTTTGCCTTCGCGAAAAGCAAGCTGGCGGCGGGCAAGTACCCGCTGTGTCCGCCGAAAGACAAATGCGGTCGGATCTGTATGCCGGTGGAGTTCGCTGTTGGGGCGTATCGTTTTGGTCATACCATGGTGCGTAGCCAGTATCCGGTGAATACCGACCATCCTGTGATCGAGTTGTTCGACGAGCGTTTCGGTACCCTGGGGTTTTCACCATTGCCGACCAAGCTTGTCGTCGACTGGCGGTTCCTGTTGGATGTTGAGAAATGCCACGAGTATGTGAAATCCAAGGCCATAGATCATCTGATCGCCGATGAGCTTATCCATATGCCGGACCCGGTGGTCGGGCGCGGTGCCGGGGCCAATGATCGTTCCCTCGCATTCCGCAATCTGTTGCGTAGCTATGTTCTGGGTTTGCCGAGCGGGCAGCGGCTTGCACAAGGTCTGGTCGATAAAGGGTATGACAAAAAGCTTATCGACCCGAATTACCCGTTGGCATTCGACAAGATCAAGGGTTGGCACTGCCTGCCCAAGGCAACTCGCGAGAAGCTGGAAAAACACACGCCATTATTTCTTTACATCCTGCTCGAGGGTACCGCCAAAGGTGGCAAACATCTGGGGCGGGTCGGTTCGGCGGTGCTGATGGAGGTGTTTTCGACCATGCTCGTGCACTGTCGTTCATTTTTGGCGGTCAAGGGCTGGCAACCCGATCCGTGCATCTGGGAGGAGTCCGGCCGCCCGGACAAGACCGCTGAAGACTTCACGCTGGCAGATATTGCCCGTTACGTAAAAAGTTGATCTGTCGACAGCACCGGCGGCGGGTTTCGCCGCCGGCTGCTGCCCTGGTCACCCACGATGCTAGGCTGTGGCCTCGCTACAGTGCGTTGATGTCCGTTCACCGGTGTCGGCAGCATATCGACTGGGCAAGGTGTGCCTGGCGCCCTATGATCGTGTGCTGGTACCTTAAAGCATGTGATCACATATAAACCCTCATAATTCATGACTGATGTGCGTTTGCATCTGGCATTGGCCGGCATTGATTTGCACACGCAAGCAACCCGTTATTCGCTTTCTATGCTTCTCTCAGCGAGGCTGTCGATGAGAAAATCGACGAGGCGCTGATCAAGGTGAAGCGAAGATATCACCGCGCCTTAATGCTATGGCTGGATTGGTCGGCGGCAATGATAAAGTTACCGTACGTGAAAAATGCAGGCGTGCAGCGGGCCAATGGCGCAAAAATATCACGTACGATAATCATCCATTTCCACATGCTGTGCCTTGATGGCGTGTATGCCGATGTCGCCGGTGGGACAGCACGGTTCCACTGAGTCAAAGCGCCGACCAGCCAGGAGTTCATACAACTGGCGTACACACCACATCGCCCGCCATGTCGGCCGCTTTCTGGAACGCCAAGGGCTGCTGGAGCGAGACGCCGAGACCAGCTATCTGGCTTTGGATGCTGTGGACGATGGCCCACTGAATCAACTGCTCGGGCATCCCCACCACCTACCGCATTGCTGTCGGGCCGCAGCAGGGGCGCAAGGTCGTTACAATGCAGACGCTGCCGATGCGGGTCGAGCCGTTCGATGATGGGGTGGGCAAGGTGGCCGGGCCTTCACTGCATGCCGGCGTGGCGGCGCGTGCGGATGAACGTAAGAAGCTGGAACGGCTGTGCTGCTACATCAGCTGCCCGGCGGTATCTGAAAAGTGGCTGTCGCTCAGTCCGAATGGCAACATCCGTTGGCAGTTGAAGACCCCTTGCCGCGACGGGACCACCCCGGTCATCTTTGAGCCGCTGGACTTCAGTGCAAGATTGGCGATCCTGGTGCCGAAGCCAAGAGTCAACCTGACGCGATTCCACAGGGTGTTACACCGAACAGCCAACACCGCGCGCGGGTGACGCCGGCCAGGCGGGGCAGGGGCCACAACCGGTGACAACCGAATGTGATCTCATATTGGTCGACGATGAACCTGTGCTACTGGCAGGCGCCACTTCTTGCCCCATGATTGTCGCGCCGGATCGGGTCGCTGCGGCACGCGCACTGCTCGCAAATCACGATTGCAACGTGATTCTCAGCGACGATGGTCTGCAGCATTTGCATGAATTGAAGACCCAGCGGCAGTCCCATGTTTTTCTGCGAGCTGGAGAAAGCACGCCCCATGGAACCAGTTGCGTGGTCTACTTGGGGTTCTACACTTAGCTAGAAGAGCAAACTGCACAATGGGAGAGCACGATGATCGACGCATCAAAACCGGAGGACGAAGGGATTGCCGCGGTGCTAATCGAGCGCTTCGAGAAGTGGATATTGCCCCGCGCGCTCGACATCAAGGCGAGAGTGGACCAAGGCGCAAAGTTGGACAAGCATGACATCGATTTCCTCGAGGAGGAGCTAAGGGTCGCCCAAAGTGTCAAGTTTCGTGTGGACAGGGCACCCGAGTTTCAGACCCTCTATGCGCGCGTTCTCAACCTGTATGAGGAGATCGTGAAGAAAGGTCTGGAGAACGAGCAGGCTGGGAAAGGGTCCGGCGCAACCAGTTGAGTACACCTCAATATAGGCTCCGTTGACCTTCTTCTCTTCTTCCACGGCCTTACACCTTGATACAAGGCCCAGAGACCGAATATGGCCGCGGCCGAACAGCAGCAAGGTCGGATACGCCGAATCCTGGGGCAGGTGGTCCCGGGTCTCGACGCCTTCTCACGTTACCAAGTGTCGTGGCTGCCCAGCGATATCGCGGCAGGTCTGTCGGTGGCAGCCGTTGCCCTGCCGGTCGGCATTGCCTATGCCGATCTGGCGCATGTGCCCCCGGTCATCGGCATGTACGCGGCCATCTTTCCGTTGTTCGCCTATGCGCTGTTCGGCTCGTCGCGCCAGCTGATGATTGGGCCCGATGCGGCGACCTGCATGATGCTGGCCGCCGCGCTCGGACCACTCGCCGGTGGGGACGTCGAACATTACCGGGCGCTCGTGATCGTTATGACCCTGATCGTCGGACTGATCTACGTCATCATGGGACTTGCCCGGCTGGGCTTCATCGCCAGCTTCTTGTCGCTGCCCATTCTCGTCGGCTATCTGAATGGCATCGCCCTGCTCATCATCGTGGGTCAGCTGGGCAAACTCCTCGGCGTTTCGGTCGCGGCCAGCGAATTCTTTCCGAAGCTGTTGGCGATCTTCGCAACGATCGACGATGCCCACCTGCCGACCGTTTCGCTGGGCATTACCCTGCTTGTCGGGTTGATTGCGCTTCGCCGCTTTGCGCCCCGAGTGCCCGCCGCTTTGGTGGTGGTTGGCGTGGGCATAGTCCTTTCGGCCGCACTGGATCTGCAGCAGCAGGGGGTCTCTGTCGTCGGCAGCGTGCCTGCCGGACTGCCGGAATTCTTCCACATCCCGATCCTACCGGTCGGGGACTACCCGACGCTCGTGCGCGATGCGGCCGGCCTGGCCCTGGTGAGCTTCACCAGCGGCATCCTCACGGCGAGGAGTTTTGCACAGCGCAATCGCTACGAGGTGGATGCCAATCGAGAGCTCATCGGGTTCGGCGCGGGAAACATCGTCTCGGGCCTTGCTCAGGGCTTCCCGGTGACCGGGGCGGATTCCCGAACCGCTGTCAACGATGCCATGGGCGGCAAGAGCCAGATGGTGGGGTTGGTGGCCGGCGGGGTCATGCTTTTGAGCCTGTTCTTTCTCACCGAGCCGTTGGCCTATGTACCCAACACGGTCCTGGCCGCGGTGATCATCGTCTCGGCCGCGGGCCTGTTCGATTTCGCGACGCTACGCGAACTGTATGCCATGAGCCGGGTCGAGCTCGGGTTTTCGATTGGGACCACCCTTGGTGTGCTGGTGTTGGGAGTGCTGCCAGGCGTCCTAGTGGCCGTGGTTCTATCCCTGCTACTGATGTTGATGCTGACCTCACGGCCGACCGACGCGGTCTTGGGTCGCGTCCCGGGCTTGATGGGCTATCACGACCGCAAGGACTATCCTGAGGCCCAGACCATACCGGGTCTGCTTCTGTTTCGTTTCAATGCTGATCTGGTGTTTTTCAACGCCGATTTTTTCAGAGTGCGGCTGCTGGCTGCCATCGCCGAATCCGAGGTGCCCGTGGAGTGGGTGGTGGTCGATGCCAGTCCGGTCAACATCGTCGACAGCACCGCGTTGAAAAAGGTCGAACAGCTGATCGATGAGCTTGCAGCCCGGGGTATCGTGTTCGCCGTCGCGAACCGGAAACACGCTGTCGGGCGCTTGTTCGATGCATCTTGGATGGACGTGCACAGGAGACTGACAGAGGAGCACAGCTACCCCACACTGAAATCGGCGGTGAAGGCGTTCAACGCTCGCAGTGTGAGTGACGTCGAGGGTCAAGTCCCTCTGTGCCTTTAGGATGAACCTCAAATAACCAAATATTTCAGAATATCTCCGGAATGTACCTGAGGTCGTATGCCGGTTGCGCGTAACCCTTTGGCGCCTGGCGCTTCGGTAATTGAATTTTGTCGCGCGGCAGATCCTGGTACGGCACCATGCTGAGCAGATGATGGATGAGGTTCAGGCGTGCGCGTTTCTTGTCGTCCGATTTCACCACGTGCCAGGGCGCCCAACCGGTGTCGGTAGCTTCGAACATGGCATCGCGTGCCCGGGTGTAGCTATACCAGCGCTTGTAGGATTCGAGGTCCATAGGTGACAGCTTCCAGGTCTTGCGCCCGTCGCCAATGCGATTCTCCATGCGACGGGTCTGTTCATCCTGGCTGACCTCCAGCCAGTACTTGATCAGGATAATGCCGGATTCGATCATGACCCTTTCGAATTGGGGAGCGACTTCGAGGAACCGTCGCGCCTCATCTTCGGTGCAGAAACCCATCACACGCTCTACACCGGCACGGTTGTACCAGCTGCGGTCGAAGATCACGATTTCACCGGCGGCGGGCAGGTGGGGAATGTACCGCTGCGCATACATCTGTGTTTTCTCGCGCTCCGTCGGCGTCGGCAGTGCGACAACGCGGAATACCCTCGGGCTGACGCGCTCGGTGATGGCCTTGATGGTGCCGCCCTTGCCAGCGCCGTCGCGGCCCTCGAACACCACGCAGACCTTGAGACCCTTGTGCACCACCCATTGCTGGAGTTTGACCAACTCGACGTGGAGCTTCGCCAGCTCCTTCTCGTATTCCTTGGTCTTCAGCTTGGCGTGAGCATTCACTGGCTTTTCGGTCAACTCTTTGCCTTTGTTCCTGTCTTTATGCTTGTTGTCCTTTCTATGTGTCATGTAACAGTCTCCCCTGATACGAGGCGGGAACATGGGTCATAGCGGTGTTTGCTTCTAACGTTACCGACGTGCGTTACCAGACTCGATTCGTCGTGTTTCCAAACCAGACTATAGCCTATAGCGATTATGTTTTTGACCACGCCATCGCAAAGCGCTTCTTTACCGGGATCGTTGAGCAGGCGCGTCGCGAGCCTCTGCTCGACAATGAGCTCTTCAAAGTCGATGGCGCTGATCGAGGCGTGGGCGTCGTTTAAGCGCGTCACGCGCAAGAACTACCTACCCGCGCCCTGGCGGGGACGGCACTCGCAGGGTCGATTGCAGGATCGAGAAGCGCCAATGCGACCCACGAATCGAGCGCCGATCGGGAGGCCGAGCGCATGCGCAAGGGCAACAGCCGGCCGGGACGCGTTGGTAGGCATTCAGTGGGTGTGTCGTGGGTATTGGCGTGGCAAATCAGGTGACCCTAGGACAATCGGGACTGGATGCGGCGGGCCGCTTACGGCAGTTCGCCACTGAATTGCGTTACGCGCAGAGCAGAGCAGGTGATATGGGAACTTTACTGCTCGCAGCTGATTCAGGCATAACGGTCTAAGCTTATGATGCCAAGATCTGGGCGACTGCTGGAGAGGCAATCATGCAAACGACTAATCAACAGCTAAATGAAATGCATCGGACAGTACAACAACTGGTTCAGACATTCGCACAGACCGAGGCCCGCCACGAACGGGCGATGCGTCGACAGCGTTGGTTTTTTCTCTTGGTCGCTGTGCCACTTGTTCTAGCCTTCTATATGACTAAAGAACCCAGTGCAACAGTGTTCGCTCAAGCGCCAGTACAGTTTCCGCCTCCGACGGTTCAGACTGCAAACCTGGATCCGGAAACCCGGGCCACAATGCGAGAAGAGCTGATCAAAGGGCTTCCGGATGACAAGCGACAAAAACTTCACAGATTTGAGCAAGAAGTCAATTGGGTAAGCCAATACATGCAAACTTGGGATAAAGGGATGGAAGGAGCGGTAGTTGCGCTGATGCTGTACACGATGAGTAACAATATGGAGTCGGTCCCTCAAATGCATGACCAGATGAAGGTTATGAACTCGTTGATGACCGCTATGCCTATGATGGCTACCGAGATGCAAAGGATGAATGCCAACATATCCGTGATGAGCGCAAATATGAGCGTAATGACTCGTGATATGGATTCCACTATGGGCCGAATGGGACGTGCGATGCCCTGGATACCTTGGTGACAGTTAGTTATACCTAAGTTTGCGAGCCACGAACCCTGATCTTGCCCCGAGTTCACGGACACTCGATTAAGCCATTTGGCGTGCCTCGTACATTTCGGGAGACAGATACCCAAGTCGCGAGTGCAGACGCCGCCGATTGTAATAGACTTCGATGTATTCGAACACCTGCGCTTTGGCGATCTCTCGCGTGGTGAGATGTGTAACTGACTGTGCTTGAAGGTTGAATAACAGGGGCTACTGTAACAATTTAGGATTACTATTCAGGTATTGAAAATGGGGGTAACCGCTGATGCCAGCCGGGGAACCGAAGTTCCGGATGTCGCACGCCAACGCATGGCGCGAGTGTTCTTGCCCAGGCAGTCAAGGCAACGCTTGGACCACCGGGGCGCATGGTGATGATGCAAAAGCCGTGCGGACGGCGTCTCGGTGACGAAAGAAGTGGAACTCGAGGATCACGTTGAGGACATGGGCCGCCGGCCATAGGCGAGATGTGACAATGGCGGGCTATGCGTTCCCACGGAACAGCGTAACGTGCAGCATCAAGAACTACAGGGTGCGAAGAACAAGCTCAGGCCGGTGCTACTCGTCCTCAAGGATCCGCAGGCGGACACGCAAGTGATGTATTTCATCCAGTAAGACATGTACCGAAACCCGACCGATCCCGCATCCGCAAATGGAGGGCAAGTACATGACGTCAGGTAGCGGCTCGGAGGGCCTTTCGGGCACGACTGACTCCGTTCGAATGCGCTTCGACGCCTTCGAACTGGACGAGGCCAATGCACGCTTACTCAATGACGGACGGCCTGTCGCTCTCGCACCGAAACCGTTCGCCGTGCTGTGCGCGCTCGCGCGGCAACCGGGTTCGCTGGTCACCAAGCACGCGTTGCTCGACGAGGTTTGGGGACACCAGTTCGTCAGCGAATCGGTATTGAAGACCATTATCAGCGAGCTCCGGACGGTCCTCCATGACGATGCGCGGCGACCGCGCTGCATCGAAACCGTATC
>JBGSOE010000405.1:0-3609 GCA_041739295.1 Thiohalobacterales bacterium | reverse complement strand
CGCAAGCGGGGAGAGGGGATAACCCCCTCTCCCGCCGGGGCGGGAGAGGGTTGGGGAGAGGGTGGCGAAGTTCTCAAGTCGAGCACATCTATGTCATGCTCAATAATACAATGCTGGGCTGCGCAAGATGAAATCACGTTGGCTCATGCCCAGTAGCCTGTAATTTCCAGCGTAACTTTTCACCCGCATACAGTGGTACCACCTCAGACTCAGCCAACGGATAGCTGGCCGGTACTTCCCAATCTTGTTTGATGAGTTGGATCTTCTCGCGGTTGCGCGGCAGTCCGTAGTAATCCGCACCGAAGAAACTTGCGAAACCTTCCAGTTTGTCCAATGCGCCGGCATTTTCGAAGGCTTGCGCATATAACTCCATCGCCGCATGTGCGGTGTACATACCCGCACAGCCACAGGCGCTTTCTTTGGCGCCGCGGGCGTGCGGTGCGCTGTCGGTGCCGAGAAAGAATTTCGGGTTGCCGCTGATGGCGGCCGCGACCAGCGCCTGTCGATGGCGTTCGCGTTTGAGAACCGGCAGGCAATAATGATGTGGCCGTATTCCACACTGGAACATGGCATTGCGGTTCATGAGCAGATGATGGGCCGTCAATGTGCCAGCGACATTGGTGGGTGCTGAGCGCACGAAGTCGATGCCGTCGGCCGTGGTGATGTGTTCCAGTACGATCTTCAAGGTCGGGATGCATTTGAGTAACGGAGCCAAGTGGCGTTCGATGAACACTGCCTCGCGATCGAACACGTCGATCTCCGGGCTGGTGACTTCGCCATGGATCAGCAGCGGCAATCCAATCTCGGCCATGGTTTCCAGCGTGGCGTAGGTCTTCTCCATGGCCGTGACGCCGGCATCGGAGTTGGTCGTAGCGCCAGCCGGATAATATTTGACCGCGTAGATATGACCGCTGGCCTTGGCGGCACGAATTTCATCGGCGCGGGTATTGTCGGTGAGGTACAGCGTCATCAGCGGCGAGAACGCGGTGCCGGTCGGTAATGCAGCGAGAATGTGTTCGCGATACGCCAGTGCCTGCGCAGTCGTGGTCACCGGCGGCTTCAGATTCGGCATGATGATGGCGCGCGCGAACTGCACCGCCGTGTGCGGCATGACGCTGTTCAATGCAGCACCGTCGCGCACGTGCAGATGCCAATCGTCGGGGCGGGTGAGAGTTAGGCGGTTGCTCATGTGTTGGCGGCTTCAATTGATGATGGTTGGGGATTATACGGTACTGATGGTGCGATAGAAGGTACTAGATACTAGATACTAGGTTCTAGGTTCTAGGTTTTAGGTTCTAGGTTCTAGGTTTTAGGTTTTAGGTTTTAGGATGAGTTACCCCGACTCCCTAGCACCTAAAAAAATGCGGGTCAGAGACGAATGGCACTTACTTAAGCCTATCCATATCCGATGTAGGGCGGGTTAGGCGCGTTGTTTGCGCCGTAACCCGCCAAGCGTGCCGTCAGGCACATCTTTACAAAGGCGTTGGGTTGCTTCGCAACGCCTGTCGGGTTACGCAAACTGCGCTAACCCGACCTACATTGAACGTAAGTAAGCGCTATTCGGGTCAGGGACGACACAGTACTGCCAAAAGCAAGATAATAACCTTGGCGGTGGAATTCGTCTCTGCCCCCTATTTTCAATGACAGGGCATAAAGATGCGCCCCTAGGTTTTTTCTAGCACCTCGAACCTCGTCCCTAGAACCTGCATTTATACTATCTGCGGTTCCTCATCCAGCAGCGGGTCGACATCGCTAAGATGCTCGGCCTGGAATTGCTCGACAGCGGCCTCGGCGGCCTTGGGCTGTTCGAAGCGGGCAATATGAAACAGCGCATCGCCTTCATGCACCAAAGGAATGTTGGTGCGGCCGATGATGATGCCGGGCGCCGTGCTGAGCACATCAACTTCGCGTTCACCGAAGGGGTCGGCGACGATGCCGAGCCGGGTACCCGTTGTGACGCGCGCGCCTAGTGTTACCGTGGCGCGCAGGATACCGCTCTGTGCGGCACGAACCCAGGTGCTGGAGCGCGCCACCATGGCCTCATGTTGCTTCGCGAGCTGTTTGCTGCGCGGCAGCATGTCCAACTCGCGCATCACCGACAGTACACCACGCACGCCACCACGGATGCACAGTTCATTGAAACGCAGCGCTTCGCCAGCCTCATAGAGCAGGGTGTGCACGCCAGCCTCCATGGCGAGTTTGCGTAGCGAGCCATCGACCAGTGCGCCGTTGAGAATCACCGGCGCACCGAAGGCTTTCGCCATGCGTTCGATTTCGGCGTTATCCAGATCGCCGCGCACCTGCGGCAGATTGTCACGATGTACGGCGGCGGTGTGCAGGTCGATGCCGTGGGTACACTTACTGACGATTTCATTCAGAAAGATGCTGGCCACGCGAGCAGTCAGCGAGCCGGTTTCCGAACCGGGAAAGGAGCGATTGAGATCGCGCCGATCGGGCAGATAACGTGAATGGTTGATGAAGCCGTGCACGTTTACGATCGGTACGGCGATCAGTGTGCCGCGCAAGCGTTTCAGGTTTGGCAGCTTCAACACGCGACGGATGATCTCGACGCCGTTGATCTCGTCGCCATGCACGGCGCCGCTGAGAAACAGACGCGGGCCTGGGTGTTTGGTATGAATAACATGCACCGGAATGGTGACGGGCGCGTGGGTGTACAACTGCGTCACCGGCAGATCGATGTAGACGTTGGTTCCCGGCTTGATGAGGGTTCCGTTTATTTCGAGTGGCGTTTGCGCGGATGTGTTCATGCGGCCTTTATAATCGACGCGGAGGTCAGGGTATAACCGCCGCGTTTCATCATACTGCGCCTACGGTTGGTTTCACACCAGGTCTCAGCCTTGGCCGCGGGTACGCGTCTTGTTGGGTTTGGCTTCTTTAGCCAGGAAATCGATAATCATGCCGGCGATGTCCTTGCCGGTGGCGCGCTCGATGCCTTCAAGTCCCGGTGATGAATTAACTTCCATGACCACGGGGCCGTGGTTGGAGCGTAGGATATCCACGCCGGCAACGTTAAGGCCCATGACGTTGGCCGCGCGCACTGCGGTGGAGCGTTCTTCGGGGGTGATCTTGATCAGCTCGGCGGTACCGCCGCGATGCAGGTTGGAGCGGAATTCCCCGGCTTTTGCCTTGCGCATCATGGTCGCGACCACCTTGTCGCCAATCACGAAACAACGGATGTCGGCGCCGCCCGCTTCTTTGATGAATTCCTGCACCAGATTGTTGGCCTTCAGACCCATGAAGGCCTCGATCACACTTTCAGCCGCCTGTTTGGTTTCCGCCAGCACCACGCCAATGCCCTGAGTGCCTTCCAGCAGTTTGATGACCAAGGGCGCGCCGTTGACCATTTTGATCAGATCATCGACATCATCGGGCGAGTGGGCGAAACCGGTAATTGGCAGGCCGATACCTTTGCGGGCCAGCAATTGCAGCGAGCGCAGTTTGTCGCGCGAACGTGATATGGCTACCGATTCATTCAGTGGCCATACGCCCATCATTTCAAACTGGCGCAACACGGCGGTACCATAGAAAGTGATGGAGGCGCCGATACGCGGGATCACCGCATCGAAATCCTCTAAAGGCTGGCCTTTG
>JBGSOE010000357.1:0-1964 GCA_041739295.1 Thiohalobacterales bacterium | reverse complement strand
TCCCCGATTACTCGTTGCGTAGAACTTAAAAAAATCATTGCAGCCACGGAAACACACGGAAGACACTGAAACACAGTACCTTACTGGAGCGACTATTCACCACCTCGCGGGCGATGGATGTGCGCGCGTGAAGCGTATGATCTTGTCCGTGTTTTTCCGTGTGATTCCGTGGCAAATGCGGTTTATAGGTAGAATGGCTATGCGCCTCAACATCGTGAAAATCTGTTCTCGCGCTCCCACCATGCTCGCTACGACCACCTAAGTCCGACAGGCTCCTGGATCTGTGATGATTACACTTCCTGGATTCCGTTTAACTTCATCCGGGCTACATCTATTGGTTTCTCGGCCGTGCGAATTTCGTACCCGTGCATTTTGGACAGACCGGAATCGTCGTTGTCTCGTAGAAATGCATCTGTTCTCCGCAGCCTTTACACGCCAGAACACCAGCACCGGTGATTTCGCCGGCCCTGTAAGTATTGTGTGCCTCCATGGATCGCTCGAAGGCCGCCAGTTCCAGCTTGGTGCGATCGGCGATGCTGAGCAGCACATCCAGTAAGTGCTGTTCGACCTGCTCAATGTCGAATTTCAGCCAGTCGGCAAATTCGCGTCCGCCGCTGGCGAGATACAGGCTGGCCTCTTCCATGTCGCGTTTGATCCAGCTGCCGATCTTTTCGGCCTCTTCGGCGGTGATTTCGCCCAGCTCAACGGCCTTCTCGCTGGCGTGTTTGATGCCCTCTTCGAGGGTCGGGATGGCTTTGTCCTCGGCGTCCTCCATTAATTCCTGGACGCGTTCCATCATCCGGTTATAGGCGGCGATGAGGCTTTCGGTGGGGGAAGGGTGCTGCTCGGTCATGGGCTTATCCTGCAACGTGGTGGATTACGGATCTATTCAAGGCGGCGCTCTAACTCATCCGTCATTCCGGAGGTAGCGTAGCGAAGATCCGGAATCTAGTGGTTTCTATTCAGCTGGTTACTGGATCCCGGCAGGCGCCGGGACGACAGCAGAGTAAACAACCAATCTTGACCATAGTGTGGTCCATCTGGTCTGTGAGGGGAAGCTTCGCGGGGGTCCATGGTGATTGTGGCCCGCTTGCCCGCTACGGTATCCTGCGCGCTTTGAAGTCAGCCACTTGAAGTGATCCGGATGGAAGAGTTTTACCAACCCGACGCCATTGAGCGCGAGGCCCAGGAGTATTGGGAGGGTCACCAGACCTTCCGCGCCGTCGAAGATGCGTCCCGGGAAAAATATTACTGCCTGTCCATGTTCCCCTATCCGAGTGGGCGACTGCACATGGGGCATGTGCGCAATTACACCATCGGTGACGTCATCGCACGCTTTCAGCGCATGCAGGGCAAGAATGTGCTGCAGCCGATGGGTTGGGATGCCTTCGGCCTGCCGGCCGAGAATGCGGCGATCAAGAATAAGGTACCGCCGGCCAAGTGGACCTACGAAAACATCCGCTACATGCGTGAGCAGCTCAAACGCCTTGGTTTCGGTTATGACTGGCAGCGCGAGCAGGCCACCTGCCGTCCCGAGTATTACCGCTGGGAGCAGTGGCTGTTCACCAGGCTCATGGAAAAAGGTCTGGTTTACAAAAAGACCGCCGCCGTGAACTGGTGTCCGCACGATGTCACGGTGCTCGCCAACGAACAGGTGATCGACGGCTGCTGCTGGCGCTGCGATACACCGGTCGAGCGCAAAGAGATCCCGCAGTGGTTCATGAAAATCACCCAGTACGCCGACGAACTGCTGGCGGATCTCGACAAACTCGATGGTTGGCCGGATGCCGTGCGCACCATGCAGCGCAACTGGATCGGGCGTTCGGAAGGTCTCGAGTTGGATTTCGGTATTGAAGGGCGTCATAGATTCACACCAGAGAACGCAGAGAACACAGAGAATACTGGGCGAAGTGAGCAGCTGACGGTTTACACCACCCGCCCGGATACGCTGATGGGGGTGACCT
>JBGSOE010000340.1:0-14890 GCA_041739295.1 Thiohalobacterales bacterium | reverse complement strand
TTGCTGAACGCGGCCAGTGCCTTTAGCCGTTCAATGTAATAATCAGTTGCCTGGAGTTGATCTGCATAAGGATGCACAGCATCTTTGGATTGAAATAGATGAATGATACTTTTCAGACTCAGCTCGGGTGAGCGGATGCTAAGCAGTATTCTGTTTCCAGTACCTGCCAGTATTGCTGTGTCGAGCGGGTAATCGTTATGGAGCAGTTTATCAAAAAGATACTGGCTGCCGGCTTTTAGCGATTCGAATTGTTTATATAAACGCAGCTGTTCGTCTAGATTCGCCTCACTAGTATAAGGCAGATGCATCTCATAATAGCCGTTGATACGCGGGTGAGACCCCAGAATGTGGCCAATCAGACTACTGAACGCACGCATGTGGCTCAGTAGAAAAATGCGCTGGTATTGCTGTGCTGCCGTCATGATAAATACGCGAGATAACATAAAAGTGTTTGGATTATAAACGCGCAGCCCGGCATTAAACAGGCACACATTATTCACTGAAATGCTTGTCTATTCAGCGCCGTGAATTCAATCGATCGACGTAACACACCGCCGCTTACAGCTTCACCCAATCGCAGCCAAGTCATCCACCCATGCCGGCCTGTTTTTCAATACCAGCAGCCGCAACCAAAGCGGCGGTGGCACTACTAAAATCACTATTAATAGATATGGATCAGGATATTTGTGAATAAGCACCAATTCCAACCGATATTGAAGGCGCAGCCGGCAAATGCGGTATACGGTAAACACAGGTGCCGGGTAGTTGGGGCACGCGCTCATGGGCATGACGTTCATGGGGCATCCTCGGAGGTTTTATTACAATGAAAAAAGCTCTAAAAACTCTTATCGCCGCAGCCATAGTCAGTAGTGCTGCCATGCTTCCCCTGTCATCTGCCCAGGCTTGGGGCGGTTGGAGTCCCGATAACTGGGGCAACAACGGTGATGGCAATGGCATGAATGACATGTTCGGTGATGGTAATGGTGACGGTAACTTTTCCATGAACATGTCAGGTCGTGGCAACGGGCGCGGCAATGGGCGTGGCTACGGCAGAGGTTATGGCAACAACGGATATGACCAAGGTGGTTATGGGCCTGGCTATGGCTATCCGGCTGGTTATGGCGGCTATCCCGGTGGTTACCCGGGCGGCAATGGTGCCTATGGCCCGCCTCCTGGCTATGGTGGTCAGGGCTATGCACCGGGCAATCCGGCTGATGCCGGGGCGGCGTACGTACAACCAACCGCTTACCCGCAGAATGCACCCGCTAATGGTGCCCCCTCATATGCACCACCCGGTTACGGTTCTTACGGACAACAAGCACCTCGTTAAGTAAACTCAGCCGTTTCATGTCAGACGTAAGGCGGGTCCGAATGACCCGCCTTTTTTATGCCTGGGCGGGCTCACATCCTGCACAGAGATGCTTTGATCTGCGAGAGGTTTGGATTGCATAAAGGGAAAAGATTTATGTTGTTGCTTTCCACTATCGAGGTCCCAGGTAAATCATGGCGCCTCAATCAGCTGCATTATCAGCATCTGGATTGTGCAGAGACGTCGCAATGAATGTGCTCAAGGCCTGCTCATACTCTGGCTGACTGATCAGAAAACCGGAGTTGTGATCGCCACGCAGAGCAATGAACTGCTTCGGCTCGCGCGCGGCAGCAAAGAGCTTTTCTCCCAAGTGGTACGGCATGATTTCGTCCTCCGGGCTGTGCAGCACAAGTACGGGATACTTGACCTTCTGGAGCTGTGCGGCGCTGTCAAAGTCGAAGCGCATGTACAGCGCATGCGACAGTAGCGGGAAAGCAGTCGCCGCGAAATCACGCGCCGAACTCAGTGTCGATTCCAGAATCAGTGCGCCGGCTTCAACCCGGGAGGCCAGTTGCGCCGCGACGGCACCACCGAGCGAACGGCCGAAAATAACAACATCCTTGCATTTAATCCCGCGCGATTCAGTCAGGTAGCGCCAGGCCGCAGCGGCATCACGATAAAGTCCTGCCTCGCTGGGACGACCCTCACTCTGCCCATAGCCACGATAATCGATGATCAACACATTGAAACCGAGTCGGTGAAAGATCGGGACCGAGTCGCCGCGATGAGAGATGTTACCGCCGTTACCATGAAAGAATAACAGTGCCCGTTGCGCGCCGGGCCGCGGGATATACCAGCCGTGCAGCGCCACACCATCGTCGGTCACCAACCGAACATCACTGTAGTCCAAGCCCCAGTCTGTCGGCTTCGCGACCAATTCACGCGTTGGATAAAAGATCATGGACGGCTGCTGCAGATACATAAAAGCGTTCAACAGCATCAGGCCCAGAATGACAGTGACAATACTGGTCGTCATGGCGCTTTTCATCGAAACGCTGAGCACAACAGAAACACTCTGCTGCGGGGAATATGGTGGTCACCGGTAACGCACGCACTTCGCATATCTGCAGAACGCCCGATCCAATTATTGAGCATTACATGGTGGCATGACATGGATATGCTCGACTTGAGAACTTCGCCACCTTCTCCCCAACCCTCTACCCGCTTGCGGGGAGAGGGTTGGGGAGAAGGGAGTTTGTGACATCTCGATTGGTAATGATCAATAATCTGCCACATCACTGATAGCATCGCAGAACCCGTACAAGTTGGAATGCACTGTGCTAACAGTCATCGGCCGTGTCAATACAAGAAGAACATCTCTATTCGGTGAATATAGGCCAGCCGCGAAGGAGAATGATTGCTCTTCATCAAGTCTGGCACAATGATCCTATAAACCACATTTGCCACGGAATCACACGGAAAAACCCCGACAAGTTCATAAGCTTCACGCCGGCACCGCCATCACCTGCAGGGTGGTGAATAGTCTCGTTCCTGGAAGGTACTGTGTTTCAGTGTCTTCCGTGTGTTTCCCTGGCTGAAATGATTTTTTAGGTTAATAAGGAAGTCCCCTCCCCCTTGACGGGGGAGGGCCAGGGAGAGGGTGAGTCAGTTTCAGACAGCCCCTCTCCCTGGCCCTCTCCCGCGAGGGGAGAGGGGACTCTCCGTTTACGGCGTTAGGAAACCATTTACTAACGTTAAACCTATAAACCGCATTTGCCACAGAATCACACGGAAAAACCCGGACTAGATCATAAGCTTCACACCGGCACCACCATCACCTGCAAGGGGGTGAATAGTCGCTCCAGGAAGGTACTGTGTTTCAGTGTCTTCCGTGTGTTTCCGTAGCTGAAATGATTTTTTTAGGATGACACTTCGACGAATCCGCGAATCCAGACTCACTCCGTCTTGGCCTTCGGTCTTCTGGCCTGGGTCGCCGAGCGAAACGGCCTGAACACACGGCCTTCGGCGCGCAGAAACCGAATAAAGAATTCGAACAGAACCAGGCGCGTGGTCTGCACAAAGACAACCAGCCCTTCGAGCACCACCACGAAAACATTGCCTACTAATAGCACAAAAAGCTTCAACACCGGCGTATCAATCTGTTCCGTCAGACCGATAACGGCACTGGAAAGACCCGCATGTGCCAGCGCAAAAGCACCAACGCGCGCAAACGAAAGCGTATTGAGTACCAATTGCGCAACGCTCTCCAGTAATTTGGCGAAACCCAAACCAAGCGCTGCCACCGGTTTCGCCGGATGCACATACAGTGTCCCGAGAAAATACCAGATGACGGCAGCCATCATCAGCACGGCGGCATCCGTCCAAAAGACCGCGCTCACAGCCGCCGCATACAACACCAGGACAGCGGCATCGACCGCCAGCCATATCCGCAGCCGTCCACGCCAATAGGCCTCAAGCGAGGCAAGGGCCATACCCAGCAGTATCAGGACCACGCCACCAATCAGGGGGACCAGTACTACCGTCAGTGGTTCATCGAGTGGACTGAGCCAGAACGCAGGAATGAGATCGTGGACTCCAAACATATCCCCGAACAGGAAACCGAATACCACTGCGCTCAAACCGCACGGCACCAGGAAGCGGATGTCCGGCCAGCGCCGCGCAAAAACGAGACCGGCAATGATCAGTATCAATCCATGTCCGACATCGGGAAACATATAACCAAACAGCAGAGGCACGATAAACGCCAGCAGCGGTGTCGGGTCGACCTCATCCCGCGCCGGTGTACCCAGTAGCCGGGTGAAGAATTCGAAAGGCTGGACCCATTTTGTGTGGCGAAGATGTGTGGGTGCATGTGCGAAGACTGGCTCCGCAGGAAAGCGCACCATGGCATCGATACCGGCGTGCTTGAGCAGTAGCGTAAGCAGTTCGGGGTCTGCTTCGCCAGTCCAACCGGTGACCCGGCAGTAGCGCACATCGGCGCTGACGCCCGGGGCGTTATCCACATACCAGCGCAACAACCCCACATTGCCGAGTATGCTGATCAGATCGTAACGCTGCACGAGCGCCCGAATTTTATGTTGCCGTGCAACCAGATTCCGGGAAACCTCGCGGAGGTCTGTTTCGATCCGCAGCTGGTTGCGTAGTGCATCCGCCTCCAGCCATTCAGGAAGCATCACCCTCTGACAGTCCTGCTGCCGCATGGATTCCAGGATAGCCTCCGTGTCCGCACCAACCACGACCCGGAAACTGTGTTCCGTTCCCTGTAGCTGCATTAACAGCGCCCGAGAGTGATCATGCACAGCTTCGTTCAAACGCGGACAGGCATAGACGGCGGTCTCAAGCGATAGCCTCTTCACTACCAACAGTGAGAAATCCAGACCCGATCCCGACGCGGCCAAGATGAATTCACGCAACAGCACAAGCCGATCATGTTCGCGGTTCAGTGCATCTATTTCTGCCAAGTGTGGCTTGGCCTCGCTGTCCCAGCGATGCATCTGCTCCAGGATGGCCTGCGCCGTTTCAGTAGGTGGACCGGGCAGCTCAATAGGACAGTAATCGATAGTCGGCAGGTAACGGTTGTAGCGTCGTTCCCAGACAGCAAATTCGATCAGGAAATTGCGCACCGCCGCGACATCAAGCGATGCGTTGTAAAAGGGTTCCGGATCCAATTCCACGGCGTTGGCGGCGCTGAGGATGCCCACCGCATGGACCATCTTCTCGCGCTGTACATGGATCTCGAACCAGTGGCTGGCTCGACTACGGAGACTTATTTTGGCCAAGGCAGAAACACGCTGCGGAACACTCCCCTACCCATCAGAAAGACGGCAACGAGTTTGATTGTGTGGGATGCGAGGGGATTGGGCAACTACACTTCGGCATATTCCGCAGCTTGCGGCAGCTCCGTCGAATCGGGGCTCTTCACCATGCTACTCTAACCAACGAATATAATGCCTTCGCGACAGACTATATTTATAACTGAGGATGTAAAAGATGAAGGGGTGATGACCATGCATACAGTCTATTACGCGGGCGATCCGGAGATCCCACCGACGAGTCCACCCGAAGCGCCACCGGAGACAATACCGACGGGCATACCACCAGGCGGCCCCACCGAAATCCCCGAACCTCCACAGGAGATACCACCCAGCGCGCCACCGGAATTTCCGGCCTATCCTGGCATCGGCATGGCATAGCGCGGGACGACGTTGGGCTTCCCATACTCCTTGCGAACAAAACCCCCGATAAGTAAATCGTGTTGCGGGGCACAACACGCATCGGGGGATCGGCTATGTCCACAAAAATCGGTTTGATCAGCGACACGCATTCAACCACGGCCCCGTTAAAGGAAGCCCTCTCAATTTTCGAACGCGAGCAGGTCGACTTCATTATCTGTGCCGGTGATATTGCCGGTTATGGCGAGGATCAGCTTGAACAGACAATCGAGCTGTTACAGAAAAATAACTGCCTGATGATCTCGGGCAATCATGATCACTGCGACGCCACAACCACGCTGGGAAGCTGCTCAGATAAAATCATTAAATTTTTTGACTCGCTACCAACCCACCTCGAACTGACTATCGAAGATAAATCAATTTATGTGGTCCACGCCTGTCCACCCGATGAACAACATGACGGCATCAAGTTACTGGACCCCGAGGGGCGGGTGTTCACCGACAGAAAAGAGCAGTGGGAAAACGAGCTGAAATATTTTGATTACGACGTATTGATCGTTGGCCATACCCATCAGGTTTTCAGTGAAACCCTGGGCAATATTCTGGTCATAAATCCCGGCAGCACCACATTCAACCACAACTGTTCAATCCTGCAGCTTCCCGAAATGCAGGTGCAGAATTTCGCTCTCTCCGGCAAAACGCCGATAAAAGTCTGGAATTGGGGCATGATCCGCGCATCCAGTTCATGAGTTAGTAGACCTGGAACAGATGAACCTAAAAAAAACATTTCAGCCACGGAAACACACGGAAGACACTGAAACACAGTGCATTCCCGGAGCGACTGTTCACCCCCTTGCGGGTGATGACAGTGCCCGCCTGAAGCTTATGATCTTGCCCAGGTTTTTTCGTGTGATTCCGTGGCAAATGCGGTTTATAGGTTTAACGTTTGTAAATGGTTTCCTGACGCCGTAAACGGAGAGTCCCCTCTCCCCTCGCGGGAGAGGGCCAGGGAGAGGGGGCGGTCTGAAACTGACGCACCCTCTCCCTGGCCCTCCCCCGTCAAGGGGGAGGGGACTTCCTTTTAACCTAAAAAAATCATTTCAGCGACGGAAACACACGGAAGACATTGACACACAGTGCATCCCTGGAGCGACTGTTCACCACCTTGCGGGTGATGGTGGTGCCGGCGTGAAGCTTAGGATCTGGCCCGGGCTTTTCCGTGTGATTCCGTGGCTATCTCTGTTAGCTCTAGGCTTAAGTAAGTGCCATTCTCCACTGACCCTAGCTCATGATTTCAGTCGAAGCTAATGTCGTGGCTCATGTCTACCCGCTCAGACAGATTCGTGGACACCGGGCAATGCCTCATCCGATCTTTAAAATAGTCGATGTCCTCTGCCGTTGGCAGGCCGCTTGTCAATACTGAACTGAAACGCACGAACACGCTTTTGACATCCCAGAACTCACCTGCAACCAATTCGAGTTCGCCTGTTGTTGATGCGAGAACGATATTACGTTCCGCACAGTTCGTGCGCAGATAGCGCAGCTGACAGGAAAACAAGGCATAAACGAACAGCAGGAACCCAGGTGTTTCGATGCTGGGTTTAAATGGCCGCCATTCATTTGCTGTAAGAACATCGACAACGAGATTCGATGGACTGTTGTTTTCCGTTTCGAGTCCGCAGCTGAGTCGTAAATGGAACTTTCTGTCTGCCATATGATTGCTCTAGGGTTGAAGGTTAGGGGTCAAAGGAAGAATGCTGATCAATCTGTAATGATGTTACTCTGCCGAATGGCATTTACTTAAGCCCAACACCAAAACAGATGGCCACGGAATCCACGGAAGAGCACGGAAATGACAATAGAAAAAGGCCTTTTTCAGTATGCTTGCGTGGGTTCCGTGGCTAGATGTTACGCTACCAAGTCACCTGAGAAGCAAAGTAAGTGCCATTCGTTACTCTGCCCTCTTGGACAGATCTCCGCTTTTCCCGGAAAACAGCGCACGCCCCTTTTGCACTGGCGATGCGGCCAGTCCGAGTAAATCCAACACGGTGGGGATGAGATCCAGGATATGCGCTTTTGCCAGGTTCGTGTCGGCCGCGATGCCAGGCCCGGCGGCAACGAGAAAGCCGTGCGGGCGGTGATTACCGCTACGTCCCGACGGGTGACGACCAGGCGCCGGCCAAGGAATAGTCATAAGGTAACGATCGGAACGGATTGCCCGATGCGTGGCGGCCGCTGTGTGCGCCCATTTGACCACCAGATCGGGCAAGTCATCGCGGCGCTTACCGTTCGGGTAGATATCAGTGCTGCGAGCCACTGCATGCACAATCGGTTCACCGCTATCCGCGTCGACAAAGGTCTGCAATCCTTCGCTGATGCGTGTGCACAGGCGGTCGTAGTCTGCCGCTGAAGCAACGATTCCCTCGGCCTCGCGGCCGCGAAGGTTAATGCGAATGTAACCCTGCAGATCACTGACCAGCGCAAATGCCGGCGTCGTGGCCCAGTCGATACCGCCGGTACGCCAGTAGGTTGTCAGCTTATCCTGTAGCGCCATGGGCAAATGCGCCTTGATGGCATTGCGCAGCGTCAACGGCACCATGGCACGCAACCTGGCCGCGATGCGTTTTGTCAGCGACAGTGGGGGCCGATACTCAGTATCCGCCAATATTGCAGCCAGCATCTCGGGCAGCAGTTCACTGCGGCAGCTGTTGTCACCCATACCGTGCAGCGAATACACCAGCACAGTCACATCATCGCCGGCCGTTTCCAGTAGTCGGCCAATTGCCTGGTCACAGGCGATATAAATATCCCGCAGCGCACCCTCGAGAGCCGCATGCTGCTCCTGCGTCGCCTCTCCAGTCATCCCGGAAAGATCCCACAGCTTGTGACCACCCCGATGGGTCGCGGAAAACACCATCATCATCAGATCCCAGGCATCGCGCTGCATAAGGCCGCAACCCAATTCCGCCACCTTGGTTGTCATGGATATAAGCTGATCACGTATGGCTAACAACTCTTGCGCCGTCATCAGACGGTATTCTTCCTCATCGCGCAGCGGGGCTCCGTAGTGCTGTATGACCCAGTCCTTGATCGACGCCGGATAGTAGTCCGGTGGCACCAGCAGTTCATGGGTCGCCCAGCCGGATATCTCGACACCATCGTAGGTTTGCGGCGCGTAACAAAGCGGCATATCGAGCGCGATGACGCGCTTTCCCTGCTTATCGAGGTGACGCCAGAACGGATCCAGCGGCAGCCAATCCGGCATTGGCCGCATAGTGGTCATGATATCGGGCTTCCACAGCAGGTAGTGATACAGACCATGATCACTCGGCAGTGTGCCAGTGTAGAACGTCGGCCACGGCGAACCGACCAGCCAGTCCGCGGTCGAGTCGAGGCGAGCAAACGCCCCGCGGTCACGCAGGCGTTTCAGGTTGGGCAGTGAACCGTCCCGCGTCCATTGATCAATCAGGCTGATCTCGGCGGCATCGAGCCCGATCATCATCAGCCGGGGCTTGATTTCCGTATCCGTCATGTCAGTAACATTTTCAGCACAACTCATATCCTTCATCCTAGAAACCGCATTTGCCACGGAATCACACGGACAAGCGCATCAACTTCACGCCGGCTCCGCCATCACCTGCAAGGTGGTGAATAGTCTCGCTCCAGAAAGATACTGTGTTTCGTGTCTTCCGTTTGTTTCCGTGGCAAATGCGGTTTATAGGTTTAACGTTTGTAAATGGTTTCCTAACGCCGTAAATGGAGAGTCCCCTCTCCCCTCGCGGGAGAGGGCCAGGGAGAGGGGGCTGTCTGAAACTGACTCACCCTCTCCCTGGCCCTCCCCCGTCAAGGGGGAGGGGACTTCCTTTTAACCTAAAAAAATCATTTCAGCCACGGAATCACACGGAAAATCACGGACCAGATCATAAGCTTTACGCCAGCACCGCCATCACCCGCAAGGTAGGGAATAGCCGCTCCAGAAATACACTGTGTTTGCGTGCGTTTCCGTGGCTGAAATGATTTTTTTAGGATCATCTATCGCCTCGTGTTGCCTCAATGCAACCACGGCGAAATCCAACCGCCCAGCCAGCAAGACCGAACAGCAATAGCGGCGACAGTAACACGGCGGACAACAGCCCTGCCCGGTTCCAGCGCGCCACGCGGCGAAGAATATAGACATAGCGCTTTAGCATCACTGGCACGATCATAATGAGATGTGTACCCAGACGCAGATGTACAGCCTGTAATCTGAGGCCCAGGGCTGCGCGGCAATGGCCGAATCGCCGATGATGCCGCCACACATCAGTAAGACGGTTACGCCCGAGGTGCCGCATACGCATCGCGTTGACAAACTGCAGGCCGCGCGGCCAGGCGGCCAACGCCTGTTCGCAAAACTGCACATCTTCACAGGCGAGAAAATCGATCGCCGGGAATCCGTCGAGCTGCATGAAATCATCTCGCGCTATCGCCATATTGCAGGCAGGAAAATGGTCGGTGGTCTGATCCGGGCGTCCGGGTCCCATATCAGCGAACTGCAGCAGATTATCGGTAGCCTGGATGATCTGCCAGGGATTGATACTCAGCACCGGGCCACCGACCAGCCGGCCGCCACGTTCCAGACCGCTGACAGCCGCGGCCAGCCAGCCCGGCTCCGGTTGGCAATCCGCATCGACAAAGGCAAGGTATTTACCAGTCGCCTGTTGCGCACCCAGATTTCGCGCGGCACCCGGTCCGAGTATTGCCGTGCCACTAACACAACGGGCCTTGCCGAATCGCGCCACGACCGCCTGCACGTCAGGATCTGCGGCGGAGTCGACCACAATCGTTTCGAAGGGTTGAGTAAGCTCTTGCTCACTTAATGCGCGCAGGCAACACGTCAGCTCCTGTGCATGATCACGACAGGGAATGATGACCGAAATCAGTGGATGGTCTTGCGTAGTCATGCTTTATTCGATCCACCTGTGTGCCATCCTGGCAGCGTAACAACGCTGCCAGATCTGTAACGTTTTTACACTGACCCGGCGCCCTGCCCCTGAATATACCTGATCCCAACGGACTGATGTAATTGAGGTATTTCCTGGATCGACATCGGGGTCAAATCAATCCGAATAAAACCACCCTCTCGAACCTCTTATAGGGAGGTAAATAAGATAAATAACTAGTCCTATGCCTATGTCCACTCTCCCTGCACTACGCCGATGGTTGACACTTGTCGCAGTGTTGATGGTCAATTGCGCCGTCGCCGTGGATCGCACGGCAGTTGCATCGGAGGAAAACACGGTGAGTATCGGCGTGCTTGCCTACCGTGGGAAGGACCACGCATTACAGCGCTGGTCACCGACCGCCGATTACTTATCGGCATCAGTGCCAGGTTCCCACTTCGAAATCATACCTCTCGATCTCGATGAGATCGCATCAGCCATCGAAAGCGGCCGAATTGATTTCACACTGACCAACCCGGGAAACTACGTCGACCTGGAAACCCGTTTTGGCATTTCCCGTATCGCCACGCAGCAAACCCGCGAGGGCAACCAAAAGCGCGGGCACTTTGGCGCCGTGATTGTCTCGCGCACCGACAATCAGCAGATCAAGACCCTCGAAGATCTCACAGGAAAATCCTTCTATGCGGTGAGTGAGGATGCCTTCGGGGGATTCCAGATGGCATGGCGCGAACTTAAAGCACATGGCATCGATCCCTTTCGAGACTTTGCGTCACTCGAATTTTCAGGCTTCCCGCAGGATCAGATCATCGAGTCGGTACTGAGCGGCGCGGTAGACGCAGCGACGGTGCGTGCAGAGACACTGGCGCGCATGGTGGAGTCCGGACTGGTGGGACCCGATTCGTTGCGCGTGCTGAATCTTCAGACCAATGCGGACGCGCCCTTCCCCGTCAGCACGCGTCTGTATCCGGAATGGCCATTCTCGACCCTGAAAGCAACCCCCCAGGAACTGGCAACCCAGGTCGCCCAGGCGCTGCTGTCCATGCCGGAAGATCATCCGGCGGCACGCGCCTCGCGCATTGCGGGATGGACGGTGCCACTCGATTATTCTCCGGTCCATGAATTGCTGAAGGAACTGCAGATAGGACCGTACGAGGTGTTACGACAGGCCTCGTTGTCGGCCATACTCAAACGCTACGCCTACTGGTTTGCCGCCGCGGGTGTGCTGCTGATGTCGCTGTTGCTGCTCAAGGGCTATGTGTCACGCACCAATCATAAACTCAAAGAGACCGAGCGCAGCCTGCGCAACGAGATCGTGGATCATCAGCGTTCACAGGAAGCGCTGGCCCGGTATCGCGACACACTCGAGGAAAAAGTGGCGAGCCGCACCAACGATCTGCAGACGACCAATCGCGCGCTGGAAAGAAGCCGAGTCGCCTTGCGTGAACTGGTACGCATCACCAGTGCCCCCGAACTGACCCACGACGAGAAACTGATGCGCCTGCTCGATACCGGGCGCGGCTATTACGGTTTGCCGATTGCCGTACTGACCAGTGTCGATAACGGCATGCAGAAGGTCTGCAAGACATCGGGGGATCAGCGTGTTGTCGCTCTACAACCGGGGCCGATCTGCGAGCACTGCGCGGCACAGCTGGTCGAGCGCAAAGGCGAACCGCTGGATATTCCCAACCTCGCCAACAGCCAAGGCGTCGATGCACACTGCCTGGCACGCGGCTGGAAGAGCTATCTCGGTGCCGCCGTGCTGGTCGAAGGTCGCGTGCATTGTACGCTGGAATTCGCCGGTGGCGTGGCACGCGAGACGCTATTGAGCCAGTGGGATCATGATCTGCTGAAGGTCATGGCACAGTGGATCGGCGACGAACTGGAACGCCAGCTCGCGTATGAGTCTCAGCAACAGCATCATAACGAACTGGCGCGCGTATCCCGGATCAGCACCGTCGGCGAAATGGCGGCGAGTCTTGCCCACGAGCTCAATCAACCCCTGACGGGCGCCATCAATTACAGCAGCGGCTGCCTGCGACTGCTGCGTGACGGCATAACGGACAGAGACAAGCTCATAGAAGGCATGGAACGTTCTGTGGAAGGATCGAGATTGGCAGCGGACATCATAAAACAAATCCGTGAATTCGTGCAGAAAGGCGAAACGCAACGCAGCGCGGTGGACCTCAACCATGCGGTTAAGAATGTCACTGCACTCATCGGACTTGAGGCGCGCCGGCATGGCGTGAGCATAGAACTCGAGCTTGCCGATGACCTCCCGCTGGTCGAGGGCAACCTGATCCAGCTCGAGCAGGTGATCCTGAACTTCCTGCGTAACGGCATCGATGCCATGGAGGTCATCAGCTACGGACAGCGCAGGGTGACGGTTACGACGCAGCAGGCTGGCGACAGCGTGCGGCTCATGGCGACCGATTCCGGTGAAGGTATTTCGGAAGCCGCCTTACCGAAAATATTCGATGCCTTCTACACCACGAAAACCGATGGCGTCGGGATTGGCCTGTCGATCAGCCGCTCTATCATCGAGTCTCACCATGGGCGGATATCGGCCAGATCGATCGCGCACGGCGGCGCCGAATTCTGTTTTCAGCTGCCCATCATGCAGGGTGCCTGACATGCAACCCTGTGTGTATATCGTCGACGACGACCGCATGGCGCGGGAGTCACTGAAGTGGCTGATAGAATCCGCCCAACTGCCGGTGCAGGATTTCGAGCGCGGCAGGGACTTTCTGGACTATTACACACCGGACCTGTCGGGCTGTGTACTGCTCGATGTGCGCATGCCGGATATCAACGGCATGGAACTGCACACGCAACTGTCTGAATGGGGTGCAACACTGCCGGTGATCATCGTCACCGGGCACGCCGATGTCGGCATGGCGGTCAGGGCCATGAAAAACGGCGCCTATGATCTCGTCGAGAAGCCGTATAACGATGCCCTGATTCTGGAACGGGTCCGCAACGCGCTCGCGTACGACGCGGATAACCGGCGCAATGCCGAGCGCGTCGACGAGATCCGGCGGCGCGCGGAACGGCTGACGCCCCGTGAGCAGGAAATGATGCAGTTCGTGCTCAGCTCCACTCAGAACAAGATCATCGCCCGCGAACTCGGCATCAGCGTCAAAACGGTGGAATTGCACCGAGCCAATCTCATGTCGAAGATGGAAGCCAGCTCCCCGACCGAACTGGTACGGCTGGCCCTGATCGCTGGACTGGACTGAGCTTTTTCCCCGCGATTCCAGCGATATCTATAGTCAGCATCCTGCTTCTCTAGGGTTCGCCCTAGCTATCTTTGCGCACAACCCCGCCTCTAGACTGAACCTGTGCAATAACCCATCGCGATATCACGCACTCAAAAAAGCAGTCTACAACCAGCCAACGGAGGCTCGTCATGTTGCCACTTAAAAAACTCTTTACTGTGCTTGCCGTGGCAGGTGCAGTATCCATAACTCCCTTGGGATCGGCCTCTGCCGATTGGGGAAGCACCAGCAAACATTCCGATCGCGACGATTCCAGGCATGATGACGGCAGGGAGATCACGATCATTCATATCGGTGATCTGCATGGACACACCATCCCGCGCCCGAATCTGCGCAGCGATGGCGACGGTCGCATGGAGGGCGGTCTGGCAAGAATGGCCACCCTCATCAAGAAAATCCGCAAAGAGACTCGCAACACGCTGCTGGTGAACACCGGTGACACTACACAAGGCTCCGGTGAAGCCCTGTATACCCGCGGCCAAGCGCTGGTCGACGTGGTCGACATGCTCGGCGTCGACGCATTCGCACCGGGCAACTGGGAATATGTCTACGGCCCGGAACGTTTCAAAGAGTTCTTCCAGAGCGGCCGCTGGGGCGCGCTGGCCAGCAACCTGTACAACACCGCTGCCAGCGACGCCGATGGGCACATCATCGATGCCGACGGCAACATCGTCACCAGTCCGGCCTTTCCGGCCGGCATTCCCGCGACGCTGGCACGGGTACACACCGTGGCCGAGTATGACGACTGGTCGCAGTGGTACAACGAACACGGTGATCGCGTACTGCAACCCTACTCCATCAAGAACATCGGTGGACTCAAGGTCGGCGTCTTAGGCTGCACCACGCGCCGTGGCCCGCAGGTGGTCGGCAGCTGGGTAGTGGATGGCATCGAATTCACCGACTGTCAGAAGGAAGTGGAAAAATACACCGCTGAACTGCGTGATCCCGCCGGTCTGAATGTGGATCTGGTGGTGTTGATCACCGAAATCGAGATCGGCGTCAACATCCAGATGGTGGAAACCTCCGACAAGCTCGACGGCAACAATCACATCGATGTGATTCTGAACTCCGACATGCACGAGGAGACACTCGAACCCATCAAGATCTGGAACAAGAGCCATACCAAACAGACCTTGCTGATCGAAGAGGGTCAGGATGGCACCATGCTCGGCG
>JBGSOE010000330.1:0-4270 GCA_041739295.1 Thiohalobacterales bacterium | reverse complement strand
GTGAACGGCTGATAATTGCGTGACAGGCTTTCCAGTACTCGATCCAGTTTGACGCTCATCATGATGACTTTTCTCCTCAGGCAGTGGGTTGGCCCGATAAATTCTTGCTTACAGGAAGTTCAAAGGAATTTTGAGGTAGCTAACCTCGTTGTTTTCCGCTGCGGGCAACACGCCGGCATTGATGTTGACCTGGAGGCTGGGAAACAGCAGCCGGGGTGCGGAGAGCTTCTTATCACGCGCGTTGATGTTGCTGACAAATTCTGCTTCACTGATGCCATTCGGTAGATCCACATTGCACTTCTTGGATTCGCCGATCGTGGTCATGTGGCGAGCTTCACGGCCGTTCGGATAGTCGTGGCCGACATAGACTGGGGTCTCGTCCGGAAAGCTATAGAGGCGTTGGCTGACCGAGCGGTACAGGTCTTGCGCACTACCACGTGGGAAATCGCAGCGGGCAACACCAATGTCCGGAACGAACAACACGTCGCCCGTGAAGAGTGCGCCACCAATTTTGTAGGTGTTGCAGGCCGGCGTATGCCCCGGGGTATGCATCACTTCGAGCTTCAGTGTGCCGGCCTCGATCACATCGCCGTCTTTCAGCAACTGGTCGAACTGGCGTCCGTCGGTGGGGAAATCTTTGGCGAGGTTGAAGGCGCTCTTGAAGATTTCCTGGACCACGGCGATGTTGCTGCCAATAGCGGCCTTGGAGTTGAAGCGGGCCTTGAGTTCGTGCGCACCCGAGAGATGGTCGGCATGGACATGGGTATCCAGTACCCAATGCACGCGTAACCCTTGATCGGCGACAAATTGCGCGACCTTCTCAATCGAGTCCGTAAAAGTACGCCAGGGCGTGGTGTCCAGATCCAGGACAGGGTCGATGACGATAGCGTCTTTGCTGGCCTCATCGTAAACGACGTAGGTCATAGTGAAAGTGCGGCCATCGTCGAAAAATGCTTCAACCTTCATGCAGAGATCCTCAGCTTCAATCAATCCATTACGACGCCATAAGGCGTTGTTAGGTATTGGTTTGGGAAACAACCGATGCACCTGAAGGACTCTCTGGATACGGTGCGATCTTTCCCTGAAGTGCGGCTGCTTTGGCGCAGATATGACTAATGTCATATCTGACAATGTTCCTTGTAACGGCGCCAGGGGGCATAACTGAATGGGTGCTTTGTGTGCTTTTTGTGACAATTAACCGGACAATACGGGCTGTTGTACCGGCTTGAACCGGCACTGGATACCATGGAGGAGAGCAAGATGCGCTTGGGTACCCCGCTGTCAGCGACAGCGACACGTGTAATGTTGTTGGGCAGTGGCGAACTCGGCAAGGAGGTCATTATTGCCCTGCAGCGTCTGGGCGTGGAGGTGATAGCGGTAGATCGTTATCCCGATGCGCCGGGCCATCAGGTTGCGCACCGTTCGCATAGCATCAATATGGCTGATCCGGTCGCTTTGCGTGCGCTGGTCGAGGCCGAACGGCCGCACCTCATCGTGCCGGAGATCGAAGCCATCGCGACCGAGGCACTGGTTCAGATAGAGGCTGCGGGCCTGGCCGAGGTGATCCCCACAGCACGGGCGGCGCAACTCACCATGAACCGCGAAGGTATCCGGCGACTAGCGGCGGAGGATCTCGGCCTGCCAACCTCGCGCTATGCCTTTGCCGATAGTCTGGAAGATTTACGTACCGCCGCTACGAACGTGACCGGCTATCCCTGCATCGTGAAGCCGGTGATGTCGTCATCCGGCAAGGGTCAATCAGCGGTCGATGGGCCAGATGATATCGAGGCTGCCTGGAACTATGCCCTGCAGGGCGGGCGTGTGAACCGCGGTCGGGTGATTGTCGAGGAACGCATCGATTTCGATTTCGAGATTACACTGTTGACGGTACGTTCACTTGGCGCGGATGGGCAGGTGCGTACGGATTTCTGCGAGCCTATCGGCCATGTACAGGTGAAGGGCGACTACGTCGAATCCTGGCAGCCGCAGCCTATGACACCGGCGGCGCTGGTGCGCGCGCAGGAGATCGCCGGTGCCGTCACCGCTAATCTGGGAGGTCGCGGGCTGTTCGGTGTTGAGCTGTTCGTGAAGGGTGATCAGGTCTGGTTCAGCGAAGTCAGTCCCCGCCCGCACGATACCGGTATGGTAACCATGGCTAGCCAGCTACAGAGTGAATTCGATCTGCATGCGCGCGCCATTTTGGGGTTACCCGTGTCGGTAGCGCTGCGGCGTCCCGGCGCGAGTGCGGTGATCTACGGAGGTGTGGATGCGGTAGGCATCGCCTTTGAGGGCGTGGCCGAGGCGCTGCGCGTCCCTGAGTCGGACCTGCGCCTATTTGGTAAACCCGAGTCTTTCGAACGGCGGCGTATGGGCGTGGCGTTAGCCTGCGCGGATGATATCGAAACGGCGCGACTTCACGCCAAGCTGGTTGCTGCGAAGGTGCGGCCTGTGCAGGGGTGAGGGATATTCTTGCCACCAGCACCAACAAAAACCCCGCTGCATAGGCGGGGTTTTTGTTGGTGCTGAGTCCGCGAATGATTAGGGATTCGCGCCGGCGGTTGAACCCGAACTGGCCCAGGCAAACGAACAATCGAGATGAGTGCGTACCGCGATCACGCCCGACAGTCCGTCTTCCAACATGATGGCCACCGGTGTGCGGCGCCGGAAATGCTTGTTGCGGCGATGCATCCACAGCGGACCCATCTGCGGGTTGTGCGGGAAGGTTGTGCGCAGTGCATCGGCGATGCCGATCAGATGCTCAATGCGTTCCAGTACATCGGGATCATCCGGAAACGGGGTATCCATCTGAAATTTCCGCATGCCGAGCGGCCCCGTGTCATCCGGCAGGGCGAGTATAGTTACCAGTTCCGGTCCACCAATGCCCCAGCCCTCGAGCATGCCGATGATGCTGCGGGTCAGATGGACCCGGTCTTCATGGGTGGCCTTGGAAAAATCACTCATGACAATGTCCTCTAGCGCGATAGACGCACTATCTTTGAGTTTCACGTATCGGGCCAGAAACCCGGGTCATTATATTGTTTTAGTCAGGACGTGAGTCGAGACCTATTGGTCTTCGTTCGCCGGTTTGGTTTTCTTCAGACCTGTGGCAGAGAGCGGTATAACAACGGTCTTCTGGGGTTCGTCGATGAACCGCGGGCGCATATTCATGGCGCGGCCATTGGCCTCGGCCAGTTCACGTTCGCGGGCGGAAATCAGCGCCAGGCACTCGCGAATACCCTGTACGGTGCCCTCAGACAGGCTGTGACGGAAGCCCGGTTTGGCGTGAGTGTCTTTCGCGACATCCGTCAGCACCTTCTTCATCATGCGCAGGATGCGCTCTTCCTGGGATGTTTCTTCAACGGACATGGGGTTTTGCCTCCGGCCTGGCGCTAGCCGGGCATCGGTCGATTCATTAGTGGCGCATTCTCGCATACCCCACGGGTGTGATTCATCCGCAGGTTTTATCAGTCTTCAATATAAAAGAAGTCCCACCGGCTTCCGGTTGTTCGGCCTAGCTGCTGTAGCAGCAGGTCGCCAGGCACCGCCTCGGCGCTGTGAATACCCCATATATCCAGAAATATCCGCGCTATAGCGCCGGACTGCCGCCAATTAAGTCGTTCTGCGTCGATTTGCCGGCCGCAGCCCGGACAGGTCAGCGCGGAGGGTGATGTGATTTGTGAGAGCAGGGGTTCCGGTTCGATGTCCATGCGGCACTGGCGACAGCGTGGTCGCATATCGGGCTTGATCCGCAGCCTGGGAATTCCCGTCGCCTCATGCAATTGCAGATGACAGAACTGGCCGGCACGTGCGGCATCCTCGGCGTGTTCGGCGGGAGCGTCCAGTGCGATGGCGGGAGAGCAGCCGAGAAAACTTATGTGCTCCAGAAAGGCTGGTCCGGTGTGGTAATGGGAGCGTTCATCTAGCGAGAATTCTGGCCCAATAAAATCCAATTTTTCCAAGATGCGGAGTAAAGCTGGTCGAGCCAGGGACGCCTCCGCGGCAGTGGGATACAGGACGAGTTTCGGTGCGTGCATGAATCTCACGGGGCAGTCGAGGGTAGGGCATTCTGGCATAGCGGCGGTCAGACGCGCCTCAGGAATTTATTATCCTATGCGGATGGGTCTTGTAGGGAGCGGTTTACCCTATAAACCATATTTGCCACGGAATCACACGGACAAGATCATAAGCTTCACGCCGGCACCGCCATCACCCGCAAGGTCGTGAATAGTCGCTCCAGGAATGCACGGTGTTTCAGTGTCTTCCGTGTGTT
>JBGSOE010000254.1:0-2406 GCA_041739295.1 Thiohalobacterales bacterium | reverse complement strand
AAGGGAGCAGGTGCAGCGCTTGGTTGGCACCGAACCGGCAGGCAATGTGGATTTCAACAAACTCCGGCGCAGTGTCATTGAACCTGGTTGTGAAGTTCACTAATAACAGCTGATTCCGGAAATGAATGTTTTGACGGCATGATGAGTATGGCCAACCTGACTTTCCTAGGTGATGTTTTCTTGCCGGAGCGTTACGCCTGTCGCGTCGAAGACCTGGGGCAATACGTACTGAATATGGAATATCCGATTACCGGCTCGGTCATCGGACATCCCGGCAAGATTAACCTGCGCGTTCGCAAAAATCATTTGCAGGACACCTTCGGGCATGCGCCGGCAGCGGTATGCCTGGCGAATAACCATATCCTCGATTACGGTTTACAGGGGTTCGAAGATACCGTGCGAACCTTACAGCATGATGGTGTGCCATATTTCGGTGCCGGGTACAAAGGCGACAATTGCAATAATCCCATCGTCATCGATTGCGATGGCGTGCGAGTCTACTTGCTGGGATACGTGTGTGCGTCAACTTCGCCGGTGTTCGCGACCAATGACCGCCCCGGTGTGCTGCCGATCGATGTCGAGCAAATCAAGAGTGACATGCAGGACGCGAGAACTGCAGGGGCGCAGCGCGTTGTCATCTCATTGCACTGGGGGGCCGAAGAAGTCTACTTGCCCAAGCCGTCCGATATCCAGATTGCCAGGGCGCTGGTCGATGCAGGCGCGGACCTTATCATTGGGCACCATGCCCACCGGGTCCAGGCTTGGGAGAAATACCATGGTAAGTATATTTTCTATGGGCTTGGAAATTGTATCTTTCCCGACCTCGAAGCGGATGCGCACTTCAATGAAGAAACCGGACTTCCGGCGCGCCGTGTTGTCATAAAGATGAAATTCTGGAACAAACGGTCGATCGCGGTAACTTATCGCCCCGAAAGTAACGAAGTGTTGCTCAGGAAGCTGTACTTCGACGGTAAAACGCTGAAGGCGTCGTCACGGGAATGCAGTTGCGGTGACAATCAGATAGAATTTGGAGCCGATTACGCCGGGGAGTTTCGCCGATCGTTTGTGTGGGGTAAAACGAGATCGGCGTTATTCAAATTCCTGCGCGAGCCGAAACTGCCCGGAATGCGGCATCTGAAGGGCCTGGCAGCGGTTGCAAATACGACTAACTATAAGTAGACATGAACCTCGCAGTGATTCTCCCTGTTTCGCATTCACTGTAGGCGCTGTGACGCCCCTGCCTGACCCTGTTATGGGTTCGGACAGCAGACGAGGTTTCCTGTCCACGATTGCGCGAGCGAATCCCCGGGAAAGTCATATGAACCAAGCAAAATATTACGATTGGGCGCGCGAGCAGGCATTCGATCCACAACAGGACGGATGTCCCTTTGAGTCCTGGAGAGAGGCCCATACCCGACATCCCTGTGCAATTCACCCGAACGGATTCCTGGTGTTCGTTCCCCCGTCCGAACTGGATGATTCGGATGAATACCGGGAATCCGATCCTTATACGGTGGAAGGCAAGCTGGAATCCGGGTTTCACCACAGGCGAACAGATTGCACGCTGGAGCTGATTCGTAGCGTGATAGCGGAGCAGGGACAAGGCACTAGAATCCTCGATCTGGGATGCGGCCAGGGCCATATCACCGCGAAGATTCTCGAAGCATTCCCAGCAGCCGAGGTTTCGGCGCTTGATTACTCGATATCCGCCATCGATTACGCCGCCCGAACCTTTCCCGGGATAGATTTTATTGTCGGAAACGCCTATCACCTTCCCTATTCGCCTGGGTACTTCGACGTCGTAGTGTGCAACAATATCTGGGAACACGTCCCGGACCCGCTGGCGCTGCTCAGAGCCATAAGCAAGGTAGTAAAAAAGGGTGGGCATCTGGTGATCTCCACGCCCAGCCGTTACCGCATCTGGAATTTGCTCAGAGTGATGCGCGGGAAGCCGGTCGCGCTCATGTCGAACCTGCATGTCACCGAGTACTCGATTGGACAGGTCAAGGAGCAATTGCGATTCGGCGGGTTCGAGGTGCGCAGGGTTTTCAGTAAGCCAGCCATCGAAGAAAGCGAGACTCTCAAGGAGCGTCTGGTGAACCGGGTGATGTTGCCCGTCGGGCGGTTGATTCTGCGCGCGACCGGTTCGCATCACAACCTGGATAGCACAGTGTTCTTCCTGGCGAAAAAAGGCGACTGACGGATGGTTACCCGTTTCTCAATGATTGCGGCTCACCGACTCCCGGGATGGTTTGTGGCCCTGATTCTGATTTGCCGATAAATGTTCCGCTATCCTCTCGACAAGTTTTTGCTGATTTTCTACGCAACCAGCGTATTGCTGTTCTCCTATGCTGAAGGCAAGACCGTAATCACCAAGGCGGCGGCTGTGATGCTGGCGGTGCTGTT
>JBGSOE010000292.1:0-4902 GCA_041739295.1 Thiohalobacterales bacterium | reverse complement strand
TTGCCTCGTAGCCGGCCTCGATACGTTGGGCATTCTCTTCTTCGGTTTCAGTCTGCATGTTGTGCAGCATCTCCGTGTAGTCAGTGCTGTCGGCATCTTCATCAGAGACGTAACCATCTTCTTCATAAGTGATGATGACGGCCCAGCCGGTCGGAGCAAACAGATCTGCATGACGCGGCACCAACATGCCGGCGCTATCATTCCCGGGTGGATTACCCCAGGCGACCAACACACGCTCGGCATCGTCCGGATTGAGGTAGCGGAAATCCTCGCTGAGACGAATGCTGGCGATATCACCTGGCAAGTTAATAGTGCCATCCTGGAATTTCAGCGACGCCATGAAATCTTCGGCACTCATATGAGCGTCGCCTTGCAGATCTGCATGCGGTTCGGATGCAGATTCGGTCATAGGGTCCTGCGCTTGGATATCGGGCACATCTGCCGCAAATGCGCATGTCGACCAACCCAGCAGTATGGCCAATAATAATGTGTGCGGCATATCTCTCCCCTTAGATGAAAAAGGTCTAAAGACCTTCCGTTGATTGCGCTTCCGTTGCCGGGCCTGTCGGACGCTCGGCTAGCGCCACTGAATAGCTGTCCAACATAGCTAACGCTGTGATGAACTTTAAAATGGCTCTTTAATCTTCTCCGTAACAACCCCGCGTTTGATTGCGGGGATGATTCATCCGACCTATGAGTGTATGCGATTTTGATGTAGGTCGGATTCAGGCCGAAGGCCGCGTCCGACATTTACCATTGGATTCCGGCCTACGCCGAATGGCATATGAATCAAGGGTTCCTTCGCCCCTCAGCGCCGCCGCACCAGCCCTCTATCATGCACGATACTGGCGGCAATTTCTTCAATGGACATATGCGTGCTGTCGAGCGTTGGGATCTGTTCGCGCTTGAGCAGGACCGCCATCTGCCGGACTTCATACTGACATTGCTGCAAGGCAGCATAGGGACTGTCCGGACGACGTTCATGGCGAATCTGCCGCAATCGTTCGGGGCTAATGGTCAGGCCCACCAGACGCTCGCGATGTGCTTTTAGCACTTCGGGCAACCGCAGCTCTTCGAGGTCGTCTTCGGTGAAGGGGTAATTGGCGGCGCGAATACCGTATTGCATGGCAAGATAAAGACAGGTCGGCGTCTTGCCGCTGCGCGATACGCCGACGATGATCACATCCGCGCTGGCGTAGCTTTGAGTCCCGATGCCATCATCACTGCCCAAGGCAAAATTCACTGCACCCATGCGGGTATCGTAGCGATGCAAATCCTGCTGGCCGTGAGAACGCCCGATGGAATGCGACGAGGCCTGTTCGAGTTCGGCTTCGAGCGGCGCGAGAAAGGCCTCGAAAAAATCCAGATACAGGCCGCGGCTGGTTTGCAGAATATCACGCAATTCCGGACGCACCTGCGTGGAGAACACCAGCGGCCGCGCCCCGGCATCGGCCACGGCATTGATCTGCTCGACAGCCTCGCGGGCCTTGGCCTCGGTGTCGATAAACGTCAACGCGACCTGGACAAACTCAATCCGGTCGAATTGCGACAGTAGACCGCGCCCCAGCGTCTCGACGGTGATGCCAGTTCGGTCGGAGACAAAAAAAACGGTTCGCTGCGCTGCTTGATCCACCTCATTCCATCCCCGCAAGCCCGATGTTAGGCTCCTTGTAAGCCTTACAGACAGATGACGCAAGCACAGGACGGTGAGACATGTCGATACAGGTACGCTGGTTCGAAGAACTCGGGATGGACGACGTACCGCAGGTCGGCGGTAAAAACGCATCGTTGGGCGAGATGTACCGTCACCTCACGGCCGCTGGCGTGCGGGTACCGAACGGTTTCGCCACCACGGCGGATGCCTATCGCAGCTTCCTCGCCCAGGATGACCTGGCAGCCCGCATAGAAGCAGAACTGCGTTCCTTGGACATCGAGGATGTGCAGACTCTCGCCACTTCCGGCAAGCGCATTCGCGGCTGGATCAGCACCGCGCCCTTCCCAGCCGAACTTGAACAGGCAATCCGTAGCGACTACGCACGACTGGAGCAAGATGGCGGTCTAGCCGTCGCTGTCGCAGTACGTTCCTCCGCCACGGCGGAAGACCTACCCGACGCCTCATTTGCCGGCCAGCAGGAAACCTATCTGAATGTACGCGGCATCGACGCCGTACTCGCTGCGGTCAAGCTGGTGTTTGCATCGCTCTACAATGACCGCGCCATCACCTACCGCGTTCATCATGGCTTCAAGCACGAGCAGGTTGCGTTATCAGCTGGCGTGCAGCGCATGGTACGTTCCGACATCGGCGCCTCCGGCGTCATGTTCACCCTCGACACCGAATCCGGTTTCCGCGATGTGGTGTTCATCACCGCCGCTTATGGACTGGGCGAAACCGTCGTGCAAGGTTCGGTCAACCCAGACGAGTTCTATCTGCACAAGCCCCTGCTAGCCCAGGGCAAGCCGGCCATCCTGCGCCGTGAACGTGGCGAGAAAGCCATCAAGATGATCTACCGCGACAATGGTGGCGACGGTAGTACACCCGTTGAAACTGTCGAGGTTGCACAGGCCGACCGGTTGCGCTTCGCGCTCAATGATGCCGAACTGGTGGAACTCGCCCGCCACGCTATGACTATCGAAGCGCATTACGCTCGGCCCATGGATATCGAATGGGCGCGCGACGGTGTGGATAACAAACTCTATATTGTCCAGGCACGCCCAGAGACTGTGAAGAGTCGTGCCAGCGGCCAATCGTTACAGCGTTACGAGTTGAAGAAGCAGGGTGAAGTCATCACCACCGGACGGAGTGTCGGTGGACGCATCGGCGCGGGACCTGCGCGCGTCATCACACGCCTCGACGAGATGCATCGCGTACAACCGGGCGATGTGCTGGTAACCGACATGACCGATCCCGACTGGGAGCCAATCATGAAACGCGCCGCAGCCATTGTCACTAACCGCGGTGGACGCACCTGTCATGCCGCTATCATTGCGCGCGAACTCGGCATCCCCGCCGTCGTCGGGTGCGGCAACGCTACTGAAATTATTCCTGACGGCGAAGACCTGACCGTGTCCTGCGCACAGGGCGACACTGGTTACATTTATCGCGGCAAACTGGATTTCGATGTACGCGAAATCGCATTGGACAAAATGCCGCCACTGCCGTTCAAGATCATGATGAATGTCGGCAATCCGGAACGCGCCTTCGATTTTCAGTTTCTACCCAACGCGGGCATCGGGTTAGCACGCTTGGAATTTATTATCAATCGCACCATCGGCATACACCCCAAGGCATTGCTGGAATACGCGAAACAACCCGAAGATCTGCGCAAACTCATTGACGAACAGGCGACCGCCTATGGCGGACCGGTGGAGTTCTATGTCGGCAAACTCGCCGAAGGTATCGCGACCCTGGCTGGCGCCTTCTGGCCCAAGCCGGTCATCGTGCGGCTGTCGGATTTCAAATCCAACGAATACGCCAACCTCGCCGGCGGCACTGCCTACGAACCCAAAGAAGAAAATCCCATGCTCGGCTTTCGCGGTGCCGGGCGTTATATATCACCGGGCTTTCGGGATTGTTTCGACCTGGAATGTCGTGCCATCCACAAGGTGCGCGATGAGATGGGCCTGACCAATGTCGAGGTCATGATCCCGTTCACACGCACACTCGACGAAGCACGCGAGGTCACTGAGGCGTTGACGGCGAACGGACTCAAGCGCGGCGAGAACGGCCTGCGCGTCATCATGATGTGTGAAATACCCTCCAATGCACTGCTGGCTGATCAGTTCCTGGAATATTTCGACGGCTTCTCCATCGGGTCGAATGACCTCACACAACTCACACTCGGCCTTGACCGTGACTCAGGACTCGTCGCCGCACGCTTCGACGAACGCGACCCCGCCGTAAAGATGTTACTCAGCATGGCCATTAAGGCCTGCCGCAAGGCCAACAAATACATCGGCATCTGCGGGCAGGGCCCCTCCGATCATCCCGACCTGGCACGCTGGCTCATGGAACAAGGTATCGATAGCGTATCGCTCAATCCGGATACGGTGGTGGAGACTTGGTTGTATTTGGCGGGTGAGCGGAATCAATAGGCTGCGTGGTACGCACGACGGGGACAGAGCTAAAGATCTGTCCCCACGGTGGTGGAGCGTTACGAGTTGAATCCTCGACACCGCCTCAAGAGACGATAAAGTCCTTTGGAGTCAGGCCGATACTATCCGAGTGACCGTGGCACAGAGGTAGCGACTGTAATCGCCAGCGCCGAATTCGGATCACAACTTCAAACTTCAAATCTGCACAGCAAGGTATCCGATGCATTATTCCCGCACTGAGTGGCTGTTACTGTTGCTGGCATTCGGATTCAGTATCGGCGCCAATCTCTCCAGTGACCCACAGGGAGCCAGCTCAGTCGCGCCCATGCTCTTGAAGCTGCTGCTGCTACTGTTGCTGGCATTCGCGCTGATCCGCTACGTAACGCTGTCGGTTGTCATCGCTATCTGCATCCTATTGGTAGGATCGGGCACAAGCCGGCTACTGGGCGGGTATTTCGGCGTCACGGAAACCGCCGTTCTGGTGATCGTCGGCTTGATCATCCTGCTGTCACTCGGGCGGCAACTACTGATCACCGGCAATTTTGACCGATCGATCGACATCAATAACGCCGGCCAGCATACACAAACCCTGCTACGCGCCGTCGAGCAGGGCAATCTGGCCTGGACCAATCGGCTGCTGGGCATGGGCGCCGACGTCAACGTCCGCGACGCAGACGGCCGTACACCACTCATGTGCGCCGCCGCCAGGGGCTACGCCGATATGGTGCAAGTACTGATACAGAACGGCGCTGATCCCAGACTGGAGAACAACGCTGGAGAATCGGCTATGTCGATCGCCTCCATGAAAGG
>JBGSOE010000257.1:0-3885 GCA_041739295.1 Thiohalobacterales bacterium | reverse complement strand
GATGAGCAAACCCAATATGCGAGCGAGGTCGAAATCAAGATGGTCGCGGCCCGCCTGTTCGGCCGCACTGCCTAGGTTTTCGCCCTGCAACAGATGCGCAACAAAGTCGCTGGCGCCGGCATCCAGCCCAATCACTTCGACATCGAACTCCGGCCGCAGGACCAGCGCATGTTCCGGCTGATGGGGATTCACGGACGCAAGTTCGGTGATGCCCTGATGAGCCGCCCACAGGGACACTACAGCGTACCGCGAGCGCAGCAGGTTCATCGACGGATGAAACTCAAGCAGCAGCTCAGGGAGTGCGTCGGCGTCGATCATTAATTCGGTGATGACCTCGGCAGAAAGGCTAGCGTCATCTGCTGCGTGATACGCATGGACGCGCGCCATTTCCAGACGCGCGACGTCGGCCAGATAAGGCAGGGACGCTGCGGGCGAAAAGCGCTCCACGAAGTCGGCGAACGATAGGCCATAGAAAGCCAGTACACGCGATCGGGGTGGTTCGGTCAGGACGTATTCCCGCGCCATGGCACGAAAGAATGGCTCGCCGACCAGTTCCTGCGTAACCGGATAGGTGTCGGCGAGGGCGTTGATGAGGGAGGCCACGACATTGTTTCGATATACCGCAAAGCGCGTGGCAGGGTCGGAACCGTTCCAGGCGATGAGCCCCGAGGGAGGTGGCTGCTCGGGATCGAGCAGAGCCTCGAAAAAAGCCTGCTGGCTGTTCATGCTTCCACCCGTTCGGCCATCGGCTGGTGAAGCAGGTGTTCAGCGTGTCTGGCTTCTTCCAGCAAGACATCGAAAGCCGGTATGTCACTGTCGCGCTCGATCAGCGTGGGGGCCGGGCCGACCCGCCCCAGTGTGAATGCATACAGATCCCAAACAAGCTGATCGACGGCTGTACTGTGGCTGTCGATCAGGAGCGGGTCACCATGGGCATCGTGCTCACGTGCAAACCCAGCCAAGTGGATTTCGCCCACCGCGCCGAGTGGCAACGCGTCTATGTAGACATGCGGATCCAACCCATGATTGACGCAGGACACATGGACGTTGTTGACGTCCAGCAGCAGACCACAGCCAGTGCGGCGCACCACCTCGCCGATAAACTCGGTTTCGGCCATAGACGATGCGGCGAACTCGACATAGGTCGCCGGGTTTTCCAGCAGCATTCGACGATTCAGACGATCCTGAACCTGGTTGATGTGATCGCATACGCGTTGCAGCGTCTGCGGAGTGTAGGGAACCGGCAACAAGTCGTTCAGAAAAACGTCACCATGACTCGACCAAGCCAGATGCTCGGAAAACGACTGCGGCTCATAACGCTCGAGCAGGCGGGCGAGTTTGTCGAGATGCGTGGAATCGAGCGGAGATTCCCCGCCGATCGACAAGCCGACACCGTGGATAGACAGGGGATAGCGCTCACGAATGCGGGCCAGGTAATGATGGAAGGGTCCGCCGTCTACCATGAAGTTCTCGGCATGGATCTCGAAGAAACCGAGGTCCGGCCAGGTCTCCACAATCTGCCGGAAATGCTGAGGCTTGAGCCCGACCCCTGCACGTGCAGGGAGATGGGCCGCCTGCGCGCTAGCGGTGGTGCCGTTACGCCTGGGCTCGAACCGGGAAGTCTTCATGGTGGACGCTCGGATGTTCTGATCAATGATCAGGACAGTTTTTCCTTGAACCCCTTGGCTTGGCCAAAGCCGGTCGGTGACGTGGGTGAGACGGTTTCGACGCAGGTGCCCGCGGGAACCAGTTTCCAGGCATCGCCCTGATAGTCGACCTTCGATGTGCCTGCACAGGTGGTTCCTGCGCCTGCAGCACAGTCGTTCTTGCCCTTCAGGGCGACACCGAAGCATTTTTCCATGGCCGGGCCGGCGGCAAAGGCAGGAGCCGTGCTAACGGTCAGGGCGGCGCCCAGCGCCAGTGCCAATGCGGTGACGGTGGTTCTCTTGGTTATGTCTGTCATGGTAAAACTCCTTTGCAATTGAAAAAAATGGGCTCCGAATGGATGCATCAAAGTGGATTCATTCAGTTTACAGCGTCGTCCACAGATTGGTCGGGGTCATCGCCAGATCCTTACAAATTTCTTCAGTGCCCTCTTCCATGACCTCTCGCAGAACGAACAGACGCGCCATGCGCTTGGGCAATCGGTCTAGGCAGGCCTGCAAAATGACCCAGAATTGTCCATTTTCCATGGCCTGCTAAGGATCACCCCAATCGGCCAGTAACGAACCCCAATGGCCATCGGCCGCGAAACTGGTGTCGGCAACATCACCGTTGTGTTCGTCTGTTTCATGCAGATCATCCAGAGACACCTCGCGCAGGTAGCGACGGAACTGGTCAAGAATTTTGTGTTTCAGAATACCGATTAACCAAGTACGCAGTGAAGATCTGCCGGAGAAACGTTCGCGGGCCTGTAAGGCTGCGAGGAAGGTTTCCTCGACCATTTCCTCCGTCTGGTGTTTATCCCGCAGCCGTACCAGGGCATAGCTATAGAGAGCATTGCCATGATCATCCACCCAGTTATCAGGGGACCCTGTGTCATTGTTCAACGATTCTCACCCACAAGATATTGACACTGGATCTTATATAGCTGTCCGTTCCAAGACCGGTTAATTCAACATATGGGCATCGGGCCCGGTGCCATCAGGCGCGGGGAAGGAATTAAAGGCTAAACATACTGTTTAGCGATTCGGGGTAATCTACGACGTTAGCAGTAAAGTGACTATTAACCGGTGAATCGATCGTCACCGCACATGTATGATTGCCGATGCTAAAGCGGCAATGTGCCTGATCCCAGTCTCTCCTGCATGCGAGCGCGTCGACTTGAACGAGAAGGCGCTGCAATGCCATGCCCATGGCGCTACGACGCTGATAGTCCAGACCCATGGAGCGCCAATGTGTTTCTACCTGACGCTGGACAGACTCACCAATGTTTACAAAGCGATTTACCAAGCGTTCACGCAAGGATATTTTCCCAATTCTGCCACACAGGAATTCAACGATAGCCTTATCGTCGCTTATCGCGTCGGGCACAAGGTAGGCTAGGTCACCCGGTAGGAATGACCGCATCGGCTCACCATTGCAGTGCCCCTTCATCAGATCCTCGTCGACGATCTGTCCGTAATCCAGGCGCGGATCAGCCCCGGTGCGCGATGCCAGTTGCATCAGTGCCATCGCCTCGTTGCGGTGACCGCCGATTCCAAAGCCGCACAAGTGATGATCCAGAATATCGTGCACGAGGACAGAAGTAGGTATCCGCGTGCCGTGTTCCGCCGTTGCGGCAATTACGCTCGGCTCACCGGTGGATACGTCTAATTTCCAGCCGCGCGCGCCAAATCCATCCTGCCATTCGCGCTGGTAAGAAACAGGTATCGAGATGGTTGGTTCAAGCATATCCCGTGCCTTCAGAAGGTAATGATGTTGTAACCATCGGCGACAAGCTTGGCGAGGCTTGGGAAGCCGAGAGTTCCTGGGATAGAGTTTTCGTTGACGAGATTAACCCCGGATTTTTCAATATCGTCCGTGCTACGGAAGAAGGCGGCACAGGTCTCGGACGCGCCGATGATCTTATCCTTAACGTCCTGGTAGAGTGCGTGAGCTGGGTGAGTTGTGATGGTCAACTCCTTTATCCAGCGTGTGCCTGTTCCCTGAAACAAAATGGCGACGTCCATGCCGCGCGTTTTGAAGTCAGCCGCTGCCGCCAGGGCATTAAACACTCTGCCCAGCGAATTTTCTGTATCAGTTGTTGGGTCACACAGGATAATGATCGCTGTTTTCATGCGGGTGTCTCAATGACGATTAAGACAGCAGCCTTCATTCCGGTTGCTGCGATGTAGAGAAATCCAGAATCGTTGAGAAGGGTAAGTGATCACCCTCATCCTTGCC
>JBGSOE010000231.1:0-5023 GCA_041739295.1 Thiohalobacterales bacterium | reverse complement strand
GGCAAGGCATCGGGCTGGCCACTGGCGGCTGCTGGTGCGGAGATGCTATTGAGTGCACCGAGCAGGGCGTCGTTCTGTTCGGCAATATCGGTCTGGCGCTCGCGGTAAAAGGCGGACACACGCTGCATCAGATCGACAAAGCCGGGTAGGCCGTAGCGGGGTTCTTTCGGGAAATAGGTGCCGCCGAAAAACGGCATCTGACCATCGGGAGTCAGGAACATGGTCAGCGGCCAGCCGCCATTACGTTGGGTGAGCAGGGAGTGGGCAGTCTGGTAGATCTTGTCGAGGTCCGGGCGCTCCTCGCGATCAACCTTGATGTTGACGAACAGGTCGTTCATAACGCCCGCAACATCGGTATCCTCGAAGGATTCGTGGGCCATAACGTGGCACCAATGGCAGGCGGAATAGCCGACCGACAGAAGAATCGGCTTGTTTTCGCGACGTGCCAGCGCCAGCGCCTCTGGCCCCCAGGGATGCCAGTCAACCGGATTATGGGCATGTTGGAGCAGATAGGGGCTAGTCTCCCCGGCCAGATGATTGGTATAGTCGCCGCCGTTTATCATAGTGCGTCGTCGCGTGAGATTGTCCGCTGGGTTGATTGTGCTTTGGGCGCTCGACTATAACGGGTTCGTGGCGCGCTGTCTTCCGGGCATATCCCCGTTAATCCCCTAATTCTATTCGGTAAATCAGCATGGATTTATCTGTCGTCATCCCCGTTAAAAACGAACAGGACAACGTCCTGCCGCTGCTCGCCGAGATTCATGCGGCGCTCGAGGGCAGGTTCGACTACGAGATCATCTATATCAATGATGGCAGCACCGACCGGACCCCACAGGTGTTGGCCGAGGCGCGTTCAATTTATCCGCGCCTGCGCATCCTCGCTCACCGGGAGAGTTGCGGACAGAGCACGGCGGTACGCACCGGTGTGAAGGCCGCGCGCGCGGCCTGGATCGCGACTCTGGACGGCGACGGTCAGAATGATCCGGCCGATATCCCCAATCTGATGGCGGCGACCCGCGCCGCGGCTGCACCGGACAATCTCTGGCTGGTTGCCGGCTGGCGTAAGAAGCGTCGCGATACCTGGATCAAACGCATTTCGTCCAAGATAGCCAACCGCGTACGCAGTGGTCTGCTCAAAGATGCCACACCGGATACTGGCTGCGGATTGAAACTGTTTAAACGCGAAGTGTTTCTCGACCTGCCGTACTTCGATCATATGCACCGCTATTTGCCGGCACTGGTGCTGCGGGCGGGTGGACAGATCCAATCGGTCGAAGTGAATCATCGCCATCGTGAACGGGGTGTCAGCAAGTATGGACTGCACAATCGCCTGTGGGTCGGTATTGTCGATCTGTTTGGTGTGAGCTGGTTGCAGCGGCGCGCCAAGCAGCCGCAGGTGACAGAGGAATAGCTTTATCCGGTGCGGCTGATTCGTTCTATGCAATGGAGTAGTGTCGGACGCGGCCTTCGGTCTGAATCCGACCTACGCGATTTTGCGCACCCAACGTAGGTCGGATTCAGCGGCGTTAGCCGCGTGTCCGACAGGTTCAGTGAGAGAAAATCAATAATCAGAGGCGCTCTCTTATGTATTTTGCAATGGCGAATGCAGGGGTAAAGGCAGTATGTCGGCGTTAAAACCGCGAATCTTCCTCAAGGGTCTGGTGTTTATCGCCCTGCTTGTGGGTATTGCCTATCTGTTTGAAGTGACCGAACTCGGCTCATTGCTTGATAAGGACTGGATCGATACGCAGGTGCGCGGTCAGGGCGTCAGCGGTGATTTGTTGTTCGTGGCCGTTGGCGCCATGATTACTGCAGTGACATTGCCGCGTCAGGCAGTGAGTTTCCTGGGTGGTTATGCCTTTGGGTTTGGGCTCGGTACTTTATTGAGTGTGCTCGCGACAACCTGCGGTTGCGTGATCGACTTTTTCTTTGCGCGCTGGTTCGGTCGTGATCTGATTACGGCGCGTTTCGCGAATAAGATCCGGCGAATCGACGATTTTATCCATGAGAATACCTTCGGCATGACCTTGTTGATCCGGTTATTGCCGGTCGGCAACAATACCCTCACGAGTCTGGCCGCGGGTGTCTCCAGCGTGCGGGCCGTACCCTTTATTCTCGGTTCAGGGTTGGGTTATGTCCCCCAGACGGTGGTTTTTGCACTGATCGGCAGCGGTATCGGTATCGATCAGACTGTGCGCATCGGCCTGGGTGTGGCGCTGTTTTTGATCTCTGGCGTGCTGGGTGTCTACCTCTATCGCCGTTTCCGGCATGGCCGCCATCTCGACGCCGAATTGGAAGCGGCCATGGGCGTGGACGACTAGCCCGGTCGGTTATATCGCTCGCGACATCCGGGACGAAATTGGCGACAATAGCGCGCTATGAATAATCGTTCTGCCTCATACTCATCCCCGTTGTTGTTATTCGGCGCTTGGCTGGCTCTGCTGGTAACGGCACTTATCATCCGGCCGCTGTTACCGGTCGATGAGACCCGCTATGTCAGTGTGGCCTGGGAGATGTGGGTTCGCGGCGATTTCCTGGTGCCCTATCTCAACGGTGAGACTTACAGCCACAAGCCACCGTTGCTGTTCTGGCTGATTCACGCGGGCTGGTGGTTGTTTGGTGTGAATGATTGGTGGCCGCGCCTGGTCGCACCGTTGATCTCGTTGGCGAATCTGTTTCTTGTGGCGTTGCTGGCCCGCCGTCTCTGGCCGCAGCAACCAGCGCTTCCCGCCCTGGCGTCCTGGTTGCTGTTCGGCAGCCTGTTCTGGCTGTTCTTCTATACGTTGGTGCAATTCGATTTGCTGCTGGTGTTCTGCACCTTGCTGGGCATGCTGGGCATGCTGCGTGCCGCGCGCGGCTTGGGAACAGGTTGGCTGATTGTCGGATTGGCCATTGGCCTGGGGGTGCTGTCCAAGGGCCCGGTGATTCTATTGCACCTGTTGCCAGCCGCACTGCTGGGAGGGTTATGGGTCGATCGCGCCCAACTCAAGGGTTGGGTGTGCTGGTATGGTGGCACAGTGTCGGCCGTGTTGCTCGGTTCGGTGATCGGTCTGGCCTGGGCATTAGCGGCGGGGCAGGCCGGTGGCGAGGAATATCGGCATGAGATCTTCTGGGGGCAGACCGCGGAACGTGTCGTGGATTCATTCGCGCACAAAGAACCGGTCTGGTGGTATTTGCCCTGGCTACCTGTTTTGCTGTTGCCCTGGTCGATCTGGCCGCCGTTCTGGCGGGCGCTGCGTAAGCTGGGCGATACTCGGCAAATTCGGTTCTTGCTGTGCTGGAGTGTGCCGGTCTTGCTGGTACTCAGCCTGGTCAGCGGCAAGCAGATTAAATATTTGCTACCGATCGTGCCGGCCATCATTTTGTTGATCAGCCACGGATTGAGTCATCTTCCCGAGCGTGGCTTGCCGCAGCGGCCCTGGACAGCCGTGGTAGTTTTGCTCTTCACGGCACTGCTATTGATCTTGGCGGCGTCAGGTTATCTCGGTCATCAACAAAGCTGGGTGAAGCAAGTGCAGCCGCTATGGGCTGGCGGCTTTGTCGCCGTGGCGTTCGTTGTCTGGTTGTGGCAACCGCGTAGCACCGCAGGTGTTGTCCGGTCACTGGCGATCTCCTGTGTATTGGTAGTCATCGGGTTGCATCTCACGGTGCTGCGGACGGCGGCACCTGCCTATGACCTGACGGCATTCAGTCAACGTCTGGCCGAACTGCAGGCTGCGCATCATCCCATCGCCAATGTGAATAAATATCACGGGCAGTTTCAGTTTCTGGGTCGCTTACGTACGCCGATTGAGCAGGTCGATATGCGTGAGGCAACCGCCTGGGCGAACGCGCATCCAGATGGCTATTTAGTTGTGTATCGCAACGACTGGCCAGATTTGTCTCACGAAGGGGCCGAGCTGGTACAGGATTATCGTGGTGATCCCGACGATCTGACGCTCTGGTCGGCCGCCAAATGGATCGCTGCGCAGTGAGTGCTACAATCCGCCGATTGCTGCCTGGAGTTGTATTTTGAGTGAGTCTATCCCCCACGCTGAATCCGCCGAATTGGCGCCACTGCGTTTGAAGAAAAACGAAGAGCGGCGCCTGCGTGCCGGCCATTTGTGGGTGTACAGTAACGAGGTCGATGCCGTGAAGACGCCGCTAACTGGTTTCGAGCCAGGTCAGCTGGTGATGATTGAGGCAGCCAATGGCAAGCAGCTCGGCACTGGTTATGTGAATCCGCATTCGCTGATCTGCGCGCGGCTGGTGAGTCGTGATCCGGCGCATGCGCTGAGTAAATCGTTGCTGGTGCACCGCTTGAATGTCGCGCTGGCGTTGCGCGAACGTCTATATGACAAGCCCTATTACCGCCTGGTGCATGGTGAAGGTGATGCACTGCCCGGGTTAGTCGTGGATCGTTATGGCGATGTGCTGGTGGTGCAGTTGACCACGGCCGGCATGGAACGCGCACGTGAAGCGGTGATCGATGCCTTGCAGAAGGTTATTAAGCCTACTGGCATTCTGTTGCGTAACGACAGCTCGATTCGTGTGCTGGAAGGTCTGCAGAATTACATCGAGGCGATCGGCGAAGTGCCCGATACCCTCGAGTTGGAAGAGAATGGCGTGCGTTTCCGCGTGTCGGCACAGTCCGGGCAGAAGACCGGTTGGTTTTACGATCAACGCGAGAACCGTGCGCGGCTGTTTCGCTATGTGAAAGGCTTGCGCGTACTGGACCTGTTCAGTTATGTCGGTGGCTGGGGTGTGCAGGCAGCCGTGGCCGGTGCGCGTGAAGTGATCTGCGTGGATGCGTCGCATGATGCGCTGACGCAGGTGGCCGTGAATGCGCAACTGAACGCTGTGCAGTCACGTGTGCTGGTCCGCAAGGGCGATGCCTTTGATGTGTTACGCGAGCTGCGTGAGGCGCGCGAGCATTTCGATGTGATCGTGCTCGATCCGCCCGCGTTTATAAAACGCAAAAAAGACGCTAAGGCCGGCGTGGAGGCCTATCAGCGTATTAATCAGCAGGCTATGCAGGTGCTGG
>JBGSOE010000243.1:0-12438 GCA_041739295.1 Thiohalobacterales bacterium | reverse complement strand
AAATTGACAGTTATCTGCAGGAAGTCCACGCAGAGCATGTGAAAAATGTCGAAGCCGAAGCGAGTCGGCGCTTCCCAGACGATGCCGAGAAATGGGATCGATTCTTTGCGGCAAGTGCGCATAAATGGTGTCCGTTCAGTGTGAACCTGGTGCTGCACTCCATGGGTAATTATCTGTACAAACATTTATTCACATCGTCTGTTTACCGCAACAACCTCCTTATTTTCGATAACGTGCTATTGGCGGCAGCGGATACCAATAACGAAGCGCATGCAGACTGGGTGGATAGAATACAGTGTCGAAACCGTGTCTACGTAACGATAAATGAAAAGGACGCTGCGCTCAGCGCGTCGCGTCTTAAAATGGGCGAAGAACAGAAGGCAAGGCTTGGACACTATCCATTCAATCTCAACGCGCAGCGCGCGATCTACGTTGATTTTACCGGCGAATCATATGTTGGATCTTCCCATGCCTATTTCGAAGGCACTCCGGTAACGAAAAACGCCAAGGTAAAGCGCTTTTTTACCGATGTGTTAAATGGCGAGAATGCAGAATCCCGGTTGGATTATGATCAGGCATGGAATCGGTACCGTTTTCGCTAGGCGGTTCTATATCCAGAGCGACTCATTGAGGAATACACTCACTGCGCGCCTCTGTCATCAATCCTCTCGCTTCCGCTGGCGGTATTGTTCACGCAACCGGGTTATTCCTGGAAGATCACGGTGGCAATGCGGCAGCGCCATTGCGGGTAGCGATATGTGTGCGGGCAATGCTGAGCAGGGCGCTGACCTGCATTTCGATCTGGCGTTTAACGTGCGGGTCGAGCGCGCCAAGCCAGCGCATCGGAGTACCCTCGATGCCATATGCCGCACCCGCCAGCATGCCGGCCAGCGCGCCAGTCGTGTCGGCGTCCTCGCCGCGGTTGACGACGTCGGTGACACAACTTTCGAAACTGTCGGTGCGGAAGAAGTAGTGCAACACGGTCTGCACGGTATCGAGGATGTAGCCCGAGGCGAGGCCGGGATACGGATCGAAGCGGAATTTCGGCTGCAGTGCGAGCAGCCGGTTGGCCTCTGTGCGGCAGGCTTTAATGCCGCCACCCTGCAACAACTGCTGCACCATACGGCCCAGCGCGAGAGTGGCGGCGTCCGATAGCGGATGATTGTGCGTGAGATGACATTGCGCGAGTGTCCACTGTTCGAAGTCGGCTGCGGCACCGAGCGTGGCGAGTGCCACCGGCAGATTGCGCATGCACGCACCATTGCCGGCATCACCTTCATTGGCTGGCGCTTCCAGGCTGCCGTCCAGCATATAACGGCGGATGCCGCGTCGACAGGTATTGCCGGCATCGATCGGTTTGCTGTTGAGCCAAGTGACGAAGGCATCGGCAGCGCTGCGTGTATCCCAGCCGCCGCGCGCGATGATCGCGTTGCCGAGCGCGAGCGACATTTGCGTGTCATCGGTGACATGCCCGGCCTTGAGCTTCAGCCAGCCGCCGCCGCAGATATCGCGGTGAGTGCCGTAGGCCGCGGCGATCTCGCGCGGCAACATGAATTCCACCGTCGCGCCCAGCGCATCGCCGACGGCCAGCCCCAGATAGGCACCCAGTGCGCGCGTGTGAATGTCTTCCCAATCCATGGCGTCAGAGATAACCCAGGCGCACGTGGTAATCGCCGCCGATCACCAGGTATTCGGATTCGCTGCTGAGTGGATGGTTCGGTAGCAGCTCGCGGAAAGTCAGCAGCTTCGCCGTCGGCACACGCACCTCCAGAATAGTGTCGCCAAAGGTATCCGCGACCGCGCGGTCCGCCGAGAACGATACCAGGTTGTTCATGCGCACCAGGGCGCTGTGGCGATTGGTGTGCGCGAGGATGGCATGATCGGCAAAGTCGTTTACACCGCGGTAGAGCGTGATATGACGCGCGCCGCTGTGAAAGCGTGCGCGTGACCACTGACAGAATTCATAGAGCAGATCGAGCTGCAGATTGATGCTGTTGTTGTGATAACGCGGCGCCATCTTCTCTTCCACATAGCGCACCCAGGCCTGTGAGCCGACGCGCCGCAGCGGCGCCTTGTGAAACACCGGCAGTAGTCCGAAGCGGCTTTCCACCCAGCCTTTGAGCACGGCGCCGGCCGCTGCGTTGGCATCGTAACCCCAACCTTCCAGCAATTGCCGGTAGCTCGCGTGGAAACGATAACGCCCGTCGCGCGCCGGTGGGCATGCGGCGTCAATCGTGAACACCGCGTGCAGGTATTTCTCGAAGGCCTCGGCCGCTTCTGCGGCATTGCGCGCCTGGTCGAGCATCGCGAACAGCGAGCCATTGGTTTCGCGCACGCCGCGAATGGATAGCGGCACCGGAGAATCGTTGAAGGCGCTGCTGGCGATGAGTCCCGAAGGTACGCCCACCAGGTTGGTGCTGTGGCCGTAGGGAACGCTATGTGCCTCAAATGGCATGGATGAGGATGGGTTTGCGCCGGCCCAGCAATACAGCGACCCGATCACGCAGTTTACCCACGTCCAGTGGCTTGAGATACGCGCCGTCGGCGCCCGCCTGGCGGCAGGCGCGGACGAAATCGTCCGCACCGGCATCCGCCAGCAACAGAATTTTTACACCGGGGATGCGTTGTTTTATTTCCGCCAACACATCAATCCCATTCGCCTGTACCACGCCCACACCCAGCGCCAGTAAATCCGGTTTCCATTCCTGTGCCTTGCTGTAGACGGCAGGCAGATCCGCAAGCTCATGCGTCTCGTGTTCGTCGTGGAGCATGAACACTGTCGCCATGCGCGTGATTTCATCCGCATCGACCACGAACACACGTTTGTTGTCCACGGCCAGCGTGCTGTCGACACCGATCTGCATAACCGAATCCTCTTATCAAATAACCTGCGTGAGAGGTAGCAAGACCCATACCGCAGGCACTGCACGCTGCGAACTCAAGTGACACAAGGAGTTTTTGCCGGTTCGCGCGCAGACGGCTCTGTCTCGTTTGCGACAGAGCCGCTCGGATTGTCGGACTCGCCACATGAACGGCGACCAGCGACAACGCCGAACACTCCACGTTTTCGCACGGTAAAACAGTGGATTACCGCTGTGTGCGGCAGCTGGCACAGCTGTTGCTCTAGTCAAATCACGTGGCGATCGGCGACCCGGTTTGCAACCGATACAAAGAGCTAGAAAGCGTTGCAGGCAGAAAGCCAACACGGCGCGGAGCTGGGCAAAGATCTCGGAGTCACCACGCTCCGAACACTTAAACGATTTAAGACTAGAGACAGATAGGAGAACTGCAATGTCACTCAGACAGATCGCGTTTTACGGCAAGGGCGGTATTGGTAAATCCACCACCTCACAAAACACCCTCGCGGCGCTGGCCGACATGGGCCAGAAGATTCTCATCGTCGGCTGCGATCCCAAGGCCGATTCAACCCGCCTCATCCTGCATGCCAAGGCCCAGGACACCATTCTCAGTCTCGCCGCCGCGCAAGGCAGCGTCGAGGACCTGGAACTCGAAGACGTGATGAAGATCGGCTACAAGGACATCCGCTGCGTCGAATCCGGCGGTCCCGAGCCGGGCGTCGGTTGTGCCGGCCGCGGTGTCATCACCTCCATCAACTTCCTTGAGGAAGAAGGTGCCTACGACGGAGCTGACTATGTTTCCTACGACGTGTTGGGTGACGTGGTGTGCGGCGGTTTCGCCATGCCCATTCGTGAGAACAAGGCGCAGGAAATCTACATCGTCATGTCCGGCGAGATGATGGCCATGTATGCGGCCAACAACATCTCCAAGGGCATTCTGAAATACGCCAACTCCGGCGGCGTGCGCCTGGGTGGTCTGGTCTGCAACGAGCGTCAGACCGACAAGGAATACGAACTGGCCGATTCGCTGGCGAAGAAACTCAACACCACGCTGATCCATTTCGTGCCGCGCGACAACGTGGTACAGCATGCCGAGCTGCGGCGCATGACGGTGCTGGAATACGCGCCCGAATCCAAGCAGGCCGACGAATATCGCCAACTCGCCAAGAAGATTCACGAGAACGGCGGTAAGGGCACGATCCCCACGCCCATCACCATGGACGAACTGGAAGACCTGCTGATGGAACACGGGATCATGCAGAAAGTGGACGAATCCATCATCGGCAAAACAGCGGCTGAATTGGCCGCCGAAGCGGCAATGGCGTAAGCATCAATGTAGGGTGGGTTAGCCCTCGCAGAGGGCGTAACCCACCAGCGTCGCCGCAGGCGACTCATTAGATGACATTGTGTCGCCTGCGGCGACATCTCGGTGGGTTACGGCCCCACCCTACATAGGAAACGAGGAGGGCGAAATGAGCCTCACAGTCGAACAAACCAAGGCCCGGAATCGGGAACTGATTGACGAAGTCCTGGAGGTCTATCCCGAGAAGACCGCCAAGAAGCGCGCCAAACACCTCAATGTGCACGAGGAAGGCAAGGCCGATTGCGGTGTCAAATCCAACATCAAATCTATCCCCGGTGTGATGACCATCCGTGGCTGCGCTTACGCCGGTTCGAAAGGTGTGGTGTGGGGTCCGATCAAGGACATGATTCATATCAGCCACGGTCCGGTCGGCTGCGGTCAGTATTCCTGGGCGGCGCGGCGCAACTATTACATCGGCACCACCGGCGTGGATAGTTTCGTGACCATGCAGTTCACCTCCGATTTCCAGGAGAAGGACATCGTCTTCGGCGGCGACAAGAAGCTGGAGAAGATCATGGACGAGATCGAGGATCTGTTCCCGCTCAATAAGGGCATCACGGTGCAGTCGGAGTGTCCGATCGGTCTGATCGGCGACGACATCGAAGCGGTGTCGAAGAAAAAATCCAAGCAGTACGGCGGCAAGACCATCGTGCCGGTGCGTTGTGAAGGTTTCCGCGGCGTGTCGCAGTCGCTCGGTCATCACATCGCCAACGACGCGGTGCGCGACTGGGTGTTCGACAAGCCCGGCACGCAAAAAATGGAATTCCAGGCCACACCCTACGACGTGGCCATCATCGGCGACTACAACATTGGCGGCGACGCCTGGTCCTCGCGCATTCTGCTCGAAGAGATGGGTCTGCGCGTGATCGCGCAATGGTCCGGTGACGGCAGTCTGGCCGAGCTGGAGAACTCGCCCAAGGCGAAACTCAACGTGCTGCACTGCTACCGCTCGATGAATTACATCTCGCGGCACATGGAAGAGAAGTACGGCATTCCCTGGGTGGAATACAACTTCTTCGGCCCGAGCAAGATCGAGGAAAGCCTGCGCAAGATCGCCAGCCACTTCGACGACAAGATCAAGGAAGGCGCCGAGCGCGTCATCGCGAAATATCAGAAGCTTATGCAGGACGTGATCGACAAATACAAACCGCGTCTGGAAGGCAAGACCGTGATGCTGTTCGTCGGCGGTCTGCGTCCGCGCCATGTCATCGGTGCCTATGAGGATCTGGGCATGGTGGTGGTCGGTACCGGTTACGAATTCGGCCACAACGACGATTACCAGCGCACCACGCATTACGTGAAAGACGGCACGCTGATCTACGACGACGTCACCGGCTACGAGTTCGAGAAGTTCGTCGAGAAGGTTCAGCCCGACCTGGTCGGTTCCGGCATCAAGGAGAAATACGTGTTCCAGAAGATGGGCGTGCCGTTCCGGCAGATGCACTCCTGGGACTACTCGGGTCCGTACCACGGCTACGACGGCTTCGCCATCTTCGCCCGCGACATGGACATGGCCATCAACAACCCGGTGTGGAGCATGACCAAAGCGCCGTGGTTGTAAATAAATGTAGGGTGGGTTAGGCGCGTAGCGCCGTAACCCACCAAGCTGCGGTGGGTTACGCGGCGATGCCGCTAACCCACCCTACATCAAGTAGGAGATTTATCATGACCCAGAACGCTGAAAACGTACTCGACCACTTCAATCTGTTCCGCGGTCCGGAATACAAGGAGATGTTCGAGAACAAGAAGAAGAATTTCGAGAACCCGGTTGCGGAAACGGAACTCGAGCGCGTGCGCGAGTGGACCAAAACCATGGAGTACCGGGAAAAGAACTTCGCGCGCGAGTCGCTGACCATCAATCCCGCCAAGGCCTGTCAGCCACTCGGCGCGGTGTTCGCCGCGGTCGGCTTCGAGAGCACGCTGCCCTTCGTACACGGTTCGCAGGGTTGCGTGGCCTATTACCGCAGTCACTTCTCGCGGCACTTCAAGGAGCCGAGTTCCTGCGTGTCGTCGTCGATGACCGAGGACGCCGCGGTGTTCGGCGGTCTGAACAACATGATCGACGGCCTGGCCAACACCTACAACCTGTACAAGCCGAAGATGATCGCGGTCTCCACCACCTGCATGGCGGAGGTGATCGGCGACGATCTCAATGCTTACATCAAGAGCTCCAAAGAGAAGGGCAGCGTGCCCGAAGCCTTCGATGTGCCGTTCGCGCACACACCGGCCTTCGTCGGCAGCCATGTCACCGGCTACGACAATGCACTCAAGGGCATTCTGGAACACTTCTGGGACGGTAAGGCCGGCACGGTGCCGAAGCTGGAGCGCGTGCCGAATGCCAGTATCAATTTCATCGGTGGCTTCGACGGCTATACCGTCGGCAACCTGCGCGAAGTCAAACGCCTCTTCGACCAGATGAACGTGGAGTACACCATTCTGGCCGACAACAGCGATGTCTGGGATACGCCGGCCGATGGTGAGTTCCGCATGTACGACGGTGGCACCACGCTCGAACAGGCGGCCAATGCGCTGCACGCCAAGGCGACGATCTCGATGCAGGAATACTGCACCGAGAAAACCTTGAAGATGATTGCCGAACACGGCCAGGAAGTCGCGGCCTTCAATCATCCGATCGGCATCGCCGGTACCGACAAATTCCTGATGGAGACCGCACGTCTGACCGGCAAGCCCATTCCGGAATCGATTGCCAAGGAACGCGGCCGGCTGGTGGATGCCATTGCCGATTCCAACGCGCACATCCACGGAAAGAAATTCGCCATCTACGGCGATCCGGACTTGTGCATGGGTCTGACCGCGTTCCTGATGGAGTTGGGTGCCGAACCGGTGCATGTGCTGGCCACCAACGGCAGCAAGGACTGGGCGGAGAAGATGCAGGCGCTGTTCGACAGCTCACCGTTCGGCAAAGGCTGTCATGCCTACGCCGGCAAGGACCTGTGGCACATGCGTTCGCTGCTGTTCACCGAGCCGGTCGATTTCCTGATCGGCAACACCTACGGCAAGTATCTGGAACGCGACACCGGAACGCCGCTGATCCGCATCGGTTTCCCGATCTTCGACCGTCATCACCATCACCGTTATCCGGTGTGGGGTTACCAGGGTGCGATGAATGTGCTGGTGACGATTCTGGACAAGATCTTCGACGAGATCGATCGGAACTCCAATGTCCCGAGTAAGACCGATTACAGTTTCGACATCATTCGGTAATCGGTGAGATGGACGTAGGCCGGATTCAGCGCCGCAGGCGCGCGTCCGGCAGGGGCAGCAGAGCGTAGTCCGGATGCAGCGCAGCGTAATCCGGGGCAGGGCGGATAAACCCCCGGATACCACCTGCGGTTTCATCCGGGCTACATCACAGACATCAGAGGTATTTGCATGGCTAACGTAACCTTCAGCTCACCCGCGATGAATCGCGACGTGACGGTGTATGCAACCGCAGGCGACTGCAGCAGTCTGCTGGCGGTGGCGCAGACCCACAAAATTCCCATCCACTTCGAGTGCGAGAACGGCGAATGCGGTTCCTGCACGGTGGAGGTGGATGTGCTCGCCAACAAACAGCCCATGGGCATGCACCTCACGGAAAAGGAAAAGTCCGCGCTGAAACTGGCCGGCAAGATCACTCGTGAGCAGATCGAGCAAGCGGAAACGAACGATGTGCCGCCGCCGTGGCGGCTGGCATGCCAATACATCGTGCGCGACGAAGACATTCTGGTGAGGTTTTAGGCTGAGGTGTGCGGAGTCGCAGCAGTAGGCCGGATTCAGCGCCGTAGGCGCGTGTCCGGCGAGAGCTTGCCCGACGCGGCGCTGTGCGCCTGAATCGGGCCTACATCTCACATCTCCTAAGGAGGCAGAGCATGGCCACAGTGACATTCCTCGATCCACCATTTCTCGGCCAGAGCGTAACGTGCACCGCGCCCTACGGCCGCACCCTGTTGAATCTGGCCAGCTCGCTGAATCTGCCTTTGTACAACGAGTGTCGCATGGACCGTTGTGGTGCCTGCGCGGTGAAGGTGGTGGTGTTGGGAGCGCGCAGTGCCTGCAAGATACAGCTGGGTGAGGTCGAGAAAAGCATCCTCTATCGGGCCGGCAAGCTCTCGCGCGAGCAGTTCAGATCAGAAACACCGCCCGCTGGGCAATCGTTATGGCGGCTTGCCTGCCAGTATGTGGTCGGCAATGAAGAGATCGTGGTCGCGCTGTAACACCCGAGTCGGATGAGGAGACGGATATGAGCACGCTGTCCAGTAAAGTTCAGGAAGTCTTCGACGAGCCGGCCTGTGGTAAGAACCAGGCCAAGGGCGAGAAGGAACGCAAGAAGGGTTGTACCAAGCAGCTCACGCCGGGCGCCGCAGCCGGTGGTTGCGCCTTCGACGGCGCCAAGATCGCCCTGCAACCGATCACCGATGTCGCGCATCTGGTGCACGGCCCGATCGCCTGCGAAGGTAACTCCTGGGACAACCGCGGCGCCAAGTCGTCCGGACCGCAGTTGTATCGCACCGGCTTCACGACCGACATTCATGAACTGGATGTCATCTACGGCGGCGAGAAGCACCTGTACCGGTCAATCAAGGAGATCATCGAAAAATACGATCCACCTGCGGTGTTCGTCTATCAGACCTGCGTCACCGCATTGATCGGCGATGATATCGAGGTGGTGTGCAAGGCGGCTGCAGAGAAATTCGGCAAGCCGGTCATTCCGGTCAACGCACCAGGTTTCGTCGGCAACAAGAATCTCGGCAACAAACTGGCCGGCGAGGCATTGCTGGATTATGTGATCGGCACCGAAGAGCCGGACTACACCACACCCTACGACATCAACATCATCGGCGAATACAACCTCGCCGGCGAGCTGTGGCAGGTCAAGCCGCTGCTCGATGAACTCGGCATTCGCATTCTGTCGTGCATCTCCGGCGACGCCAAGTACCGCGAAGTCGCCTACAGCCACCGCGCCAAGGCGGCCATGATGGTGTGCTCCAAGGCGATGATCAACATCGCGCGCAAGATGGAAGAGCGTTATCAGATTCCGTTCTTCGAGGGTTCCTTCTATGGCATCTCCGACATGAGCGACTCGCTGCGCCAGATCGCCAAATTGCTGGTCGAGAAAGGCGCGCCGGATGATCTGTTGGCGCGCACCGAAACGGTGATCGCGCGCGAGGAGGCACTGGCCTGGGAACGCATGGCGAAATACAAGGAGCGTCTCGCCGGAAAAAAAGTGCTGCTGATCACCGGCGGCGTGAAGTCCTGGTCTGTGGTAGCGGCACTGCAGGAAGTCGGCATCGAGATCGTCGGCACCAGCGTGAAGAAATCCACCGTCGAGGACAAGCAGAAGATCAAGGAGATGATGGGCGAGGACGCGCACATGTTCGACGACATGACGCCGCGCGAAATGTACAAGATGCTCAAGGACGCGCAGGCCGAGATCATGCTCTCCGGCGGACGTTCGCAGTTCGTGGCGCTGAAAGCGAAGATGCCCTGGCTGGATATCAATCAGGAACGCCATCACGCCTACGCCGGTTATACGGGCATGGTGAAACTGGTGGAAGAGATCGACAAGGCGCTGTACAGCCCAGTTTGGGAACAGGTGCGGCGCCCAGCTCCTTGGGAGAAAGGCGTATGAACCGCCAAGACGCCAAGAAAAACCGGTCTAACCGCAAAGGCGCAAAGGCGCAGAGAGAGATCAGTATTGGAACCGCAAAGGCGCAAAGGCGCAAAGAAGGCTTATTGAGAAACATATTGTCTGTTGCATTAAACATACTTTGCGCCTCTGCGCCTTTGCGGTTAAAACACGCCTTTCTTGGTGTCTTTGCGGATAAGAGGCAGCTATGGCAAACGTGCTAACAAGCAAGAAGGCCTGCAGCGTCAACCCGCTGAAGATGAGTCAGCCGCTCGGCGCCGCGTTCGCCTTCATGGGTCTGAGCAACTGTATGCCGGCGTTGCACGGCTCACAGGGCTGCACGGCGTTCGGCTTGGTGTTGCTGGTGCGGCATTTCCGCGAAGCGATCCCTTTGCAGACCACCGCCATGAATGAAGCGACCACCATCATGGGGGGCTTCGACAATATCAAACAGGCCATTCTCAACATTCACAACCGTGCCAAGCCGGCGATTATCGGTATCGCCTCGACCGGCCTGACTGAAACCAAGGGCGACGATGTCGACGGCTATATCAAACTGATACGCGAGCAGCATCCCGAACTCGACGACCTCGCCATTGTTTATGTTTCCACGCCGGATTATGTCGGTGCGCTGCAGGACGGGTGGGCCAAGGCCGTCACGCGATTGGTCGAAGCGGTAGCGGAGCCCGGGACGGTGATCGCCGGGCAGGTGAACATCCTGGCCGGCAGTCATCTCACGCCTGGCGACATCGAAGAGCTGCGTGAGATCGTCGAGGCCTTCGGCCTGACACCTATCATCCTGCCCGATCTGTCCGGTTCGCTGGATGGTCATGTGCCAGACGATTTCTCGCCGACCACATTGGGCGGAACGACGCTCGCGCAGCTAAAGGCCACCGGCGCGTCGCAGTTCACGCTGGCGTTCGGCGAGCACATGCGCGACGCGGCGCAGGCGCTGCAGGACAAGGCGGATGTGATGTATCGCGTGTTGGATCGGCTGACCGGCCTTGCGGCCAACGATGAACTCATGAGGGTGTTGAGCGAGCTTTCGGGACGCCCGGTACCGGACAAGTACCGGCGGCAGCGCAGCCAGTTGCTGGACGCCATGCTCGATGGCCATTTCTTTTTCGGCGGCAAGAAGATTGCCATCGGCGCCGAGCCGGATCTGTTGTGGAACATCGGCGGACTGCTCGCGGATATGGGTTGCGATATCGCCGCAGCCGTCACCACTACAACCTCGCCACTGCTGGAAAAACTCCCGGTGTCGGAAGTCTTGATCGGTGATCTGGAAGATCTGGAAAAGCGTGCATCCAGCTGCGATCTGCTGATAACGCATTCGCACGGTCGCCAGGCCGCCGAACGTCTCGGCGTGCCGTTCCTGCGCATGGGCCTGCCGATGTTCGATCGGCTCGGTGCGGCGCACCGCATCAGCGTCGGTTACCGCGGCAGTCGCGATCTGATTTTCGAGATCGGCAATCTGTTTCTCGCCTCCGCGCACGAGCCGATGCCGAATACCTGGGAGCCGGAAATCCGGAACAACGAGTCATGCCATGGCTGTGCGCCGGCTGCGACTCATTGACGCGCGCAACACTGCGGGAAATCCGCGAGGAGCATTTATGAAAGTGGCATTTGCAACGCAGGACATGAAACGTGTGGACGCGCACTTCGGCTGGGCGAAGAACATCGCCATCTACGAGATATCCGGGGACGCCAGTCATCTGGTGGAAGCGGTGCAGTTCGATGGCGATCTGCAGGAGGACGGCAACGAGGACAAGCTCGCGCCCAAACTCGAAGCGATCAAGGATTGCACCATCCTGTACGTTGCGGCCATCGGCGGCTCGGGCGCGGCGCGCGTGGTGGCCAACAACATCCATCCCATCAAGGTGAATCAGCCCGAAGACATTGGCGAGATACTGGACAAGCTGCGCACTGTACTCAACGGTACTCCACCACCTTGGCTGCGCAAGGCGCTGCAGCGCGACAAACCGCGCGCTTTCGATTTTGAAGACGAGGAGACCCCCGATGGTTGCTGAAACAGTGGCACTGGCCGAGGCTGCGGCCGAAAATCCGATGGATAGCCTGTTCATCCGTGAACTCGTCAAACAGTGGCGTGCGCAGGATGCGCACGGCGCCTGGGAAGGCAAGAGCGATCTCGATCTGCTCGCGCCCTACATCATCACCAAGGCGCAACGCCGCGAGATGCCGATCATCGGTGATCCCGATCCTGACACGCTGTGGCGGTTGGAACTGTTCTACAACGCCATCGGCCTGTCGATAGAGCGCGCCACCGGCATCATGGTTTCGCCGATGATGAAAATGCATCACGAAGGCTTCGGCCGCATGATCCTCATCGCCGGCCGCCTGATCGTGGTGAACAAACAACTGCGCGATGTTCACCGCTTCGGTTTCGAAAGCCTGGAGAAGCTGGCCGAAGAAGGCCGCAAGTTTGTCGAGATGGGCGTCGCCATGACCGAGCAGTATCCGGACGTTGCCCGTTACGGCTAGGCGATGGCGATCAGCGCGCGCGATGAAATAGTCATGCCGCGCTGGTAAAGATGCTTCTCCCCTCTCCCCTCGCGGGAGAGGGGCAG
>JBGSOE010000208.1:0-10035 GCA_041739295.1 Thiohalobacterales bacterium | reverse complement strand
CATGGTCACCGCCGCGGCGCTGTTTCCGGTCACGGCCGGCGAAGACGCCGAGATCATTGCGCGCATACCGCTCGCAACCGCCGCGTCCGCGACGCTCGTTGCCGATGCCTGGAACAATGCGCATCGCGATCATTGCAAACTCACCTGTCCGGAACCGCATTATCAGTTTCTTTACGACGCTGCGATCACCTCGTTGATTCTGCATTCGCCGGAAGACGTCTACCCCGGCCCCTACACCTACAAACGCTTCTGGTTTCGCGATGCGGCCTTCATTATTCATGCGCTGTTGTGCGTCGGTCTGACGGGGCGCGCCGAGCGCGCACTGGCGCGCTTCCCGGAGCGGCAGACGGCGCTCGGGTATTTCCGTTCCCAGGAAGGCGAATGGGATGCCAACGGTGAAGTGTTGTGGATCGTGCAGCGCTTCTTCGCCCTGACCGGACAGCCGCCTTCCCCTGACTGGTTCGGCCCCATTCAGCGCGGCGCGCGCTGGATCATGCGCAAACGGCTCAGTGATAATCTGGACGCGCCGCACGCCGGACTGCTGCCGGCCGGGTTCAGCGCCGAACATCTGGGGCCCAACGACTATTATTATTGGGATGATTTCTGGGGCATCGCCGGTCTGCGCGCAGCGTCCGACATGATCGCGGGCGAGGATGACGGCCAGAGTAAGGCGTTTGCCCAGGGTGCTGCAGAGTTTGCGGCGGCGGTGGATCGCAGTCTCAGACACTGCGCGCAACGGCTCGGCCGGCCAGCCATGCCCGCGTCGCCCTATCGGCGTCTGGATGCCGGGGCCATCGGCTCGCTGGCATTGGGTTATCCGGTACAACTCTGTGCGCCGGACGATCCGCGTCTGCTCGATTGCGTCGAGTTCCTGCTCAAGCGCTGTTTCGTGAACGGCGCGTTCTACCAGGACATGATCCATTCCGGTCTCAACGCCTACCTGACGCTGCACGTCGCGCAAATATTGTTACGCGCCGGTGACCCGCGCCATCTCGCGTTGATGGATGCGGTTGCCGCGCTGGCCTCGCCGACAGGTCAGTGGCCGGAGGCAATCCATCCGCGCACCGGCGGCGGTTGCATGGGCGACGGTCATCATGTCTGGGCCGCCGCCGAGTGGGTGCTGATGCTGCGCAACTGTTTTGTGCGCGAAGAAGGTGATCGCCTCATCCTGTGCGCGGGCATTCCACCGCGCTGGCTAGAGCAGAATACGCCGATCCGATTCGGCCCTGCACCGACGAGCTTCGGCGCGGTGACGCTGAGCATCACGCCGGATTTCGGCAACCCGCCGCGCGTCGAGTGGCGCGGGGATTGGCATCGCAGCGCACCGCCGATCGAGATACGCCTGCCCGGCTTCGAGCCGATCTACGTCGCCACTGGTACGGATGCGGTCGTCCTCGTCAAAAAGGAAGCCTGACGCATGAACATCCTCATCTTCACCAACACCTTCACCCCGCACGTCGGCGGCGTGGCGCGCTCGGTGGAGGCGTTCACCGCGGAATACCGCAAACGCGGGCATCGGGTGCTGGTCGTGGCGCCCGAATTCCCCGATTTTCCGCAAGACGAAGTCGACGTGGTGCGCATTCCTGCGATTCAGAATTTCAACGCCAGCGATTTCTCGGTCGCGCTGCCGATACATGCCGATCTCGGCGAAACGCTCGACGCCTTCCAGCCGGACATTGTGCACTCCCAACATCCCTTCCTGCTCGGTATGACCGCGCTGCGCATCGCGCGCTATCGGGAACTGCCGCTGGTATTCACCCATCACACCCTGTACGAACAATATACGCACTATGTTCCCGGCGACTCACCTGCCCTGAAACGCTTTGCGATTGACCTCGCCACCCGTTACGCCAACCTCTGCGACCTGGTGTTCGCCCCGAGCGAGAGCATCCAGGTGCTGTTGCAGGAGCGCGGCGTCGTCACGCCCATCAAGGTGGTACCCACCGGTGTGCGCCTGGAAAACTTTGCACAGGGCGACGGCCGCGTCGTGCGCGAACAGATGGGGATTCCCGAAGACGCCTTCGTGGTCGGCCACCTGGGACGATTGGCGCCGGAAAAGAATCTGGAATTTCTGGCGCTAGCCGTCGCCGATTTCGTTGGCAGTCATCCGCAGGCGCATTTCCTGGTGATCGGAACCGGCCCTTCGGAAGATTCCATACGCGCCATTTTCACGCGCGCTGGCATTGCAGCGCGGCTGCACATTGCCGGCATCCTGCAACAACAACCACTGGCCGACGCGCTGCACGCAATGGATGTGTTCGCGTTCGCCTCGCAGAGCGAGACCCAGGGCATGGTGCTGACAGAAGCGATGGCGGCCGGCCTGCCGGTCGTCGCCCTGGATGCGCCCGGCGCACGCGAAGTGGTCAAGGATCAGCACAACGGCCGCCTGCTGCAGGAAGCAACACAGGCCACATTCAGCGCCGCGCTGCACTGGGTCGCCGCGCTGTCAGCGGATCAGCTGCGCAATGTGAAACAAGCTGTCCTCGACACCGCCGCTGCGTTTTCCATGCCGCGCTCGGCGGACAAGGCCTTGGAATGTTACGCATCCATCACACCAAAACCGAGCGTTGACACCAGCTCCGACGAAAGAGATTGGGATGATGTCATCACGTGGGTAAAAACCGAGTGGGATATTTTGAAAAGCGTCGTCGGCGCGGGCGATGCGGCCTTGGGTACCAACCTGTTTTCTGAAAAGGAAAACTGATGCCTCCGAGGGATCTCCGATTAATCCTATAAACCGCATTTGCCACGGAATCACACGGAAAAACACTGACAAGTTCATACGCTTCACGCCGGCACCCGCAAGGTGGTGAAGAGTCGCTCCAGGAAGGCACTGTGGTTCAGTGTCTTCCGGGTGTTCCGTGGCTGAAATGATTGTTTTAGGTTGAACGTAAGCTGTAGGGCGGGTTAGGTGCGCTGTTTGCGCCGTAACCCGCCAAGCGTGCCGTCAGGCACACCTTTACAAAGGCGTTGGGTTGCTGCGCAACGCCTGTCGGGTTACGCAAACTGCGCTAACCTGACCTACATTGAGCCTAATAAACCGCATTTGCCACGGAATCACACGGGAAAACACGGACAAGGTCATACGCTTCACGCCGGCACCGCCATCACCCGCAAGGTGGTGAATAGTCGCTTCAGGAAGGTACTGTGTTTCAGCGTCTTCCGTGTGTTTCCGTGGCTGAAATGATTTTTTTAGGGAACCTCTGATCAATTACTACACCGTCATTCCGGCGCATGCCGGACAAAAGCGCAAGGCGCGTTGAACGCCGATTAGGCGGCCCGCAGGGCGAGCGAAGCGAGTAATCCATGCGTTTCAAGGCACTAGATTCCGGCATGCGCCGGAATGACGAAATAATCAGAGGTTCCTTAGGATAAATCGGTTGCCCTCTAACGCATCCTTGGACCGGGCCGCCGCCACAGAATACGGAGAAACAGACTAGCCCATGCTTGGCCGCATCGAAACCTGGCTCCGGCGCCTGCGCCGCAACCTCAGTCGCAGTCTCTGGCTGGCGCGTCTGCTGCGTCTGCCGGTATCGGAAGGTGCACCGACGCGACCGGGGCTGATCATGATTCAGATCGACGGCCTCTCGCAATCGCAGCTCGAATACGCCCTGGATCATGGTGAGCTGCCGTTTTTGCGACGGCTGATCAAACGCGAACACTATCAGGTCCATGCCCACTATTCAGGCTTGCCGTCAACGACACCCGCGGTCCAGGCCGAACTCTTCTACGGTGTTAAAGGCGCCGTGCCGGCGTTCTCCTTCAGAGACCATGAATCGCAGCGCATCGTGCGCATGTATGAACCGGACGCGGCGGCGCGCGTCGAGGCGCTGTATACAGGCGCAGGCCACGAGGCGCTGCTCAAGGACGGCAGTGCCTACTCGGATAACTTCACCGGCGGTGCGGCGGAGTCGCATTTCTGTCCGTCATCGATGGGCTGGGGACCGACGCTGCGCGCGGCCAATCCGCTGGTGCTGCTGGCGTTTCTGCTCAGCAACCTCTACAGCTTTTTGCGCGTCGCAGTCCTGTTGCTGTTGGAATTTGGCTTGGCACTGGTGGATTTCGTGCGCGGCCTTAGCCGTGGTCACGGCTTCGCCAGGGAGCTGAAATTCATATTGGCACGGGTCAGTATCTCCATTCTGCTGCGCGAACTCTGTGTCATCGGCGGCAAAATCGACATCGCCCGCGGTTTGCCCATCATTCACATCAATTTCCTCGGTTATGACGAACAGTCGCACCGGCGCGGCCCGCGTTCGCTGTTCGCCCACTGGACACTGAAGGGAATCGACGACGCCGTCGCCCGCTTGTGGCGCGCCGCCAATCATTCCGTATGGCGGCACTACGAAGTCTGGCTCTATTCCGACCATGGACAGGCCACGACCAAGTCCTACCACAATGTACAAGGCTATACCTTGGATGAGGCGGTGGCAGCCGTGTTTGGAACATTGAACACCAACACGCCCATTGTTCGCAGCCAAGGTGCGAACAGCGTTCAGACCCAGCGGGCACGTTTTCTGGGCGGTAAAAAGATCCAGCATCTGTTTACAGTGCTCGGCATGATCGGCGCGAACGCAGACGAACACCAACCGGTCGTTGCCGCCCTGGGACCGGTTTGCCATGTCTACTCACCACAGCAACTCAGTAGCGACGAGCGTGACCTTATCGCCCGTGAGTTGGCCCGCACACATATGATTCCGATCGTGCTCACGAGGGAAGCATCGGGATTATTGTGTGCCCGAACCGACTCCGGCGAATTCCATTTGCCACAAGATCGAGTTGAGTTATTCGGTGCGCAGCATCCGTTCATCGATTCGATTGGCGAAGATCTGGTGCGCCTCTGCGAACATGTGGACGCAGGCGACTTCGTGCTGCTCGGCTGGCGCGAAGGCCTGTTGCCGATGACCTTCGCCAATGAGAACGGCTCTCACGCGGGCGTAACGCCCGAAGAAACCAATGGCTTCGCCTTGCTTCCTGTCGATGTTTCGTTGACGGAGCGCGAGCACGCCTATTTACGCCCCACTGACCTGCGCAATGCGGCGCTGCACCATCTGGGACGGCGCAGCGATATATCTATTGCGGCGCGGCGACGCGCCGTTGCTGCGCCGACGGACACACTGCGCGTTATGACCTACAACGTGCACAGTTGCATCGGCATGGATGGCAAGCTGGATGCCGAACGTATCGCCCGCGTGATCGCCCGCGCCAGACCGGATGTGGTGGCACTGCAGGAATTGGACGTCGGCCGCGCGCGCACCGAGGGCATGGACCAGGCGCATCTGATCGCCCGCTATCTGGAGATGGAATTTCATTTCCACCCGTCTCTGCACCTCGAGGAAGAACGCTATGGCGATGCCATCCTGACGCATCTGCCGCAGCGCCTGGTCAAGGCCGGCGCGCTGCCGGGGCTCGCCGACAAACCACAGCTGGAACCACGCGGTGCACTCTGGGTCGCCATCGATTTGCATGGCACAGAGATCCAGATCATCAATACCCATCTGGGTCTGTACACGCGTGAACGCATGGCGCAAATAGAGGCCCTGCTTGGCAGCGACTGGCTGGCACACGAACAGTGCCGTGGACCCGTGATTCTGTGCGGCGACTTCAACGCACTGCCTTCATCCTCGGACTACCGCCGGCTCGGCGGTCGACTCAAAGACGTACAAACCGCCGCGCAAAACCACCGTCCGCAAGGCACGTATTCGAGCCGTTTTCCGGGTGTGCGTATCGACCACATCTTTATCGGTCCCGGGCTGGAAGTGAGTGGCATCGAAGTCCCTGCTTCGGAGCTGACACGCACCGCCTCCGACCATCTGCCCCTGATTGCCGAAGTGCGCCTTTCCGCTCGTTCCGCGTCATGAGTACGCCCTAATCATGTGCCAATCGAAACCGAGAAACTGTTCTGCAACTGGTTTTCGCATGGCGATAGGTTGTATGCGTTTTAGCCCGCCATTCAACGCAAGCTCATGACGATGGTTACTCGTTTCTGTGTTTATCTGTACAGCGTGGTTCGCAAGCGGGAAGTCGTTTGCCACCGAGCCAAGCATGTTCGCCGTACCGCTGCGCGCCAAGTATGCGGAATTGAGTGGGCGGCTACTTCACAATCAGTTTCAACGTGCGCTCTATCTCGAATCCACGGAATCCTCGAACGATTTGAAGAGCGAGATCTATGCCGTGGTCGATTATCCGTTTGCCACTGTCAACACGGCGCTCAACAACTGCCTATGGCTTTGGCACGATTGGCCGCCTCGCCATGAGCGGTTACCTGTTAACCATCGGCAGGGATAAGGTCGGGTTCACCGTCATGGGTAAACTGCCCAATGGCGTACCAACTTATATACAAGGGACACGCGGTACGGTAGAACGCAATACCATGCGCTATTACCTGGCTATCGATGCTTATCTTGCCGGGATGAGCACGCCTCCCAAAGATCAATTAGAGGTGCGATTACAGCATTGGTACAAGGCGACCGAGCAGTATGCCCGCCAACTGCATGAAGTAGAACGGGGTGATTATTTTGTAATGAAACGCCGGGAGTATCAGCGTCAGCAGGGTATCCAGTAGGTTATAGAAACCATTACGCGTTTCAGTGGACCCTTACGATCATTTCGGCCAAACGCGTGCCGAATGTTCACCGGTCACCCCGGCGGTAAGGACGAAGCGCATGGCGTCTTCAATGGGCATATCCAGAGGGCGCACGGCACTGCGTGGCACCAGTACCGCGTAACCTCCAATCATGTAACTCATGGGCAGATATACCAGCACACTGTCCTGCTGGCCTAATTCCTCCGGCAGTTGCGTCGCATCGGACTGCGTGACAAAGCCAACCAATTGCATGCCGGTAGCACCGAACGTGACCGCCACCACCTGACCGAACTCCTTCTTTCGGCCGGGAGAAAAATAATCCAGTAGATCGCGGATCGCGAAATACACTGTTTTGATCAACGGCAGGCGCGAGAAAAGCCGCTCGGCCAGTCCAAATAGACGCTGCACCACCAAGGCGTGCATCAGCAAACCTACACTGAACGCCACCATCAGACCGGCAACCACACCCATCCCCGGCCGGTAAAGCCCGTCCGGCAGCGCGAACCGGAGCATTGTGCCCAGCAAGGATTCGGTCGACACGACCAGCCAGTAGAACAGATAGAGCGTCAATACCACGGGCAGAATCGTGATCAGGCCCGTTAGGATGTTCTTACTGATGGAGCGAATCATTTCGGTGTCCTCGTTCGTGCGATTGCCAATGCTGTAGCGGGATTATTGCAGAAAAGGATGATCCTTCAGCAGTTGCTTTGTACACCAGATCGCCAGTTTATGCCTCAGTGCCTGTTGCGACACCTGAACTTCCGGTAACGGTTGGATGAGATTAATGAAAAAAGTCCCGCTATGGGGACCTTACGCACGCAGTGACGATGAATATTAATCAATCAGAGGTTTCTAAGCTGGTCGTTCGCCAGGCAGCCAGAGTGCGGCCAAACAATAGAGAGCAGCTGCGCTCAGCAATATCATACTGAAACCGACATGTACCGCCAGAAGTGTTGCCAATATTGCACTGACAACCGACGCGTAGCCGTTCACACCCCAGGCCCAGGGAATCATGCCTGGCGTACTCCGAGCCAAGCCGTCCAGGCCGAGCGCGAACGGCAAGCCCATGGCAAAGGCCAACGGCATGATCAGAAGCAGGCTGACGACTGCGCGCGCCCACAGTGGCCAGATCAGTAACGCAGCGAAGAGCGGTCCAAGCGCAAACAGATAGATCAATATCAAGCCCATGATCGCCAACACCGCTGCGCGTACGCCCCAGACATGCCGCCCCTGTTGCGCCAGTCGCCCAGCGTATCTACTCCCCAAACCGGCAAATATCAGGAAGCCGGTCAGTACAGTGGCAGCCGCATACACTGGGTGATGCAACAACAGTGTGAAGCGCTGTATGCAGGCGATCTCAATGAACAGGAAGGCGAGGCCTACTGCGGTGAAATAGCCGATAGTACGACTGACCTGGCCGCGCACTGCAACAACCTGCCGTCGCAGTATCCACAGTGGGAGTAGGATCAGCGCCGCACTGACCAGCAACGCCTGTACGAGGGTCGCAATCAGCACCAGATAGCCCCACTCGATCAGCGGCATGCCACCTTGGCCACGCAGCCGCAACAGCTCTGGCAGTGTGCTCAAACGTGCGAAGTGAAAGAAATAGGGGCGGTCGTCCTGGGCTGGCCGAAGATCAAATTTGTAGTCCGCGAGAAACGCGGCGCGGCGTGGACTCAAGAGCGCCTGCATGGCCTGAAAGTAATAGGGTTCGGCGAGTTGGTTGTAGCGGTTGACTTCCGTCGCGGCAAGTCCAGGTGCCCAGTCCAGATCAAAGCTTCTGGACATGGCGAAGCGGCGTGCGCTGTCGACCTCAGCGCGTGTGATTGCGCTGTTTTTCACCAGCAGTGTGCCCGTCTCCCAGCCACGGATGAGCAGCATCTGTGCGCCGGCATCACTGACGCCCGCATTCTCCAATGCTTCCGCCGCGGTTAGCGCAAGCTTGAGAAGATCACGCGCGGGCAGATCGATCCAGCGCGTGAGTGCAAGCCATCCATCAGGAGCGAGATGCGCCAGCAGTTGAGTGAAAGACTCCTGTGTGTAGAGATGGTTTTCATGCAGCGCGCGCAATCCGCCTGCCGAGGCCCCGAAGCTGTCGAGAAAGGCAATCTGAATCAGGTCATAGCTGCCAGAATCGGCAGCGATAAAACCGCGTGCATCTTCGACGTGTATGTTAACGCCGGGCTGCTCATACAGATGTCCGGCGAATGCCGCATACTCGCCACTCACCAATTCGACCAGCTGCGGGTTGAGCTCTACCGCTGTAACATCGTGCACACCCTGCATGCGCGCCTGTAACACCATCGAACCGCCACCGGCACCGAGCACCAAGACCGACCGCAATTGTGCAAGGTGATAAGGAAGCGCGGAGGTGAGCTGGTCAAGGTAGCGATATTCCTGCGGCGGACGATTGCCATCAGTGATCACGGTCATACCGTCACCGTCGGTGAATACCCCAAGCTGTGGCGGCGGTTCCGTCTGTGCGGTAAGACTCAGTCCTGGCGCATCCCGCAGCGGCACTTGCGGACTTTCGACGACACTCAACACGCCGAGCGGACTGCTGCGCTCAGCGACAATCTTTGCATCAGGTATACGCAGCTGCTGGCTGAGCGGCTTGTAGGGTGATATAGCCAGTCTGCTGTGCTCAGCAAGTGTCCATAGCCCAGCCGCAGCGATCAATGTGGCGAGTATCCACAGCGGTTGACGCGTGAGATTGAGTTCCCGGATAGCCATCGCAGCTGCAATCAGCGCGCTGACGCCGATCATACCCAGTACCTGTAGCGGAAAGCTTATCGTCAACAGTACGATAATTGACAAGCTGCCGATGCCGGCGCCCAGCAGGTCGGCGGTATAGATTTGTGGAATCCGGTCATGGAAGCGTGTCAGTGCCAGCGCCACGGCATTGGCTGCGAAGAAAAACGGCAATGCGAGCAGCAGGTAGATCAGCAACAGCCGCTGTGGCTGGCGTAAATCCCACAGTATCTCTTCCGGGTTGAAAGGCACACGCTGCGCGATCAGGGCGCAGCCGACCGCGCTAATACCGAACAGGCACAGATTGATGACGTAGACCGTTTCAAACCGTGCCAGCAGGCGCCGCTGCGTAAGTGCGACAAAGGTACCGCTGGCACCATAGCCAAGCAGTGCGAGGCTGATGATCATGTAGGCGAAGTGATGCCACTGCGCGAGCGCGAAGAGTCGAAACAGTAGCAGTTCGTAAGCCAGTGCTGTCGCCGAGATCAGCGCCACTGAGATGAACGGCGGGCGCCTATGAGTTGGGCGGTTCATGCCGGGTGTCGTTCAATGGCTGCCGGTGAGCGGTACGAACACCACCGGTTGCAGTTGCCGCGTGATTATCGAGCCATCCGTCTGTTTGGTGATCAACACGAGCTGCTGCGTCAGGAAACGCGAACCCACCGGAATGATCATGCGCCCACCCGGCTTCAATTGCGCTA
>JBGSOE010000186.1:0-6561 GCA_041739295.1 Thiohalobacterales bacterium | reverse complement strand
GCCTCGGCCATTGCCACGGCGATGGCGCGTCCGATGCCGGTCGCGGCACCGGTGACCAGGGCCGTGCGTCCGGCCAGCGATAACTTCATATTTACACTACCGTCAGGAAGGACACGCCATGCGCGCCGACAAAGCTGTTGGCGCGGTCTGCACCATCGCCCACCTGGCCATAATCGTCGTCGAGGATACGGCGCTGCCGGTTGTGGTGAAAGGTGCTGAGCAATTCTCTGAGCGGGAGTAGCTGCAGACAGGCGTCGCCGTAGAGTTCGCGATGCAATGCCGGCAGGCGATACCAGGGTGTGGATGCCCGTTCATGGTGGGCATTGTGGTAGCCGAAATTCAGCGTGAGCAGGTTCAGCAGTGGAAAGCGGTAGGACACTAGATTGGAATAGGTGTTGGCTTGTTCGTAGCTGCGGTCCTTGCCCTGCATGGATACCGGATCAAGTTCGTTTGCGACGAAATACTGGTCGAAGGTGTGGTGGAAGGCGTCGAAGAAGTGCATCACCGTCATGAACAGCAGGTAGGCGACCACATACAGCAGCAATGCCTTGGGCGAATACCAGCCAAGCAACCCGAAGCACAGACCGCGCGCAGCCAGCATGCCGATCACACGTGTGCGATAGGCGCGCAGGCGTGCATCAACCAATGGCCGCAGGATTACCTGCGCGTGCATGATGATCTCGATAGCCGGAACATAAGCCCATTCCAAGGCATACACCAATCGGCTCAGCCAACGCGGACTGGCGTTGAGTAAGGTCTTGTAGTCGTACATGGCAAGGTCGGCGCGGTCGCGGTGATGACGGATGTGCATGTGACGGATACGTTCGAAAGAGGCGTAGCTGGCGCCCGCGATCCAGCCCATCAGTTCTCCGGCCAGGCGGTTGTGAATGCGATCGCGGAACAGGGTGTAGTGGGCTGCTTCATGGATCAGATAGGCACCGATCACCATGCTGTGCATCATCAGCAGCACCCCGAACAGGTTCAGGTACCAGGGCTGGCTGATCAGCAGGGCGAAGCCGCCCGCATAGCCGAACATGGAGTAGCCAAGCGCGAGCAGGTTGGGCAGGGTGCCTTCCTTTTCGCGCATCAAAGTGCTGGTAGAGAGTGTGGTGGTGTTCATTGAGGTTCCTGGTTACATACCTGCCGGACAGGGTTGTGTGCCCCCGGTCCGTGCAATAAGAACATGCGTGCAGACTATGTGTCGTGGTTAATGATGTCAATAGTACCGGTAAAATTACCTATATATGTTGCCATTCTTGCTCCATTGGCGGGCATTGGGTTAAGTTGTGCACCATCTTGGCAGGGGTTCCGCGATATCCGCAGAGGGACGGCATGACGACCGGCAGAAAACACAAGGAACGACAGTGCTTCGTGGCTGCGCTGCGCAATCTGGATGGACGCTGGGGCGCGTCTTTTCACGAGGATGACTTCTACGATCTGCACTACTCGGATCTGTTCACCCAGATGTGGCAGCAGGGTGATCGCGCGGTCACGCGCAGCGAGGCCTATGCCATGATGCGTAACATCAGCATCCAGACTGCGAAGAAATATCTGAACCAGGCGATTGAGAACGGCTATCTGCTGGAACTGGATAATCCTCAGGACCGGCGCTCGAAGCTGGTGAAGATGTCACCGAAGCTACAGGAGCGTTTCGAACGCCTCATCGACGAATCGCTTAAGGATTTCCGCATGGCACTGAAGCAATAACAGCTTAACCTCAGGCGCGTGACGTGGATTTTGAGGCGTTGCCTGCATCGGACAGCACCTCGTCGGTCAGCTCCGGTACATGCGGTGCATCGCCCAGGTAATCGTCGCTGTCGTCATTGGCGCTCGGCGCGTGAGACGCCGTGGAGACTCTGAGGTCGAGATCCGTCTCAGTTTCGGCACTGTCTAGCGTTTCAGGCATGGCTTCGGCGGCAGCTGTCTTAGTATCTTTCGATAAGCGTCCCCGATCGACGATATCCAGTTGCAGCGCCGGCGGCCGTTCCGCACACAGCTCCTGGGCGCTGCTTGCCATGTGCTTGTAGACGGCGCGATAGCGTTCGGTCATGTCTTCGAACAGCTCTGCCGTCTTTTCAAAGTGCTGACTAACCTTGCCGCGGTATGCAGCAAGATCACCCTGAGCCTTGCTGAGTTCTTCTTCCAGCTCTTTGATGCGCCCATTGTGTCTTATGGTCAGATACGCAATGAGAAAACCGATGCCGAGCCCGAAGGCAAAGGTGATGATGCTGATACCCCAGTTCCAAGCCATGTTGTCACCCATCTGTTTGTGCGCTGCAGCCTTAGTATACCGGTCTATACCGTGCTGTGCAGGACAAGCCTTATCACTGCTGGCCGCGTGCCAAATTGATTCGTATCAAGGTTTAAAGGTATATATAGACTACATCATTGTGAACTTGGTGATTGTACTCGTAGTGCCCGTAGTGATGGGCGCGTTGATCACGCATTTAGGGCGCATAAACCGCTATGCTGAAAACATCTTTTGCTTACCTCGGTATCGAATCCGATAACGCGAGTCATCGCGAGAAAATTGTATCCGGTATTGGCGGTTTCGTCGGGATATTCGCCGTGATATTTGTCACTGCCGCGGTGACGGCGGGGCAGGATATGCCGCTGATTGTCGCATCAATGGGCGCATCCGCGGTGCTGCTGTTCGCGGCGCCGCATGGCAAATTATCGCAGCCCTGGAATCTGATCGGTGGACATCTGGTTTCGGCGCTGATCGGCGTGGCCTGTGCAAATTGGATTGCCGATACGCAATTGGCAGCGGCACTGGCGGTGGGGTTGGCGATTACGGCGATGTATTACCTGCGCTGCATCCATCCACCCGGCGGCGCCACAGCGCTCATTGCCGTGATTGGGGGGGCGCATATCCATGCACTGGGCTATGGCTATCTGCTGATGCCGGTTGGTGTGAATGTGTTGATCATTTTGGTGGCGGCGCTTGCGGTGAACTTTCTAACCACGTGGCGGCGTTATCCCGTCCATCTGCATCGGCGCCTGCGCATAGAACCCGCAGGGCAGACCACGCCAGTGTTGCACAGCAGCGATTTCGATTATGCCTTGCGGCGCATCGGTTCCTATGTCGATGTGACCTATGAAGAACTGGAAACTATCTACCGGCTCGCCGAACATCACGCCCAGACCGACCATGTGCCGGTCGAAGGTATTCACCTAGGACACTATTATTCCAATGGTAAATACGGTGTCGAATGGAGTGTGCGTCAGGTGGTGGATGAAGGGCATGGCGAGGGTGACGATGTGTTGGTGATCTACAAAACAGTTGCCGGCAATGGCCGCCGCAGTTCAGGATCCTGCACGCGCATGGAATTCGCGCGTTGGTCCAAACACGAGGTCTATCTGAACGAGAGTTCCTGGCTGCGGGTGCAGTGAATGTTATCAACGTAGGGTGGGTTAGGCGCGGTGTTTGTGCCGTAACCCACCAAGCGTGCCGCTAGGAGCCTGTCTGACTTGAGCGATCGTAGCGAGCAAGGTGGGAGAGCGAGGCAATTTTTTCGATCATTTGAGGAAAATAGCCGTAGCTATTTGACGAAAAGGATCGGAAAAATGGACCACTCTCCCACCGGCGCAGTAGATCAGTCTCAAGTCAGACAGGCTCCTAGGCAGCACCGAATAATATTTGTGTTGCTACGCAACGCTTGGTGGGTTACGCGAAAAACGCTAACCCACCCTATATCTACAAGCCAGATGAAATCTACCCACCGTTCAACAGTTCGACATCCACCGACACCGTCAGCTTATGCTCACCGCTGCCGAACAGCACGCCTTTCAACGGCGTGACGTCGGCGAAGTCGCGCCCCCAAGCGATGGTTATGTGTCGATCCATGGGTTTCTGATTGTTGGTCGGGTCGAGATCCAGCCAACCGTAATCCGGTATATATACCGAGAACCAGGCGTGTGAGGCATCCGCGCCGATCAATCGTGCCTTACCTGGCGGTGGTAGCGTTTCAACATAGCCACTGATATAGCGCGCGGACAGGCCGAGCGAGCGCAGACAACCGATGGCGAGTTGCGCAAAATCCTGGCAAACACCGCGCCGGTGTTTGAGTACGGTTTCCAGCGGCGTGGCGATGCTGGTGAAGGTGGGGTCATAGGCGAAGTCAGTGTGTATGCGCTGCATCAGGTTCTGCACGGCATCCATGATGGGGCGCTTCTTCGTGAACGACAGCAAGGCGTAGTGTTCCAGGTCGTGGGAAGCGGACACCATTGGCGAATTCAGTGCGTATTGGCGAGCATCAAGTGTCACTGGGTCTATGCCGGCGGCAAGGTTAGTGCGCGCCGTTTCCCAGGGCATATCCATGCTGTAATCGAGCTGGGCACTGGTGGGATGAACCTGGATCTCGCTCTCGGCGTGCACTACCAGCTGTTTATGCGGCTGCTGGATGGAAAAATAGGCGACCTGATTGCCAAAGAAATCCTGACGTTCATGGTAATCCGACGGTGGGGGTTCGATCACTAATTGATTGGTGGTGCAGGTCTGACGCGCGAAATTGCGTGGTGTTAACCGCGCCTCGTTCTGGCATGAAGCGACCATCTGCGAATAGTCATAGATCGTGCGATGCACCACGCGGTAGTTCATGGTTCTAACTCCGGTTGTACCGGTGTCAATTGCTGCGGTCCCTGGGTATGACTGAAGTAGCTGTCTGCCAGCACCTCGGAGATGCGAGATATCAAATGGCTGGTGCGCGCGAGGCGCTGATCCAATTCCATATACAGTGTCTCGCCTTCCTCCAGCGTTGCCAGACTTTGGGCATCGGTAATACGCATCTGGGTAGTGGCCTCCAGCACCAGGCGTTCCTCGACACTGAGTTGGGTGCGCTTGTTATCGCGCGGCAAGGCGGATACATGTTCCTGCAGTCGATCGAGTTGATAAAGCACGGCGCGCGGATTGCTGGCGTCGAGGAACAGCAGTTCGAGTGTGCCCGGTAACTGCAGGAAGGAGCGATAGCGACGCCGGTAGGCAATCAGACTTTCGTGAGTGATCAGCGCTGCTTCCAGGAGTTTGTGTTCGATCTCCTGTGAATGCGCGGTGGTCAGCAGTGAACGCAACAGCGTGCTGGTGAGCAGCCCGCGTTCGATGCGTCGGCCGATATCGAGGAAGTGCCAGCCCTGTTCGCGCAGCATGCTTTCCGCACTCAGTCCAGAGAGGGCCATAAGTGCGGTAATGAGTTGATCCAGCTGATCGAGTTGAACGCTGGCATCGAGGCGCGTGCGGGTTGATTTGGTGGTCCAGGTGCGTTCGATTTCGTCCATCAGGCGCCAAGTGTCGCTTGACCACAGATCGCGCGCCGCATAGGCCGTCTGCACCAGGGATCGCAGGGTGGCTGGCAGACTGCCCAGGCGCGTTCTGTCCAGGGTTAACGATGCCAGCTCCTTTTCCGGTCGGGCCAGCAGTTCATCAGCGCCTTCACCGATGAAGCCGGGATAACTTCCCGTCAGGTGCGTCATTGCGCGCAGCAGATGTTGAAGGCAGACGCTATCACTCTCGTCGCCAAATTCCTGGACCTCGATCCATTTGCGCAGCACCGTGCGCAGGAACCGGCAGATCATCTCGGCGCGTTCGCCATAGCGACCCACCCAGAACAGATTGTCTGCCATACGGCTCGGTACGATGTTGCGTCGGGCGGAAATTGTGCTGCCGGCGTCAGGTTGTTGCCAGAGGCTGACATACCGCTCGGGCTCCGAGGCCAGCACCCAGGTATCCTTGCTGATACCGCCGGCCTGATTCGAGACATCCACACCGTCTTTATCCTGAGCAGTGCGTGTCAATCCGCCGGGCATAACCACATATCCGTCTTCACGCGCGGTCAGAAAACTGCGCATTACCGCATGGCGCGGCTCGGCATGGCCATCAATCAGTGCCGGGATGGTGGAGAAACTGACCAGTTCCTGGCCAGCGTACAGATGTGGATGTGCACGGATGCGCACGCGCAGACTTTCCAGTTCCTTGCGGCTGAGATTCGGTCCAAACAATGGCCGTGAGTTGCGATGACGGTAGATGGGTTTGATCACCAGTCTGTCGAGATGCTTCAGAACATGGTCGCGTTCATTAGCTTGCCCGCACCACCAGGTGGCGACCGATGGCAGGCGTAAATCCTGCCCCAGTAAATGCCGGGCGATGGCCGGCAGAAAGGCCATCAGTGCGGGATTTTCCAGCACGCCGCTGCCGAGTGGATTGGCGATGGCGACATTGCCACGACGGGCGACTTCCAGTAGTCCGGCAACGCCTAACTGCGAGTCTCCGCGCAGTTCCAGTGGGTCGCAGTAGTCATCGTCGACACGCCGCAGGATCACATCCACCGGTTTCAATCCGTCCAATGCCTTCAACCAGACGCGTCCATCGCGCACAGTAAGATCATTGCCCTGTACCAGGTTGTAGCCCAGATAGGCAGCCAGATAGGCATGTTCAAAATAGGTTTCGTTGTGCGGGCCCGGTGTGAGCACAACGATGCTGGGATCGTCCTTATTGTAAGGGGCAATTGCTGTCAGACTGCTGCGCAGCGCACGGAAGAACATCGCATGCCGGTGCACATGCGAATC
>JBGSOE010000172.1:0-10046 GCA_041739295.1 Thiohalobacterales bacterium | reverse complement strand
GGCCACACACTTGCGCTATGTGCGTCAGTGAGGGCGGCCTAACCCTACGGTCAACACGGACGCTGCGCGATGAAGCCGCGCAGCGCCGGTTACCTTCACGTTATGTGTCAAAGGAGAAACTGTGAATAAACTGATATATGTAGCGATAGCAGTAACATTACTCACCGGTTGCGCGTCACAGATAATGAACTCATATGTAGGAAAAGATGTAAGAGAAGTAATGCTGGATTATGGTCCTCCTGCGAATGCATTCGATATGGGTGATGGCCGTAGAGCATTTCAATGGGTTATGAATAGCTCATATACAACTCCAACTACTGCCACAACTACTGGAACAGTTAATAGTTACGGGTCCTCTAGCTGGGTCAATTCAAATACGATGATTACGGGTGGCCAAACTATTACTTCAAATTGCGTTTACACACTTTTTGGAAGATGGAATGAAAACACAAGTGGTTGGTCTGTTACGGAGTTTAAAAAACCGAACCTGATGTGTGAGTAATGACACATAACAAGCCAGCCCAGTCCGACGCGCTGACGCGCGTGACTGGCTTCAATCGTTAGATGTAAAACAATAAATGCTTACGACGCGCTAAAAATGAATGAGCCGCTGAAAACGAAACAAGAAATAGAAAAAGCATGGTGGCATTGGTTTGTGTATGGCCCGTTTACGCCATTCTTCCGCGCGCATGGTTTTCGAAAATTGAGCGTGCGAGAGTCGGTAGGGTTGGCGGCTATATCACTCGCTGTATTAGTTCTTGTTATTTTGGCGTTAGGGGGTTGGTTGTAAATGAGCCTGCCAACATCCAACAAGTCAGCCCAGCCCGACGCGCTGACCGCCGCTCATTTCGGTCGTTATGCATAAACACATGAGCAAGATTTTCACCATTATTTTAGCCCATCTATGGTCATTGCCAGCAATTGCTGAAGACCAAGTTCTTGCTGGACTCTTTTCGCAGCAAAGATTAGATGGAACGATTGTAATTTCGTCGCTACATAGCGGAAAGAACTTCATCTACAACGATCATCGCGCTAATCAAAGATTTTCAACCGCATCGACATTCAAAATAATGAATACACTGATTGCGCTTGAAGAAAAGGCTGTTTACGGCAAAGACGAAGTGCTGAAATGGGATGGACAAATATACGATCTCCCTGATTGGAATCATGACCAGACGTTAGAAGGCGCGTTCAAAGTTTCATGTGTCTGGTGTTTTCAGGAACTTGCGAGCCGAGTTGGTGCAGAAAAATATCGAAGTTATTTGCACAAGACCACTTATGGGGAATTACGTGAACCTTTCGACGAAACAACATTCTGGCTTGACGGCTCTCTTCAAATTAGCGCAATTGAACAGATAGATTTCCTCAAAAAAGTATATCTGCGAACACTCCCATTTGGCGCACACTCTTACGAAACGCTGCAACAAGTCATGCTCGTGGAGAAAACTCCGTCATATACGATGTGGGCCAAAACAGGCTGGGCAACGAGAGTTAAACCACAAGTTGGCTGGTATGTTGGCTATATCGAAACACCAACAGATGTTTGGTTCTTTGCCACCAACATTGAGGTTCGTGACCAACAGGATTTGCCTTTACGTCAGCAGTTAACGCGAGATGCACTTCAAGCGAAGGGAGTCATCAAGTAATGCATAACAACGCCATCAACTCGGACGTGCAAATGCTACGCTGCTCTCCGCATTTGCACGCTGGTTATGGCGAACGTTGGGCGTCATAAGAATGGAAGCTGAGCCATGAGAATAGTGGTGAACATCGACGTCCCGAAACTCGGGCCAGCGATAAAATTCTATAGCGCCGCTTTGGGGTTGGAGCACAGCCGTACGTTGGATGGCGACGTGGCAGAACTTACGGGCATGTCGTCTGTAATCTATCTTCTACAACATCCTCCAGGCTCAGCTTCTGCAGGTACGGTTTCGGAGACACGCAAGTATTCCAGGCATTGGACACCAGTCCATATTGATTTCGTTGTAGACAACATTGCAGAGGCAGCAAAACGCGCTCTCGAAGCAGGGGCAAGCCAGGAAAGTGAATGTATTGAATGGAGAGGTTCAAAATGCATAACCTTCTCGGATCCATTCGGCCATGGATTTTGTCTTATCGAGTTCGCGGGGGAAACGTACCGCTAGGGTGAGGATGCCGTCCAACAAATCGTTGGAGAGGGACTTTTGCTACACAGGCTGCGCCTGTTTCGCAAAAGCCCCCTCATTTAAGCCGTTAGCCGCATGATGACATAAGGCACACATTAGGCTAAACTGCGGCTATGAAGCACTACGCATGGAATGCTGAAAAGAACGATCTACTGAAAGTGGAGCGTGGAATTTCGTTCGAAGAGGTGGTGTTTCATATTGGAGCTGGCGATGTGATGGATATCTTCGAACATCCCAACCAAGAGCGTTATCCCGGACAACAAATTCTGGTAGTCGTCGTTGAGGGTTACGCTTATTTGGTTCCGTTCGTAGAAACTGAAGGTGAAATATTCCTCAAGACCATAATTCCCAGCCGAAAAGCAACGAAGCAGTATGTAGGTGACTCCGATGGGTAAATTAGATGCTGAAGAAAAGGAAATATTGAGCGCTTTCGATAGCGGACAACTTAAGCGAGTCAAAAATATAAAAAAGGAGATTGGACGCCACAAGGAAGTTGCTGAAGCCACTTTCAAGAAGGACAGCCGAATCAATATTCGTATTTCTTCTAAAGATCTCCGAGCGCTTCAAAAGCGTGCTCTCGCGGAAGGAATTCCATATCAAACGCTAGTTGCGAGTGTTCTGCATAAATATGCAGAAGGGCAATTGTCCGAACAAGCGGCTAACAATGGCTCCCAGCGGACGCAAAAAACGCGCCGCTGAAGCCAGACGTTATAAGTCATTAAGTACACGGAGATATACGCCACATTGAATTTGTTAGATGTTCGGAATATTGTATTCGCAATTACCGATGGAGATCGTGATGGCAGCAAATCTTAAGGAAATCGAAGATCGTATTGCTCAGTTATCGACTGAGGAGCGGTCTCGCCTGATTCAAGGTCTGATACGGTCCTTGGATACTGGAGATGATGTCGATGCCGAGGCCGCATGGCTCAAAGTGGCGGAGCAGCGGTATCAGGACTATAGGGCCGGGAAGCTCACTTCAAAATCAGCTGATAAGGTATTTGAAGAAGCTCGTTCGAAGCTGAAATAATGCAGGTACGTTATCTTTCTCCCGCGGAGTGGGAGATGGTACAGGCGGCTCGTTACTATGAGGCTCAGGTACCTAACCTCGGGTATGACTTTCTTTCAGAAATCCATCGGGCTGTAAAAAGCATTGAGGATCATCCCGAAGCCGCGCCAAAAATACACGGAAGCATCAGACGTCGAATCATCAGAAGATTCCCTTATGCGATTTTATATCAAATTGATCCAACTGAGATCGTAATTCTTGCGATCATGCATCAACATCGGGACCCCGATTACTGGCATGGTAAAAAATGACTTACGCTAATCGCCATGGAGAGCGAAGCGAGGGCGATTATTCACCGATAGGCAACGCCGTCTGCATATTCGCAGTTATGAGCGGGAGCGAGAGACAATGCTTGCTGCGGCGAGCGAGCTTCAATCACTGAGAATTCCGCCGTCTAACCGCCTTGAAAAACTGAAGGGTGACAGGGCAGGTCAACACAGTCTGCGAATCAACGATCAATGGCGTATTTGCTTTATCTGGAAAGCCGGTGATGCTCATGAGGTGGAAATAGTTGATTATCATTAGAGGTGTCAGTCATGGCTAAGAGAGATTTCGACCCGATTCACCCTGGCGAGATTCTGCTGGAGGAATTTTTGCAGCCCATGGGTATATCGCAATACCGCCTTGCGAAGGACATCAGCGTGGCGCAACGCCGTATCAGTGAAATTACCCAAGGCAAACGTTCTATTACAGCTGATACGGCATTGCGCCTCGGCCGGTACTTCGGTATGGAGGCGCAGTTTTGGCTCAACCTTCAGTCACGTTATGATCTTTTGCGCGCAGAAGCGGAACTCGACAAACGGCTAGAAAAAGAAGTTACACCCCACGCGGCGTAGAGACCGAGTTCTAACCAGCCCATCAAGCCGACGCGAAGATTGCGAGGCTTATGGGCGTCGTTAGGTTTCAGGAGAACGATGTCCGTGTTCCAAACCCTAGAAGGTGGCTGTCTTTGCGGCGAAATCCAGTATTGCATCAATGCTCAACCACTTGATGCAGGTTACTGTCACTGTCGGCTTTGTCAGCGATCCAGCGGCGCACCAACACTCGCGTGGCTCACCGTCATCGCTGATGGGTTTTCCTACACAAAAGGCCGCCCAGCAATTTTCCATTCAAGCCCGCACAGTCAAAGAGAGTTCTGTGGCAACTGCGGAACTCAAATGGCATTTCGTCTGTCAGCATCCCCAAAAACCGTGGACGTAACGCTGGCCAGTCTTCATGACCCTTCGCGAATACACCCGCAATACCACATCTGGTGCCAAAGCAAAATTGCTTGGTTCGAAACTACAGATTCACTACCACGTTATGAAGACGCTGGTCCCGATGACCATGAAACCTAAACCGTCGTTGCAGCCGACACCAAGAAGCGGCACGGCTTATTGGGAGCGTTAGCCATCACAAGAGATTTCAGGAACCTCTGATTAATTTGATCAAGCGAGCAGATGCAAGGCGCGGATGGGCGACTCGAAGCGAAGCGGAGAGAACGGCGCTAGCCGGCCCGCAGGGCGAGGTGCGTAGCACCGAGTAACAAACGGAGTTTACAAGGCGTAAATGAGTATTTTGAGCCCGGCTGCAACGCGGCAGATGCCGCTTCAGCGAATTAATCAGAGGTTCCTTCATATCGGAGAAAATCGCATGGTATACCTTGTTAACTATCGCAATCCGCTCACGCTCTTGTTTTTTGCCGTGTTGGCAGCGCATGCGGCAGCAAGTGCAGCCGAAGACCTCCAGCAACGTGTCGATTACCTCAGTCTCGCTCAGGGCGCCGTTCCGGTTGCATTCGAGGGTAATGCGAAAGAACTGGGTGCGGGAACGAACGAAGCACTTCAGGCGATTGATGGCAATGACGTCGGTTACGCGCTGACACCCAAGCCGGGGAGCGCACAAACCAGTATTGCGTTTGTTTACAAGTTGCCTGCTTTGACGACGTTCAGGGAATTTGTCGTTCCCAACGTGCTTGAAACGCCAAGTCCGTCGCAAACATTTGTCAGAAAGGTGGAGATCGCCGGCTCAGACAGCGGTCCTGGGGAGCAGTTTCGTGCGCTTGGCAGTGCCACCCTTGAAACGCATTCCGCAAAGGGGCAGACCACCTCCATTCCCATCGCTGTCGAGAAGCCTGTCCGCTGGGTGCGGGTCACCCTGGAAGGCGGCATCAATATCCTGCGCGACAAGACGTTTTTCGAGTTCAGCGAGATTATCGGCTACGGGAGTCAAGAACCCGTGCCCTTGTCAGAAGCCTTTCACGGCAAATGGAAAGGTCGAGGTGTGTTGCTTGAGCTCAAGCAGGAAGGCGCCAGCGTCTCTGGCTGCTACGATGGCGAGGGCGATATCAAAGGTACCGTCAGCGGCAATCTTCTGCGCGCGACCGGGCAAACCCGCAAGGGCGGCATCCCGAGCTCGTTCTTGCTGGCCGTTGGCGACACTGGCGAGATCACCGGTGTTCGATCAACCAACGGTGCGCCATTTCGGCTCTACTCAGGCGATGCCGCGCCCGGCATAAAGACAGAGTGTTCCGGGCAGGCTGTACAGCCACTCGGTTGTGGCTCCATCATCCATGGCATCAACTTCGATTTCGACTCTGCGACCATCAGGCCGGAGTCCGATACGCTTCTGGATGCACTGGCCACCGGCTTGCAGGCATCGGCGGCATCGGCAATCACCGTGTTAGGCTATACATCGAGCGAGGGCTCGGATGTGTACAACGACAAGTTGTCGCAGCGTCGGGCCGAGGCAGTCGTCGCCGCCATTGTCGGACGCGGCATCAAGGCGGGAAGCGTCTCGGCAGAGGGCCGCGGTGAGAAGCAACCTATCGCAGACAACGCGACTGAAGCGGGCCGCTCGCTGAATCGTCGTGTAGAAATCGCGTGCCGCTGATGCTGGGCGCTGGGCCTAGTCCCGCTGGACGCTCTTGGAATTAGGGATGCGAGATGAGGAGCACGATGTTCGCGATCAAGGCCGAGGTTAGTGATCCATCGGCGGAGACGTTCGCGTTCAGCGCGCAGAAAACGATGTACGGTGGCAAGGACATCGCCAAAGCCGATGCGATCTTCATCTTCGCGAGTGAGAATGAAGGCGGGCCAGGTCTCATCGCATTCGGCGTCGTCACTTCGGCCAAAGCGATCGCAAAGAAACCCGGGATCGCCCGGCAAACGCCGCGTGTGAGTATTTCGATCAGACGCACCGCCCTCGCGAAGCGACGCCTGGGACGGAGCGAGGTCAAACTTTTTTCCGACTGGAACGACGGTCGACCCGAGACCGAGCTCAACTTCAAATTCTATCGTCAGGCAACGAACAAAATTGTCGGCATCTCCGATGAAGCGGCGGCGTTCCTCCGTCGATACTTCTAGCGCGGCCGATTTCGACATGAATAGGTGTGGCGCCCAACAAAAGTGTTCAGCAGACCGCTATGGCCGTGTCATTATTGGAGGTGTGATTTATTATTGCTGATAGAACGTTCATCGCTTTAATGCCGTATTGAGCAGTCCAAAGATATTCCCTATAGGCATGAGAAGCTGGTAGAAAAAGTAGCTGCTAATGCAGGGCTGAGTGAAATTTACGTAGGCCCCGATAATCCGCATTGTAGTAAATTGAGTACGGCGACTGGATGAATATATGAATACCAAAATCAGTAAAGTCGGTTATCCGCTGCACATCACCATTAGTAGCCTGTTCATTTCACTGATTCTTGGCATCGGTCTGGTGCTCACTTGGCAGAATTACAGCAAAACATCAGAGATCATCCTGTCTTCGGCAGATCATTTGTATGACCAGGCAAGCCAGGAAATGCTTCTGGATTTTACCGCCACCTATAAGCCTGTACGTGATGCGTTACAGTTGCTGGCGCTTTCGCCCATTGCTGCTGCCGGATCACTGGAGCAGCGGCTTGAAGAACTCAAAACTATTAGTGTGGCACTGCAGGGCGGTCAGTCGGTAGCGTCAATACAGGTGGGCTATGCGAATGGCGACTACTTTGTGGTCCGATCGGTAGCAGCCGATTATATGCGTGAGAAATTTACGGCGCCGGATGGCGCTGTATTCATGGCAGATCATATCGAGACTGGCGCAAATGGTCAGCGTGTGCTGGTGCGGTTGTTCTTTGACGAGAATTTACGCGAGCTGCAGCGGCTACCTGCGACGGCGACCGCATATGATCCGCGTACACGCCCCTGGTACAGCGCTGCAGGCGATAAACCCGCGGCAACCAGTCCATACCTGTTCTACTTCATCGGCAAGGTGGGTGCGACAATCACCATGAAGACTCCGGTGCCCGGTGTCGTCATCGCCTCGGATATAACCCTGGACCAGCTCTCGAATACAGTACGCCGGCATCAGATTACGCCAGGCTCCGAGATTGTCCTGATTGGTGCGGATGGCAATGTGTTTGCTTATCGTGATACTGAAAAATTAATTCAGGTGGCGGAAGGGGGTGATTTCAAGATCGCTCATCTGACCAGTCTGGACAGTGACGTGCTGGCATATCTGGCAGGAAAATTACGGCCGGTTGACCAATCCCTGGATTTCAATTTTTCTGGCCAGCGCTGGATTGGATCCGTACGAAAAATTGCCAAGTCCGGTGATGTAGACCTGTTTGCGCTCATGGTTTCACCGGTCAAAGAGCTGTTGAGCGAGGCAATCAAGATCGGCTGGACGTCAATAATCATCACTGCTTGTATTATTCTTCTGGCTATCCCTATCGTGTGGTTTGTGGCACGCAGAATATCTGGCCCGATGCGTGATCTGGCAGGTGAGGCCGATCTCATCAGTCGATTTGATTTCAGTAGGCCAATTCAGACGCGTTCAATGATCTCGGAAGTGCATGATCTCGCCGCTGCGATGGAGATGATGAAGAATACTATCAACCGGTTTCTGACCCTGATTACCTCACTTGCCGGGGAAAAGAATTTCGACTCACTCCTGCAACGCACGGCGCAGGAGACCATGTCGATAGGCCAGGCGGATGGCGTCTTGACCTATCTTATCAATGATAAGGACGGTTATCTTGAGCCTGGCATACTGTTAAAGCAGGATCATGGCAGTTGTTCCATTGATCAGTTGCCACGTTATTCAATGGACGGCGACAGTGAGCTGGCCCGGGCTGCTAAACGGAAAGAGAGCAGCCTGATTACATTGAAATTGGATCAGGAAGATGGGTTGGCATCATTACGGAAGATATTTTCGGTGGCTACGCTCACGCTGATCGCGCATCCACTGCGTAACCGTCAAGAGGAAATCATCGGTGTGTTATGCCTGCTGTATCGGGAGCAGATGGATAATCACTCCGTGCAGCAGCAGGATGGCCACATCGCCTTCGTACAGGCGTTGTCCGGTTTTGCGGCCGTATCGTTGGAAAGCCGCCAGCTGTTGATGATGCAGCAGGCATTACTGGAAGCATTCATTAAGCTGATCGCCGGCGCCATTGATGCCAAATCACCCTATACCGGCGGCCATTGTCAGCGCGTGCCTGAAATAACCCGCATGCTTGCCGCCGCTGCCTGTCAGAGCGATGCGCCCCCTTTCCGAGATTTTCAATTAAGTGATGAGCAATGGGAGGCGCTGCATATCGCCAGTTGGCTGCACGACTGTGGCAAGGTGACGACACCGGAATATGTGGTAGACAAGTCAACCAAACTCGAAACCATCAGTGATCGTATCCATGAAGTCCGTATGCGTTTTGAAGTGCTCAAGCGTGATGCGGAGATACAGTATTGGCAGAAGCTGACTGAAGGCGGTAATCGCGAAATACTGAAGCCGTTGTTGGATGATGCATTAAGGCAGCTCGATAATGAATTCGCTTTTGTCGCCGAGTGCAATGAAGGTGGCGAGTTTATGGATCCTGAGAGAATGTAACGCCTGCAGATGATCGCCGAGCGTACCTGGATGCGGACATTGGATGACCGTATCGGCATTTCATGGGAAGAGGCGGCACGCAAGGCGAGAGTGGAGGCGGTCCCGCTGCCGGCAACTGAAAAGCTTCTCGCGGATAAGGCCGAGCATCTGATTGAACGTAGTTCTGCAGATCGGATGCAAGTGGATAATCCCTGGGGATTCAAACTGGATGTTCCGGAATACAAATATAACCGCGGTGAGCTCTATAACCTGCGCATCTCGCGTGGCACGCTGACCGCCGAGGAGCGTTATAAGATTAACGATCATATGGTTCAAACCATTATCATGTTGAGCGAGCTGCCCTATCCTAAGCATCTAAGGGATGTGCCGCTCATCGCGGGCTGTCACCATGAAACGATGGATGGCAAGGGTTATCCGAAGCGTTTGAAGAGTGACGAAATGCCGCTGACAGCACGGATGATGGCAATCGCGGATATCTTCGAGGCACTTACTGCTTCCGATAGGCCCTATAAAAAATCCAAAAAGCTGAGCGAAGCGATACGTATTATGAGCTTTATGAAAAAAGATCAACACATTGACCCGGACCTGTTCGATCTGTTTCTAAGTAGCGGTGTCTATCTGGACTATGGGCGCCGGTTCCTGGACCCTGATCAGCTGGATGCGGTGGATGTTTCAGCGTACGTGTAGCCGGTGTCTGACTCCCCTCTCCCTAACCCTCTCCCCGCAAGCGGGGACAGTGGATAACCCCCTCTCCCGCCGGGGCGGGAGAGGGTTGGGGAGAGGGCGGCGAAGTTCTCACGTCGAGCATATCTATGTCATGCCATCATGTAATGCTCATTAATTGTGGGCAATAGCCTTAGGGAACCTCTGATTAATTCGCTGAAGCGGCATCTGCCGCGTTGCCGCCGGGCTCAAAATACTCATTTACGCCGTGTAAACTCCGTTTTTTCACCCGTCCGCGCCTTGCA
>JBGSOE010000228.1:0-2092 GCA_041739295.1 Thiohalobacterales bacterium | reverse complement strand
GGAGATCCCGATGGCATCGATCTCGGCGTTCATCAGCTTGCGGTCGTTGACCATCAGGCGGACCTTGTCCGGGCCGAGGCCAACCTTCCGGAAGAACAAGGCCGCCACCGCGAGGAGTTCGGCGTCCGCTTCGGGCGTGTTGGGACCGATGATGTCGATGTTCCACTGGAAGAACTCGCGCGAACGGCCCTTTTGCGGGCGCTCGTAGCGCCAGAAGGGGCCGAACGACCACCAGCGGAGCGGGAAGACCAGTTCGCCCTGCTTCTGGGCGACCATGCGGGCCAGCGAAGGGGTCAGTTCGGGGCGGAGGGTGATGGCGTCGCCGCCGCGGTCGTTGAAGACAAAGGCCTGCTCGCGGACTAGTTCCTCGCCGGATTTGGCGGCGTAGAGGTCGATGCGCTCCAGGAAGGGCGCATCCCACTCCTGGTAACCAAAACTCTCGGCCACGGAGCGGATAGTCGCGTAGAGCCAGGCGCGCTGCGCCATTTCGGCGGGGTAGAAATCACGCGTGCCTTTGACGGAAGGAATGATGGTTTTCATTTTTTGACTCCAAACGGGGATGAATGCGGGTACGAACAAAAAGACCCCCCGGCAAACCGGGGGGTGTAGGGGTCAGTTGTTCCGGCGCGCGGCCAGACCATCCTCCGGTCAGACGTGGAGATGGAGAGTATGGTGCAAATGCAGCCGGGCGCTCGTGCTCATGCAACAACTATATCAAACCGCCGCGGGTTTGTCAATTCATTGGGGTATCGTGCCTGTACCGGATTTGTAGCAACTGTGATAAAAGTCAAGCAGTAACAGGGGATTTAGGAAGGGCGAGTTTTTCATTCCAGGCGTCGCCAGAATGAATGATTGCATTGAGGATCGTTAACAATTTACGCATGCAAGCGACTAAGGCGACCTTACTGGATTTCCCCTCGTCCTTGAGATGTTTGTAATGGGCACGGATGACGGAATTGTAACGGGTCGCCGAAAGAGTTGCCATGTACAAAGCCGTACGCACCGCGGCGCGCCCTCCCCAAATCGCACGTTTGCCGTGCATATTGCCACTGTCGCAGTTGTAGGGAGCTACACCGACCAAAGCAGCGATTTTCTTGCGATTGAGCAGACCCAATTCAGGCAATTCAGCCAGCAAGGTGGTGGACGTTACGACGCCCACACCCGGAACGGAACGCAGGAGATCATCTTTTTCGCACCAGATCGGACTTGTTTGGAGGTGGTCACGCAAATCTGTGTCGATCTCGCTCAGTTCGTTCTCCAACCAAGCAATATGCTCGATCACGCGCTGGCGGACGGCGGCATGACTGAGCGCAACCCGGTTTTTCTCGGCCACAATCATCTCCAACAGCTGACGACGGCGGACCATCAGCGCCTGCAGTTGGACCGTTTGTTCATCGGACAGTTTCCGGGGCTCAGGCCTGACAGCTTCCCCAAACCGCGCCAACACCGCGGCGTCGATCCGGTCGGTTTTGGCCAGCCGACCCAAGGATTTGGCAAAGTCACGCGCCTGGCGCGGGTTGATCACGGCTACGGCCAGACCAGCCACGGCCAAAGCGCTGGCGCTGGCAGCTTCATAGCCACCGGTGGCTTCCATAATGATCAATGCTGGTGAGTATTGGCCTACTTTCTCCACCAACTGGCTGATCCCCTCCAGGGTGTTGTCAACTTGCCACTGCTCCCCGAGAGGTCTCACCGCCACATCCAGGTGTGCTTTACTCACATCAATGCCAACAAATATCGGAGTACTGTCTTTAGTCATCATTTCACCCTCGATCAATGTATGGTCCCTACCTTGCCGGATCCGAGCTCTTGGCCCTGGCAACTGTTCGGGCTTTTGTCGAAAGGACACGGCGACCCACGCTACAGAACGGTTTTCTTTAACCTTGGGGCGCTCGATCTGCCGTACCCTTATTCTCTGATCCTTATCTTACTCATTATTCATCATACAAGGGGCGCAGCGTCGCTGCGCCCCTACGGCGGAATTGAAAATCACATCCGGGTCCTGCGCGTCCAGCAGCGCGTTGGCCAGGTCCTGCAGCGTCTCGAAACGTTCCGGCGCGCCCTCCACGTCCAGCAGCGCCCCGGCTTCCTC
>JBGSOE010000227.1:0-4514 GCA_041739295.1 Thiohalobacterales bacterium | reverse complement strand
GACCCAGAACCAGACCGGCTCGGTGAAATAACGCAGATGACGGGCCAGTACCAGGAACAGGCCGAAATGGAACAACCAGCCGAAAGTCCATATCCACTTGTTCGATTTGAACAGCGACTCGAACAGCACCACTTCCTTGGCCATCCGATACACAACACCCTTCTGAGTGGTGGGCGCTGGTGTGGTCGGAATCAACAGTGGCGCGGGGGTACGGCTATAGTCGAAAATCTTGTAACCCAGCCCGACCACCAGCAACAAGGTCGCGATGTAAAACATCCCGGCATAAATCATCGTCACAGTAGACAAACTCGATCTCCTAATGGACTTCGCTCCAGCTGTCGCTGACGCACCTGCGGTACCGTACGCCCTAACAACGTAACTGTTTGCGAATCAAACGCTTTTGCTTACGCATGTTTCTATAGCCATGCGCATTTGATTTGAAAACAGGAACCTGAATCAAAGTCGCCCCGGAGCAAAATCCGGGGCGACCCGATTGCCTTACGACTTAGATACAGCCGGTCGGCTTGGGCAGGCCGGCAATTTTACAAGCCTGCTTGGCGGGGCCGTAGGGGAACAACTCGTACAGGTACTTGTTGTTGCCCTTATCCGGGCCAAGCTTCTTGCCGATGGCCTTGGTCAGAACGCGCACAGCCGGTGCGATCTGGTATTCGGCATAGTACTCACGCAGGAAGTTGACGACTTCCCAGTGGCTGTCGGTCAGATCGACCTTTTCTTCGACAGCCATGTACTTGGCGATGTCTTCGTTCCACTGCGACAGGTCGACCAGATAGCCTTCCTCGTCAACTTCGACTTCCTTACCGGCGATTTCTACCATAGGCATAGCAATACTCCTTCTATTAAAAGTTACAGCCAAGACTGACAGTTGCTGTGCTCTGCGACCAGATCCACAAAACCGCCGTAATCCACGACATTGACTCCGTCCAGCACGCGCCCGGCCATGCCGCGCGCAGCCAGATCAGGACCGAGTGCGTAAATCTTGAGGTCAGCAGCCGCTGCCTGGATTTTCGCTGCTGCCGTGCTGCCGTTTGTCACCGCGTAAACCGCGTCTTCAATAAGCAAAACAGCAGAACCCTTTGTGGCCATGGCAAGGCAGCTTTCCAGCGCGCCCCGTTCTGTAGCCGATTTATTCACAATATGCAGCATATCCGTCCCCTTAGAAGCTGATCACGACGTCTTGCTCGGCCATGAGATTTGCCATCTCATCGACGGAGAGCACCGTCACATCCACAATCAGGTCTTCTTCAGTCAGACCACGCGCATCCATCGACTTCTGGTCGACATACAATTTCTCGATGTCGTAACCCTCAAGCGCACGATAGGTCTTGGAGAAATCCTTGACCTCGATGCCCTTGGAGTCGATTCCCTTCATCAACTGATAAACGCCATCGTCGGTGAAAACCATGCTGACGTCCTGATCGAAAGCCGCGGTAATCAGCACCACTTCCAGACCTTCCAGCGCATACACGGTCCCGTGCGGCGCCTTGCGGTTCAAGAACATGAATTTCTTGACGATGCCGGAGCCGTCATCCATTTCGTCCATATCGCTCATCTCGAATATCTCAATCTTTGGCCATCAATCGCCGAACGTCACGAGACGATCGTACTGAATACCCATTTCGACCAACTGTCCCAGGCCGGAAATCCGGAAGCCAGGTGCCAGCACATCATCAGTGATGCCGCGGCGCTGCGCGGCCGCCACACATACAACCAGATCAACCCCATGTTCCGCTGCAAGCTTGGACCAGCGTGCGGAGACATTGCGATCATCCTGAGGAGGCGTGGCCAGACGGTTGGAGTTATTTACGCCGTCATGATAGAAAAACACGCGCGGGACGGTGTGACCTTTCTCGATTGCCGTACGGGCAAAGAGAAAAGCAGAATCGCTGGCCTGATGGGTATAAGGCCCTTCATTAATAAGTATGCCGAATTGCATGGCTAGTTCAAACTCCGAAAAATCCAGTCATTATCTTCACGCCTGACCTGCCACAGCCAAGGCCGTGGCAGGCAAACCCATCCTTAGAAACGGATGTGAGCGGAAGCGTTCAGGTTGGCACGACCACCACGCCAGTTATCGATGTGATACTTGGTGAAGGGCAGACCGGTCTTCTCGAAGAATGCGGGCCAGCCAATACGGTCGATCCAGTCGATCATGCGTTCCCAAGGCTTGCCGTCAGCCTTGTAGGTAGCGAGGATCTTCTTGACCACTTCGGCAACTTCCGGCCAGCGCGGTGCGCTGTTCGGCAGACCCGAAGCAACCAGCTTGTGGAAGGTCGGCTTGGAGCGGGCGTTGGAGTTCTTTCCGCCCACCCAGATCGCGATCTTGGAGTGCTCGGGATCGTTGATCTGCATCGGCGGGCAGGGCGGGAAGCAGGCGCCACAACAAATGCATTTCTTCTCGTCGACTTCCAGCGAAGGCTTGCCGTTCACCAGGGCGGGACGGATCGCCGCCACCGGGCAACGCGCCACGACAGAGGGACGCTCACACACGTTTGCAACCAGATCGTGGTTGATCTTCGGCGGCTTGGTGTGCTGGACGATGATGGCGATGTCGGCCTGGCCGCCGCAGTTGATTTCGCAGCAGGAAGTCGACAGCTTGACGCGGTTGGGCATCTCGCACTTGACGAAGTCGTCATACAGCTCGTCCATCAGCGCCTTCACCACGCCGGAAGCGTCGGTGCCGGGGATGTCGCAGTGCAGCCAGCCCTGGGTGTGCGCAATAATGGATACCGAGTTCGCGGTACCACCGATGGGATAGCCCTTGTCGTTCAGCGCCTTGATCAGCGGCTCGACCTTGGAACCGTCGGCGACCATGTATTCGATGTTCGAACGCGCGGTGAAACGCACGAAGCCATCTGCATACTGGTCGGCAATATCAGCCAGCTCACGAATGGTGTAGTGGTCCATCTGGCGCTGGGTACCGGCCTTGACGGTCCAGATTTCGTCGCCGGATTCTGCGCGGTGATAGAGAACACCCGGCTTTGGATGGCTGTGGAAAGCCCACTTGCCATAGTTCTTCACCATCACGGGGTGCATGTAGGGCATCGGATCCGGTGCGCCGGATTCAATAGGCGGACGTAGTTCTGCCATGTTTTATCTCCAACTGATTTAATGCACGAGCCCCGGTTCGCACCGAGACCCGCGGTAAACGAAACTTAAGCCGCAGACTGCTTGTACTCGTTCCACTTCTCGACCTGCTCGTCCCAGTCATCGGAACGGAAGTAAGGATTGGAACGCGGCTCCTTGATCATGCGGGGGTCAACCGGGATATCCATGCCCTCGAGGAAGTTGGTCAGACCGATACGCTCGATCATCTCGCCGGTGCGCTCATGCTCCAACGCATTTTCCGCGAAGAAGTCGATGATATTGCGCGCCAGATCATTCAGCTTTTCGAAGTCCTCATCGGACTCGAGCTTCATGAATGGGATCACGACGGTACCCATGGTGGCACCGATCTTCAGTACGCCCTTGCCGCCCACCAGAATGGTGACGCCCTTGTCCTTGCCGGGCAACAGCCCGCCGGGGATGACATTCAGGCAGTGCATGCAGCGAACGCAGTTCTTGTTGTCGATGCACAGGGCATTGCCGTCACCCAGCTTGGCAACGGACACGGTGTCGCTGGCCTGGACCTTGTCAGCGGCAACCAGGGTAATCGCACCGGTCGGGCACTTGCTGATCACGTCGTTCACAAGGTCGGACATGCCGTGCGCCTTCATATAGTCCTGAACCTGCGCTTCGTTGACGCGGATGTTGTCGCGCCAGGTGCCGATGGTGGCCATGTCGGAACGCTGGATCGCGTTGACACAGTCGTTCGGGCAGCCGGAGAACTTGAACTTGAACTTGTACGGCAGGGACGGACGGTGCATGTCGTCCAGGTTGTTGTTGATGACGGTACGCAGCGCTTTGGCTTCATCATAACAGGACATTTCGCAACGGGCAGCGCCGACGCAGGACATCGAGGTACGCAGCGCGGGACCGGCACCACCGAGGTCAAATCCCATTTCGTTGAACGCATCAAATGCGGGCTGTACGTCAGCGGTCTTGATGCCCTGGAACATGATGTCGCCGGACTGGCCGTGGAAAGCAATCAGACCCGAACCACCGGTAGCCGACCATGTGTCGCACATCTTGCGCAGCAGGTCAGAGCTGTAATGCATGCCGGCCGGAGGCTGGATACGCAGGGTATGGAATTCAGCACATTCGGGGAAAATCGGCTTATGGTTCTCGTCCTTCAGCTCGGTGAAACGGGGAATCACGCCACCACCATAGCCGAACACACCAACCGTGCCCCCCTTCCAGTAACCAAACTTGGTCTTGTAGGACGTTTCCAACTGACCCATCAGGTCAACCATCATGTCGTTATCTTTAGCCAGACGCTTCAGACCGGTCACGAAGCTGGGCCACGGGCCTTTCTCGAGCTCGTCCAGATTGGGCGTATCAATCATTTGCTTTGCCATTTTTCTCTCCTAGAAAATTTCGAAATGCCCGTTTAGCTG
>JBGSOE010000059.1:0-3645 GCA_041739295.1 Thiohalobacterales bacterium | reverse complement strand
CGGCCTTCGGCCTGAATCCGACCTACGATACTTCGCGGACTAAGTGTAGGTCGGATTCAGGCCGAAGGCCGCGTCCGACAGAGGCCGCTTATCTATAGGTAAGAAGTGGCAAGGGAAAGGGAGGGAAAGGGGACGGAGGATTAATCAATGTTCCCTCCGTCCCCCTTCGCGCCCGACGCTTGCAAAGTGTTTCGCTTGTGCAGATCGATGATTTGAGGATTACGGCGCGTGCCTGATTGTGGTGGGTTGCTCAGCACGCGCTGTGTAGGAAGGGTAAGTCAGGCATGCTTTAAAACTTATCCGCGTTCAACCAGAAGTGTACCCAGATGCTGGCGGCGTATCCCAGCGCGATGGCCCAAGTCCATTTGAGGTGAGCGAAGAAGGTGTAAACGCCGCGGGCTTGGCCCATCACGGCGACGCCGGCGGCGGAGCCGACCGACAAGAGCGAACCACCGACACCGGCGGTGAGGGTGACCAGCAGCCATTGGCCGTGGCTCATGTCGGGTTGCATGGCGAGGACGGCGAACATCACGGGGATGTTGTCGATCACAGCGGACATTAAGCCGACCAGGATGTTGGCATAGGTCGGCCCCAGGCCGACGTACATCAGTTCCGAGGTGACCGCGAGATAGCCGAGGGCACCGAGGCCACCCACGCATAGAATGATGCCGTAGAAGAACATCAGCGTGTCCCATTCGGCGCGTTCCATGGATTTGAAAATGTTGTAGGCGGCGCGGTTTTTGGGTTCCTGTACGCGCCGATCGCCCGTTTCTTCCAGCTCTAACGTCTTGCCTTCCAGGTTGCCTTCGACGACATCCGGGTAATAGAAATGTGAACGACGTTGCAGGTAATAGCCAAACAGCTTGAGGAAGCCGAGGCCGGTCATCATGCCCAGCACCGGTGGCAGGTGCAGGAAGTTGTGCGCACAGACCGCCATGGTGATGGTGATAATGAACAGGCCTACAACCACCAGTGCGCCGTGTTGGAGTTTGCCTTGCGCACTAGCCTGATTGGGTGAAGCGTTAGGAACGGCGAAACTCATAATGATGGCCGGTACCAGCCAGTTCACAACCGACGGGAGGAACAGGACGAAGAACTCCTCGAACTTGACCATGCCTTTTTGCCAGACCATCAGCGTGGTGATATCACCGAACGGGCTGAAGGCACCACCGGCATTGGCGGCGATGACAATGTTGATACAGGCCAGGACCACGAATTTGGTATTGGTGCCGCCGACGGCCATGGCGACGGTCGCCATCAGCAATGCGGTGGTGAGGTTGTCGGCAACCGGCGAGATGAAGAACGCCAGCAAGCCAGTCATCCAGAAAATCTGTCGCAGGGTAAAGCCACGATTTATTAGCCAGGCGCGCAGGGCGTCAAACACGCCGCGCTCGTCCATGGTGTTGATGTAGGTCATCGCCGCGAGCAGAAACAGAAACAGTTCGGCGAATTCCAGCAGGTTGTGGCGCACCATCATTTCGGCGCTGTGAGTGTCGCCAATCTGCGCGTAGGCGATGGCGGTAACGGTCCAGATGACACCGGCCGCGACCATCACCGGTTTGGATTTGCGCAGGTGCAGGTTCTCTTCGAGGATCACCAGGGCATAAGCGAGCACGAACAGCGAGAGCGACAGGATGCCGGCCCAATGGGCAGTGAAATCGTGGACAGTGCTGTCACCGGCTGCCAGCGCCGGTAGCGGTATAAAGAACAGCGCGGCTACAAGGGCGAAGAGACGGGCCGGTATACGCATTCTGTAAATCCCTATTCGGTGTTGTCAGGAGGCAGGTCAGCTAGCGGCCAATACGGTGTGGCCTGTACTCATCTCGGGCGCGGTGAGGTAAGCATAGCCGCGCCATGGTTTCTATTGATACTCAATTACATAAGATACAGCGTACCCAGTCCCAGGAACGCCATAAAACCAACCACATCGGTGATGGTCGTCAGAATGACAGAACCGGCCAGGGCCGGGTCGATACCGAAGCGCTGCAGCAGGATCGGAATGCCGAAGCCGGCAAGTGCGGCGCAGATCAGGTTGATGATGAGTGCGGCACCGATAATCAGACCGATGCTGGTGTTCTGGAACCAGGCCATGGCGATTAAGGCTACGACCACCGCCCACAGCACGCTGTTAAGACCACCCACAGCGAGTTCCTTGAACATCAACCAGCGTGAGTTGGATTTACCGATCTGGCCGAGTGCCAGGCCACGGATAACCAATGTCAGCGTCTGGCTGCCGGCAATGCCACCCATGCTGGCGACGATGGGCATGAGCACGGCGAGTGCGACAACCTGTTGCAGGGTGGCCTCGAACATACCGATCACCCAGGAGGCGAGGAACGCTGTGGCCAGATTTATGCCGAGCCACAGCGCGCGGCGGGTGGCGCTGGGAATGACCGGGCCGAAGATGTCATCTTCTTCATCCAGACCGGCCATGCTCATCAGCGAGTGGTCGGCATCGTCACGAATCACGTCGACCACGTCGTCGATGGTAATACGACCGAGCAACTTACCGTAGTCGTCGACCACCGGCGCGGAGATCAAGTCGCGGTCCTGGAAGATCTTGGCGACCTCGGTATCTGCCAATGCAGCCGAGATGCCTTCGATTTCGCGATCCATCACCTCGGCGACGGTCTTGTCCGGGTCGTTGGTCAGCAGGGTGGTGAGCGGCAGCAGGCCCAGGTATTTGTCGTAACGGTTCACCACCATCAGGCTATCGGTGAGATCCGGGATGACACCGCGCAGGCGCAGATAACGCAGCACCACATCCAGTGTCACATCGGCACGCACGGTCACCGTGTCGATGTTCATCATGCCGCCGGCGGTATCCTCCGAATAGGACAGCACAGCCTCCAGGCGGTGACGGTTCTGCAGGTCCATGGCGCGCAGCACTTCATGGATCACCGCGCCCGGGAGATCGGCGAGCAGGTCGGCCAGGTCGTCGGTGTCCAGACCTTCGGTCATGGCCACCAGTTCACCCGGTTCCATTTCCTTGATCAGGCCGGTACGCACCTCGTCGTTGACGTGCAGCAGCACTTCACCGCGATCTTCGGCATCGACCAATTCCCACAGAATGACGCGCGGTCCCTGTGGTAGGGACTCCAGCAGATCGCCGATTTCCGCCGGGTGCAGGTTGTGCACCAGACGCCGCACCTTGCTGGCGGCACCCGAGGCGAGCGCATCCGACAGCATCTTTAAGCGATTCTGGGTACTCGGCTGTTCGGGATTTACGTCGGCCATACACCGCCCTCGGGCGTGAGTGGAAGAATGTTGAACGGCGCTTCTACATCGACGCCGATGACCTTGCGCAGTGTAGCAGGAGCGAGGCTGCGGTAAAAAGGTGGTGTTGGTTTGTGAACGAATTGTGTCGGTACAGTTGATCGCTGGGAACGACACGCTCGCGTTAATTGCGATCTGCCGATGTGTATGCAGGATGGTAGTTGTCAGGCATGGCCCGACGTAGCACTACGCGTTTGGATAGTGCCTATGTGTTCGTGTTACCAAGCAATGTGGGTAGGGCAGCGGTTGAGGGTGCTGCTGAGCTCTGGGTTCATCGTCATTCCGGCTTGTGCCGGAATGACGGAATTGTCTAGGGTCGCTCTGATCATTGAGCCTACGCTAGGCAAATCTGTCGGACGCGGCCTTCGG
>JBGSOE010000046.1:0-3686 GCA_041739295.1 Thiohalobacterales bacterium | reverse complement strand
GGCAAGGGGGGCCTGCGCCTCCCCGACATCCTCCCCGTCCGCGGCGACGTCCGCATCGCCGACGACCGCCGCCTGCTGGTGCGCCTCACCGACGAAACGGTGCTGAAAGGCGTGAACACGCTGCCGCTGTTTGCCGGCTTTGCAGGGCTCGCCGTGCTACTGCTGGCGATGTCGGCGACGTGGTGGCGTGAGGGGAGGTAGGGAGTTTGCAGTGTTCTGGTTTGGCTAAAATGTTGAGCGCTGGCACTGCCAGCAATTTTGCGCTATTTTATTTCAATGACAAAAGCAGAGCTGAAGCAAGAACCGACCGGAAAATGGGTGGTCCGCGATTCTCATAGCGGCCGCTTCATCGAAGTGCGCGGCGCAAACTCGATGAGTTCATCGCAACTGCCTCTGAAGAAGGGCCTCGACCTCACGAAGCCAATCGCCGCGCAGGCACTGGAAGTCGATACGGACAATCCGTACAGGCCCACGAAGAAAGACTAGTCTTTGGCCGGCGTGCTGCTCGATACGCACACGTTTTACTGGCTGATAACGGCCGCAGGCACGCTGTCGGAAGAAGCCCTGATCGCAATCGCCGACAATCAGACTAACGGCACACTTTACGTATCGCCGATCACCGCTTGGGAATTGTCGATCGCGTCGCGCAAACCGCCACACAAGGATCCGCCAAGCCTCGGCACCAAATCGCCGTCCCGATGGTTTTCAGATGCCGTGGCCGCGGCCAAGGCACGCGTCGTGCCGATCCACCAGAGAATTGCCTGCGAAGCAGCGGCGGTGGTGACCGATACGGGCCATAAGGACCCTGGTGACTGCTATCTGATCGCAACTGCGCGGGTAAAGAAAATCGCCATCATTACGCGGGATTCTGTCATGCTGAGGCTCGCCTCACCCCCGTATTTCAACGTTATCGTGTGCTGAGATCTTTTCCCAAAGTCCTGCACCCAAGCGGCAAACCGCTCTCAGTCGCACCGACTGAAGGAGTGATGTCGATGAAAGACCGCAGCCATGACAATGCGATGGCGGATCTCTTCCGAGATGATCCGCAGATGGCGGCTGCCACGCTCGATGCGATCCTGGCGGACGACGACCAGGGCGAGTTGCTGGTGACGCTTCGCCAGATGACCAAGGCCTTCGGCGGCCTGCCCGCCGTCGCGAAGTCGGCCGAACTGAACCCGACGCAACTCTACCGGACCCTCTCGGAAACGAGAAATCCGGAACTGCGCAACCTGAGCGCCCTGCTTCGCAGCATGGGCATGCGCTTGTCCGTGCAACCGCTCGACAAGGTCACCTCGCACACTGCGTCCTAGGCAGAAAACTGGCTGAGCCACGAGCGGGTCAGAATTGCATCTGCATGGTTCGGCGCCCATCCATGCCCCGTTTCAAGCGCATGATGTGTCACTATCGAGCCGGCGTCTGAAAGCTGCATGGCCAGCCGGGGCGCAGCGCATGGCTTCCGTCGGTCATCGTTCTTGCCAGACAGGATGAGAACCGGCATCGCAGCCATCGCAGGGAACACGAAATCATCCGCAAGTGGCTCCGGGCGCAGCAATACAGCACCGGCGAACCGCTCAGGTGCGATCGACAATAGGGCCGAGATAAATATGGCCCCGCTGGAATAGCCGAGCGCCACCAGGCTTCCGCGCATTGCTCCCAGGTCACCTGTCGGGGACAGCGTTTCTCTGGCGAGCCCAACGACCGCACTTTTATCAATACTGCGGTCAGCACGGCGCACAGTGAACGTGAAACCTTCTCCGGAAACGATCGGCCCCCTCGGCGCCAGATGCGGCCAGTTTGGCGCAACCTCATGAGCGAATGCAGATAAGGCAGTCTCATCCTGGGCTGAACCATGAAAGGTAACAAGAATCAAGGTCGCCACTCCATCGACACGGGCTAGAACCCAGCTAGCAGACTTGACTCCGGCCGACGATGTTCAACGATCTGCCATTGATCGTGCCGGAGCAGCCCATCGACACCCGCCGCCTGCTGGTGCGGTTGACCGACGAAACGGTCCTGAAGGGCACTCACCCTGCCGCTGTTTGCCGGGCTCGCCGTGCTGTCGCTGGCGATGTCGGCTACGGGGCGAAGGGTTGTGAAAGATGGATGCAGGCTCACTGCAATCCAACGTCGTTGCGCACCCGTATGAGCAACGCAGTAGTTAGGAGATCTAGGCAGCGGGTCAACTGCGCATCGCTCAAGGATTTCTCTGCTGGCTCTTCACTATCGAACGCCGAAGCCTCAAGTTCTAAATGCTGATATGATTGATGCGCTATAAGCGAGAGGGAAGGATACATCAGGCTGTGAAACCGAGTACCAAGTGGCGAGAGTCGCGCCTTCTCGCTCGCATTCTCGAACAGTCCTGGAAAATTCCCCAGCGCCTGCCAGGCGGCGGGCTTCTCCGAGCTTCCATGTTCCTCCGAGTGACGCAGGGCCGAAAGCAATTGGAGCCGCGGCCCGAAGAACTGTGGAGCGAGCCAGTCCAAATAGAAATTTAGGAAAGCCTCGTAAGCCATACGGCAAAGAGCCATTGCATGCTCCCGCCTACCAAGCTGGACTAGCGCCAACATCGATTCTAGGACACGAACGTGCCGGCGCATTAGGGCATGAAGCATCTCATGATAATGAACGTCGTACCCCCCATCTTTATGAAACTCTCGGACAGCCAGCGCGGTAGCATTGGAGATCTCAATGAGGCTTTCGAGAGCCTCTGTTAAGGCAATCTGTTTCTCGCCCAAGTATGAACTGTAGGAATTCACTAAAGGTGCGATCGACTTGGTATGAGACACGTTCTTACCCTTGTTTGCTAACCAGATCGCGGCTTCAGGACCAGGTTTGGCTATGGGTCGCAACACGCGACAGGGAACCATGGCGATACCCAGCGCACGATAGGCTGCCAATACAGGCTCATCATCAGCGCAGACGTATCCCCCTCCTCCGGGCACATGCGGGTTCCACTGAACGTCAAGCTCTGGCCGGACACCGGCGCGAATTGCGGCTGTTAGGTGTGGTACTACTCTCTCATCCAAGTTTGAAACATGTTCCGTGGAACCGTCGGCTTTTCTGGTGTAGAAGCCCGACTGAATAAGTTGCGATGGAAGGCGGGTGAGTGCGACCTTGACCTTACCCGCGTGAAGGTCAGCGTAAGTTTGCACAATGCGAGGGTCGGTCACGAAGTTAGGATCTATGTCGATATCTCTCACAGGGACTTCTACATATTTCGGCAACCGTTTGTGCATGGCAGGCGACCTCTCTTCTCTCGTCACGAAATAGCCAACCGCAGTTGCCTTCAATCCGCAATAGCGTTGATTTTGTTAGTCGTCCGCACATATCGGCGGCCAAGAAGCCACCACCGACACAGTCCTTCACGGACGAAGAAGCGGCGCCGAAGCTGACAACAAATCAAAAATCCCAAATGTCCACACGGGACCGCACGTCCCCATCGACACCCGCCCCAATCCCGCCTACCCTCTCCCCATGCCCGACACCCTCCCCCTCTCCGACACCGTCCCCGACGACGCCCGTGAAACCATCCTCGCCGGGATCAAGGCGCACAACAATGCCCTGCTCGGGCCGACCGACCGGCGCGACCTGTTCATTCCGCTGACCGATGCAGAGGGACGGATCGAGGGCGGGCTTGTCGGCTATACCGGGCGCGGCTGGCTCTATGTGGAAATGCTGTTCGTGCC